>NZ_CP150484.1:6322820-6439705 GCF_037997115.1 Amycolatopsis coloradensis
TTCCGATCTGGGTGACCTTCACGTCACCCGCCCGCTTCTATTCCACCTCAACAACTGCCCTGGTCGCTGTGAATCCGGTCCGGACATGGGCGCCGTCGCAGAACGGCTTCTTCGCCGAATTCCCGCACCGGCACAGCAAGTAGGTGCGTCCGGTCAGTTCGTATTCCTCGCCGTCGTGGTCGACCAGCCGGACGGGCCCTTTCACCTGATACGGCCCGTTGTTCACAACCTTGATGACGACAGCTGGTTCAGTTCCGGTCTCCTCGGTCATCGACGTCAGCCGACCACCTCGTAGCCAGCCTCTTTGACCGCGGACCGCACCAGCTGCGCGTCGACCGGCCCCTCGCTCACGACGGTCACCTCGCCGGTCGCGATATCCGCGTCCACCTCGCTGACCCCGGCGACACCGTTCACCGCCGTCGTCACCTTGTTCATGCATCCCGAGCAGGTCATGCCCTTGACCGTGTACACGGTGGTGTCCATCAGCTCTCACCCTTCGGTTCGACAACTCGTTTCGCGGCGATCCCTTCGCCGTCACGCCACCACACTAACATTACCCCCGTAGGGTATGTAAAGAAGCTGTCGTCCCTGTCCCCCAACAAAGATCGGCCTCCCGAGCCGCGCGGGGGCGTACTACCTCCGCAGGCCCAGCAACAACAACCGCGGCCGCTCGGACAGGTTCACCGACCACGAGAACGCTCTCTACCTTCGAGAAGACGCCCTGCTCGACGCCGTCGCCAAGTTCTTCGCCGACCGCGTCTTCGGTCCTGACCGGCGCACGGTCCTCGAAGCCGACCTGGCAGGCCCCGACGATCGCGCCCAACCGAACGCAGGGAACGAGCGCGGATCCAGCGACAGCTCGCCGAGATCGCCAAGACGCAGGCATCGATCCTGAAGCAAGCACAACAAGGGGACCCGGACGACCCTTTACGGCCGCTTTGCGAGGCAGCTACAACGAACTGGCCAAGGACGAGAAACATCTCCAGGTGAAGATCGCCGCTCTCGACGAGGTGGATTCGGCAACGCCTCAGGGGATGACAGCCGATGAAGTGCCTCTGATCGACGCGCTTCCCTATCTCGCGACAAACCTCGCAAAGGCGCCAGAACCGTACCTGCGGGCGCTGTTCGAAGCCGTCCAGCTCGCCATCGTGGTCCACGACGACGGCGAACATGCGACGATCACGATCAAGCTCCCGGAGATCGCTCAGGTAGCGGAAAAGGATCACCGAACCCATGAACCCTCAGACCTCCCGGCGCAGCGCACCGGCTCGGCTTGTGAGGTTCCTGTTGGCGCCCCCGGACAGGCTCCTCCAGCCGGAAGGGCCTGCCGTTGAAGCTGGCTACGCCCCGACTTCTGCCGCTGCTCAGTTCAGCGGAGCGAGAAACGTACGCCTGCTAATGAATCCCGCCTTGACTGGTCACCGACGGATCGAACAGGAACGCCTGCCACTCGACCTCGCCGTTCACTCAATCGCGCACGGTGGTGGACAGTCCGATCGTCCAGCATCCGACGAGGGGTCGCATTCGGGTGCGAAGGTCACTCCCCCGCTGTCACAGACCACTATCGACCCGGTCGCCCGGAGTTCCGCGGCGACAAACACGGGCGCGTGCGTGGCTCCGGGCATCGTGATCGTCCAGGTCGCCGAAGTGCGCGGCGACGCGGTCGATCAGATGGTCTTCTCGACGGTAGATGATCGTCTTCGGACGTCCGGCGGTGGACTGTCGGGCGCTGGAGTGGCCGTGGCGGCAGCGAAAGCCGGGGCGGTCGTGCACCCAGTGCGAGTCCATCCGCCGCGTGCACACCCCACACCGCACCAACCCAGCGAGAGCGTAACTCCGGATCGCGCCGTCCTGCGCGGCCCGTGCTGAACGTATCTGCTGGGCAGCAAAAAAAGTCCTCCTCGCCGACCAACGCAGGATGTGCAGGTCTCGGGACACCGCGGGACCGTGCGCCGAGTCTGCGCCAGCCGGACGGCGACCCCACACCAGCCGGCCGGTGTAGCGAGGGTTGGCCAGAATCACAGCGACTGTCCGATGCCGGTTACGGCCAGGATCAACCCGCGACGGGCACGGCACACCCCTGACGGCGACACGTCCCCAGACGACCAGAAGGAGCATGGGGCGAGAAGAGCGACATCGATGCGCCCTGGGAGCGGATCACGACATAGCTGCGCATCCATACGCCCGTCACCACCGCCACACTCCGCCCCCGGCACCCGCCGAGGACATTCGCGTGCCCCAGATCGCGGTACGACAGGTACTCCAGGACGAACTGCGCAGTGGTGGAGCCAGATGGACGGGGTCGATGTCGACGCGACTACCGCACCGCTTTCACCTTTCCTGAGGCACATATGCCACTTCCGGAGGCACGTGTACGAGAGGAATGGGCCAGCCTGAACGCCCATACCGACGTGGGCTGCTGCCACCTCAACGGGAACCACCTACGCTCCGCAGGCGCCGCCACCGCCCGACGCCTCGATCAGCACAACACCGGACCGGAATACCGACCGGTGCCAGGAGAGACGTTGATCTGCGACAACGGCGCTCTAACCTGGTCATGACCCATATCACGACACAGGCCACACTGATTCACCGAGTTATCCGGTCAACGACATGTTCACCCTCGGCTGCGGCGGCCCCGAACTCGGCAGCCACCTTCCGGCGCCGGTGGCACTGCACCCGGGAACACCCGCGGTGAAACCGCTACTCCGCTGATCGGGAACACGTTCCTGAGCGGTGGCCTCCTTCGGTGGCGCCCGGGCCAACTGTGTCCTGGCCGTCGACCGGAACGATCTCGTCATCGGCGGCGGCCTCATCGGCTTGCCGGGTTCGACGGGAAGACCCCCGCACCGGAAGACATGGCCTGGCAGGCGGTCGCACCGCCCAGCGGCCATCGGCGCCGTCCTCGTCGTTCACGGCGGCACGGTCTACCGGCTTCAGGAGAACTCGACCTCCGCGCTGATACCCCGAGAAACACACTGTCGGAAAGCCATCGTCCCGAACAGGCTCACCAACCGCCGTCCGGAAAAACGGTGCGTCACCTTCTTTCACTATTCCAGGGGGCTGTCCGCGTGCTCCTGCCTCAATAACATGAAAGATCGCCGACATTTCCCCGAGTGAGGAATGGCTATGACGACCTCGGAACAGACCTGGCCCTCGACCGACTGCAACGGTATTACGCTGGTCGATCCCGTCGGTCTCACCCTCGCGGGAACAGTGGTGCTACTCGCCCGAAAAGCCGCCACGACGGTCAATTCGCTGTACTACAACGTACGTGTCTCCGGGACGGATCCCGGCGTTCCCCAGGAATGGGCGGGCTGGAACGAACTGCGGCTCACCGGGAGAACCGCCGGGTCGGCGGACGACCGTCCACTGTTGCGGATCGCCGGCATGGACCTGATCACCGTCGATTCGGCCGCCGCCGCTCCGAAGCCCGCGGACGCGCCTTTCCGGGCCGTCACCGACGGCAGGTACATCTCGTGCTTCCGCCAGTCCGCCACCGGCACTCTCTACGTGGATCGCTTCGCGCTCGTGCGGACTCCGCCACAGCACACCAGCGGCTCGCGTGACGGTGAGAACCAAGGCGACTGGCGGATGGAGCGGGTGTGGGAGGTGCGGTACCGGCGCAGTGAGCGCCGCGACGCGCCAGCGGGCCCCGGCGACGAACTCGGCTTCCGCAACATGATCGACGAGCCGTTCCCGGAGCCCACCATCGAACTGTCGGCGCTGTCCGGTATCACCGGCGGCCGTTTCGACGTCGTTCTCGCGCCCACTTCGGACGCCGATGTCCGCCGCTGGCACATCATCGCCGTCACCGGCGAAGTCCTCACCTTCGTCTCGTATCCGCAGAACAGCACGGGCGGCATCGAGGTCGATCCGGCGCTGGCACGTACCTTCACGATCACCCCCACGCTCTGGAATTCGGGAAAGAGCACCCCGTTGACCCCGACCGCCGGTGTCGGCGCGAGCCTGTACGCCGAGCAGGAAAGGACCGGCGCGGAGCCGAGTCTGCCGTCGAGCCTGCGCCGGGCCGTCCGGCTGGGCGTCACCGTCCCGGTCGCCAACGCCGGGGCCGGACTGCCGGGAGCGCTGGCCGTCTACGACTTCGGCGTGCTGCCGGACGGGACCATTCCGATGTTCCCGGCGGGGATCGGCTGTGTGCTGATCGACGGCACGCTGAACGGCGGCGGTTTCACCCCGGGCACCGGCGACCACCCCGTCCCCGCCAAGGCGGTGCGCTCGGCCGGTGCCGGCACGGTGAGCGCGGTCCTGCTGGGCACGCCGAGACCGGCCGCCGCACCCGCCGTCCTCGACAGTGCCGACGGCCTCGTGCACTGCTACTTCCCCCAGCCGTCCAGCCCGGCGGGCACCGAAGCGTTCGCGGTCGCCCAGTACGACCCCACGGTGACCAGGACCCGGCTCACGATGCCCTGGAACGCCGACGACCAGAGCGGCACGTTCACACTGATCGCCCGGCGCAGTGGCAGCACGTTCGACGACGTCGTGGCGACCGTGGCGCCCTGCGTCCGTGACGGCGTCACCGCGTCCGACCTCTGCGACGTGACGATCGACTACGGCACCGCCGCCGGCGTGCCGCACGAGAACTGGGGCGGTGTCCCGCGAGACGTCCGGACCATGGTCTCGGTCCTCAACGGAGCGTTCTCCGACGACCCCGCCGACAAGGCGGTCCTGTCCGGAGCCCGGCCGTTCTACGACTTCCTGGGCCACCAACCGTCAGTACGGTTGCCCCTGGCCTCCGCGGGCAGGCTCGTGCTGATCTCCCACCGTCCCGACATGCCGCTCTCCCGGGTCGAGGTCACCGCTGCCGCGAACGGGACCGTGGATCTGATCATGCGCTACACCTCCGACACCGGTGTCACCGCGGTGCAGACCTGGCAGGCGGTGCCGGCAGGCACCGTCAACGCGGCGCCGGTCCTCAACGGTGACGCGGATCCGGCGACCTACCCCTATCACCGGGCCGCGGCCGACACACCCGTCTACGCGTTGAGCACCGGCGGTGGCAGCATCCTGCTCTTCGGCAAGACGACCGGGAACCCGTCGCTGACGATCTCACCGGCGGACGGCGATCCGGCGCACTGCACCATTTCCCTCGTCACCGGCGGACGGCCCGCCGTGAAACTCGAGAACGTTCCCCGTGACCAGGCGGGTTTCGTCGCACGGTTGCGTGCCTGGAGCGCGGCCGACGCGGTGTTCAGCTACATCTCCGCCGATCCGAAACCCGGGCCTGTCGCCGACCAGACCTTCACCATTCCCCTGGATCTGCGCGGCGGCTCGGTGCTGTTCGACGTGCTCCAACCGGCCGACGTGGGAGACCTCACCGCCGGGCAGGTCGACGCGGCGAGCTGGCAAGGACGTTCGCTGACCCCGGCACCACCGGACGGCACCGTCGGCCGGGCGATGATCGCGATGACCGCGCTCGCGCCGGAAGGCCCGCTGTTCGGCCAGGCACCGCGGGCGGTGGACGGCACGAGTACCCGGACGGTGACCGGCGACAACGGCAAGTGGCTGGCCGCCCACCAGGCGAAAGCCCTCACGCTGAACGGCCGCCAGGCGATGAGCGTCGCGCTCACCAACACCCAGCTGGCGCCGCGACCGGCTTGGACCATGGAATCCTGGATCCGGCCGGAAGACAGCGACCCGGCCACGGTGATCACCTACGACAACGGGCCGGCGAAGGGGCTGGGCGAACTCACGCCGTCCTACTATCTCGGCGTCGCCGGCCTGCCCACGGTGCGCTTCGGTGCCTTCACCCAAAAGAACAACGCCAAAAGCTCCTACCTCGCGGTGCCGTCGAACTCGGCGTTCACGCCCGGCCCCACCGGGTTCACCTGGGAGGCGTGGATCAAACCGGACCAGAAGCCGTGTCCCAAGGCGAACCGGCTCGGCAGCGTCCTGCAGGTCTGCGACGCGAAGAGTAAAAGCAAGCCGCTGCTCAATCTCGGTCTCGACGTCGGGCGCCACCTGTCGCTGGGCTACCGGCCGCAAAGCCACGAGCCGAAGTCGAGCTACCTCACGGCCGGGAATCCCCTGCCCGCCGGTGTTTGGTCGCATGTCGCGGCGACGGGGGCATGGCAGAACGGGACCTGGACGCTGAAGATCTACGTCGGCGCCGTGCTGGTCAACACCGTGCGGAACGTCAAGCTGCAACCACCGTCGAAGTCGACCTCGCCGTCGCTGGCGATCGGCGCGGCGATCGGCCCGCACGTCAGCATGTTCGGCGCGCTGTCGGATGTGCGTCTCTGGTCCTTCGCCAGGACGGCCGCGGAACTGCGCCAGACGAACACCGCCGCGCTGACCGGAAACGAACCGGGGCTGGAGGGCGCCTGGTCCTTGGCCGAGGGGCACACCACCGCCAAGTCGGTCTTCGCCAACCACGCGACCGCGACCGGGTCCGCGCTCGACGCGCAACTGAAGCTCGCCAAAACCCAAACGGTCGGCTCCAGCGATGACGACCCGTTCCTCGGCATCGTCGCCGGCGTCGGCGGGACGGCGCCAGTGCGAGCCCGGGCACGCCTGCGTTCCGGCGAGTGGAACCATGTGGCTGTCAGCTATCAGGCGGCCGGTGCACTGAAACTGAACCTCGCGGGCGCGGCCTCGGCTCCGCCTGCCTACGGCGTCTGCCCCGAACCCGGCGACCTCGCGTTCGACGGCCAGTTCAGCATCGACTGCTGGGTGCAGGGGGCGGGCTCCATCGGTCTGCAACAGACGATCCTCGCGCAGTGGGGAGAATCCGGAAAGGACCAGTCGTTCCGGCTCGCGCTGGACTCCGACGGGAATCCGTTCTGCACGGCCGGATTCGCCGACCCGGCGAGTGGTGACCGGACCCGGCTGACCGTGCGGAGCAGCGCATCCGTCCTGACCGGCCCGGCCGTCCACATCGCCGTGACGCTGACTTCGGCTCAGGTCAAGGCGGGCCTGCGGTGCACGCTCACGATCTACGTCAACGGTTTCGAGAACGGAACGGCGCAGACGACACTGACTGGCGCGAAAACCGTGACGTCCGTCGATTCCTCGGCACCACTGACACTCGGCATCGGCACTCCGCCGTCGAAGGCGGGCCGGGTGGCCTTGGAAGCGCAAGCGCGCTTCACCGGTGCCTTGGGCGGGCTGCGATTCTGGTCGACAGGCTTGTCGGCGGCCCAGGTGCGGTCGGTGCTGCGGCGCAATCAAGCCGCCGACACCGACCACGGCGTGGTTTCGGCGTGGTGGTTCGCCGAAGGTTCCGGCAATGTCGCCGCGGATTCGGTGAACGACAACGACTTCCTGCTCACCGACACGGATCTGTGGGGTGTGCTCCAGAACATCGGCCGGTACCGGTGCTACCACGACGGCCTGCCGATCGGGTCTGTGCTGCCCGCGGGCGAAGTCGACGGCTATCTCGGGTACGACCAATGCACCTTCGGCGCCTACCAGCAGAGTGCGGGAAAGTTCCAGGACACCCTCACCGGTTCGCTGGCCGAGGTACGGATCTGGCGCTCCGCGCGCACCCGCTCCCAGATCACGTCCACCCTGTTCCGGAAGCTGAAGGGCGACGAGACCGACCTGGCGGGCTACTGGTCACTGGACAAGACCAGCGCGGACCTGACCGGCCGGGGCGCGAACGGGCGTCTCATCGGCGCACCCGGCTATGTCGCCTCCACCGCGCCTGTCGCGAACGAGGGTCCTCAGCTCACCAACGTCTACCAAGGTCCGCGAACCCGGTTCCAGCGCCCGCTTTCCGGCAGGGCCGCAGTCGTCGAATACCCGGAGATGGAGACCCACGGGGACGGCACGCCCTACGCGGTGATGCGTCGTGCCTATTTCTTCGAAGACACCGCGCTCACGTTGTCCACCGGCTACGGCATGGGCGAGACGGATCTGGTGTACCTGGGCCAGGTCCAGACCCGGCCCACGCTGATCGGGTACATCGAGGGCGCGCCGCCGGTGCCCAGCGAGAACCTGTCCCGCCCGCTCTACGACAGCCCGTTCGGCTACAACTCCTATCAGGACGCGTCCACGGTCACCGTCCGGTCCGAGGAGAGCACGTCGGTCAAGTTCACGTCGTCGGACTACAAAACCGCGTTGAAAATGGAGATCGACACGAAAGCCGGGGTCGCCGCGAAATGGGCGGACAGCGCGTCCGTGCCGGCATGGACGCATCTGCTCACCGCCGGTACCGGGAAGATCGGCGCCCGGCACAAGTCGAACCTGGAAATCGCCCGCCAGCGGGACGAAACGTACCTCTCCGCGTGGACCCGCACCACGACGGACACCTTGGGGCTGCGAGGAATGTGGGAACAGGCGCGGACGGACCGGTCGGACTACCTCAACCCGGTGGTCGGCCGCCGCTACCAGCCGCTGAACCTCGGGTACGCCCTCGTCGAGTCGATGACGGCCGATCTGTACGCGATGCGGCTGCGCTCCACCGGGGCGATGGTCGGCAAGATGGTGCTGCCCGATCTGGACATCCCGCCGGACCGCAATATCATCACCTTCCAGATCGACCCGCGCTATGTGAAGAACGGGACGCTGGACGGGAAGGTCGGCCTGGTCAACGACCCCGACTTCCCGCGCGCCGACGTCGCCAGAGGCAGCTACTTCAAACCGGACGAGGCCTACCGGCTGGCCGCGAGAATAGCGAAGTCCGACGCGGCCATGCGGAGCAGGTACAACCAGTTCAAGGCGGCGAGCCTCGGCGAGAAAGGCAGCGCCGATCTGGACGGGATCAAGGACGAGCAGTTCTACGACTTCGGCAGGGACGTCCCGACCCGCGGCATCGCCAACCGGTACGTCTGGACGGCGTCCGGCGGCCTGCACACCGAAACCGAGCAGTTCTCCGCCGCCCACGAACGCGTCTACACGGGATTCAGCGACTACACGCATCTGACCGGCCTCACCGGCGAGATCACCTTCACCGCCCAATACGGTCTGTACGGCGCGATCGACGCGTTGTTCGGCGGACACGTCAAAGTCCAGGTCGGCAAGTCGGAGAACGAGTCGCGAGGCTTCTCACTGGCGGTGACCTGCCCTGGCGATCCGATGCTGCAGGGCTACCACGCGGAGACCGGCTACACCCCGGATTACTGCCCCGGCAAGGTCGACGCCTACCGGTTCATGTCGATCTACCTGCCGCCTTCGGCGGACAATGGCGACACGTTCCACGATCAGGTGATCGACAAGGAATGGCTGAACTCCAGTAGCGACCCGGACGCGGTGGCCCTGCGCAACGTCCAGCTGACCGGGCAGGGCGCGTGGCGGCTGCTGCACCGGGTCACCTACGTCAGCCGGGTACCGCCGCAGTTCGACACCAATCCGGACCAGACGGTCTCCGACGAGCCCGCGCAGGTGATCGACCTGGCCGACAACCCGCTGCTGATCGAACTGGTCGAGGACGAGGTGCCGGCCGAGCACCCCTCCCCCGTAGACATCGGGAACGGGGTGGCGAACGTTCTGGCGCCGCTGGACGGCCACACCGCATCGAAACTCGGCGATCTCGTACCGTGGTGGGCGGCGTTCCTCGCCGCGACCCGGCTCGCGAAGCCGGATCCCGCGAAAGTGGCGCTGTTGAACCGGATCCTGACCGACACGGTGGCGTACTTCCAAGCCGGATACGCCTCCGGTCTGCTGCCGCGGCCGGAAAAGGGTGCCGCGGGCACCTCGTTCCGGTGACCGCGGACGATCAGGCCTACCTGATCTACACGTCGGGCTCGACCGGGCGTCCCAAGGGCACCCGGATCGACCACCGCGCGCTGGCGAACCTGATCACCCGCTTCGCCGAAGCACTCGACGCCCGCGAGAGGTCGATGCTGTGGGTGACGGCGTTCAGCACTGTTCCTGCCACTGGCCACCGGCGGCACGCTGGTCGTCGCACCGGACGAGGCGCGCACCCACGGCGCGACGCTCCGGCACGACGTTTCGATCCTTTCGGCGACGCCGACCACCTGGCGTCTCGTCCTCGACGAGGTGGCCGATCGGCTGACCGACCGCATGGTGATCATCGGCGACGAACCACTGCCCTCGCCGCTCGCCAGGAAGCTGACCGCTACCGGGTGCACGTTGCTCAACCTGTACGGACCGACCGAGGCCACCGTGTGGTCGAGCGGAGGCGTGATCAAGGCAGCGCCTGCCTGTCGTCCGGCTACCGCGGAAAGCCGGAGCTGACCGCGGAACGGTTCGGCGAGCATCCCGAGTTCGGCCGGTTCTACCGGACCGGCGACCTGGCCCGCTGGACGCACGACGGGCAACTGGAGATCTGCGGCCATCGCGAAGTGCGAACCGGGCGAATACGCGATCCGGAAGTCCGTGGCCGCATAGCCGCGCAGGGGGTGTTCGTCATCACGGACCTCGTCGAGGCGAACACCCTCCCAGACGCGCGGCGAACCCTGGCCTGATCGCCCGCGGAACCCTGTCCGGAAACTCAGGTGCAAGAAGGCCGGACGGCCGCTACGGTCCCGGCTATGATCTCGGAAGAGTTCGTGCCGGCAGGTTTCGTCCCTCCGACCTCACTCGTGACGGAACGGTTCCGCCTGGAACCGCTGGGACCGCAGCACAATTCGGCCGACCACACCGCATGGATGTCGAGTATCGAGCACATTCGCTCCACTCCCGGCTATCCCGACGGCGACTGGCCGCCTCGCTACGGCATGACTCCCGAAGAGAACCTCACCGATCTTCACCGCCACGCCTCGGACTTCGCGCGACGCACCGGGTTCACCTTCACCGTCCTCGGCCCGGCCGACGACGTCGTCATCGGTTGTGTGTACCTGTACCCCCCGGACTCCGAAGAGTGGGATGTCACGGTGCAATCCTGGGTACGGGCCGACAAAGCGGAACTCGACGCGGCACTCGCCGACGCCGTCGCGCGCTGGCTCGCCTCGGAATGGCCGTGGAAACGCGTGGACCGCTGCGGTCGCGAGACCGGCGATCACCGCTTCTGAGCTGGTACCCGTCTCGCTTCCATCGTGCCGCTGTTGCCGCGATGACTTCTCAGCTCCAGGCGAACAGGTCCGGCGCCTTGTCATCGACCGCCTCACGCCTGAAGAACTCGACCAGTTCGCCGACCTCGCCGCAAGATCCTCGAGAACCTGCAAGCGGACCAGCCGCCCGAGCGGGGCGCGAGGTGAGCGATGAACGACGACGATTCCCTCCGGCACCACCGGGAGCTGCTCGCCTCGCGCCCTCACTCGCGAACGCGCTCTGCGTGACCGCCGTGGCGGAGCCCGACACGGACGGCGTGACGGCGCGTTTCGGGGCCGAATCAGCGCCGGACGGATTCCACGGTTCCCTGCCGAAGGTTTCGCAAAGCCGTCAGCCGTGGTTCGAGGGCGTTCAGCGTCTATTGGAATGTCGATGACGACTCGTCTTTCGGCTTCGCCGAGGACGGCAGGCTGCTGGCGGGCTTCGCTCTGAACGAACCCTGGCGATCGCTTCGGTCAGGAGCCCACCTCCCTGGACACAAGACTCGGAGATCTGCCTTTCGGGGGTCCGATTGGAAAGCCGCCGGTCTCGCCGCGATGGAACTGCTCAGCGGGATATGGCTCGGCGAGCACTGGCTCACGGCGTCGCACCGGGTGCCTGAAAGTCAGGCCGATCGGCACGGAACTGGTGCCCGAGGATCTTGCCGGGGATCCAGCCCTGGCCGACCCGGAACTTCAAGGGATCCTCGCCGGCCCGCGGCCTGACAAGTCATCGCCGAGGCACTCTCCGCTCTGCGCGGACCGCGCGATGAGCGCGCCGCGCACGCCGCCCGTCTCGAGCGGGAATGGAACTCGGCGGGCCAGGACCCCGTGCGAGCCAACGTCTCGCGCGTCTTGCTCGGCGCGTTCGACGACGACCCCGTCGAAGCCGCGCGTAAAGCCCACTGGGCAGCGGGGTACGTCATCCGCCGCGACCGGGCCGCACAGCTCCGTCTCGAAGTGCTCGACCGTTGCCGGCGCGCGGCGTCTCTCGAGGGCTGAGAACGGAAAGCGACCGCACGATGTCGTGACCGACTCGACCCGCCAAGCTGTGATGATAATCATTACCGATTATCTGTTGATAACGATTATCGGGTGCGGTTAGGCTCCGGTGTCCTTCCACCACAGATCGATCGGCGTCCCCATGGTTGTTCGTTCGCGGCCGTCCGCGTCGCCCTCGGGCGTTCGCGACCGGCAGGCGGCACTTGCCCGGTCCCGGCTTCTGCACCGGGGGACGGTCACGGTCCTCGCTGTCGCGATCCTCGTGATGCTGGTCGTATCCGGTTCGGTGGGGACGGTCGAGGTCGGGCTCGCGGACGCGGCCCGGATCGTGGTCGGTCATCTGGTGCCGAACGTGCCGTGGATGTCGGACGGCAGCCTGACCGTGTTGCAGGACCAGGCGGTATGGCAGTTCCGGCTCCCTCGCGCGCTGCTGGCGGGGCTCGCCGGGGCGGGACTGGCGCTGGCCGGGGCGATCATGCAGGTGATCGTGCGCAACCCGCTCGCGGAGCCGTACCTGCTCGGTGTGTCGTCCGGCGCGGGTGTCGGCGCGGTTCTCGTGATCACCTTCGGTTCGGCCGCCGTGGGCGGGCTTCCCCTGGGCGCGGCGGCCTTCGCCGGGGCCTTGGTGGCCAGTGTGTGCGTCGCGCTGGTCGCCCGGCATCGCGGCATCCTGTCGCCGACCAGGATGATCCTTTCCGGTGTCGCCCTCGGTTCCCTGTTCAGCGCGATCACGAGCTATCTGACGCTGACCACTGAGGCGCAGAACGTCTTCAGCGTGCTGTTCTTCTTGCTCGGCAGCGTTTCCGCCGCCTCGATGGCTTCCTTGGCCGTGCCGGCGGTGGCGTTCACGGCCGCCTGTGTCGTCGTCGGACTGCGGACCAGGGCCATGAACGCGCTGCTGAGCGGCGACGAATCCGCGACCGCGCTGGGAGTCGACGTGAACCGGCTCCGTGCCGTGCTTCTCGTGACCGCCGCCCTCCTGACCGGGTCGATCGTGTCGGTCAGCGGCGGCATCGGTTTCGTCGGTCTCGTGATCCCGCATGTGGCGCGGATCCTCGTCGGCTCGGACCATCGCCGGATGCTGCCGGTCACGGTACTCGGCGGCGCCCTGTTCCTCATGGTCGCCGACCTGCTCTCGCGCACGGTCGCGGCGCCTGGCGAAATACCGATCGGGATCCTCACCGCGGTCGTGGGCGCGCCGTTCTTCCTGTGGCTGATGCGCCGGGACACGGCCGCGCGGGCGGGGTTCGGCCGGTGAAGGTCCATTTCCACGACGTCAGCGCCACGCTGGGCGGTAACCAGGTGCTGCGGAATGTGGACATCGAGGTCCGCTCCGGCCGTTTCCTCGGGCTCGTCGGCCCGAACGGCAGCGGCAAGTCGACCTTGCTGCGCACGCTTTACCGCGCCGTCGCGCCGTCATCGGGCCGCGTGCTGCTGGGCGAGCACGACGTGTGGCGCACCGACCGGCGGACCGTCGCCAGGGCGGTGGCGGTGATGACTCAGGAGACGTCGTCCGAGTTCGACCTGACGGTCCTCGACGTCGTGCTCCTGGGCCGGGTGCCCTTCCAGCGCGGATTCGGCCGCGACACCGAAGCCGACCTCGATCTCGCGTGGACCGCGCTCGACCGGGTCGGCGCCACCGACATCGCCGACCGGCCCATCGGACGGCTCTCGGGCGGGCAGCGGCAGCGGGTGATGCTGGCCCGCGCGCTGGCGGCGGACTCCCCCGTCCTCGTCCTCGACGAACCGACCAACCACCTCGACATCGCCTTTCAGCTGGAGCTCATGCGGATCGCGGCCGGGCTCGATCGCACCATCGTCGCCGCCCTGCACGACCTCAACCTCGCGGCCACCTACTGCGACGACATCGCGGTGCTCGACGCCGGCCGCGTCGTCGCCACCGGAACACCGGACGAAGCGCTCGCCCCACGCGTCGTGGAAGACGTGTTCGGAGTCGCCGTCGACCAGCTCACCCATCCACGCGACGGCAGGCCGGTGCTGGTCTTCGGCCGTCATGCGGAGCCCCGTTCACCTCTCAGCACACCCGGAAATGAGACCCATGCGTAAAACCCTGTCCTTTGCCGCGTTCGGTGTCAGCATGTCGCTGATGGCGGGTTGCGGCTCTTCGGTCACTCCGGCCGCGCCGTCGAACAACGCGAGCACGGCGGTCACCGTCTCCAACTGCGGCCGGGACGTCACCGTCAACGCCGTTCCCCGCGCCGCGGTCGGGCTCAGCCCGTCGCAGACGGAACTGTTGCTGCGGCTGGGTCTCGCGGGCTCGCTGGTCGGCCAAGCACAGACCGCCACCGCACCGCTCCCGGAAGACGTGGCCGGACAGGCCGCCGCCATCCCGGTGCTGAGCGAGTCGGGACCGCCGAGCCGGGAGAAGCTCCTGTCCGCGAAGCCGGACTTCGTCTTCTCCCCCACCACCTACGAGTTCACCGCCGAGAAGGGCTTCGCGAGCCTGGAGCAGCTGCGGCAAAGCGGCGTCGCCGCCTATGTCGCCGCGGGCGGATGCGCCGAACGCCGCATGAACGGCACGGTCGAGGATCTCTTCACCGATCTGGAGAACCTCGGCAGGATCTTCGCCGTGCCGGACAAGGCGAAGGCACTGGTCGACCAAGGCCGGGCGGATCTGGCCGCCGTGGACAAGGCCGTCACGGGCCGCCCCAAACCCACCGTCGCCCAGGTGTTCCTGGAAGGCGCCACCGTCACCGCGATCGGCGCGGGCATCGAGTACGACATCATCCGCAGGGCGGGCGGCGACAACGTGTTCTCACCGAAGGACCCGCAGTTCGCCAAGTTCTTCGCCGCGCAGATCACCCCCGAGGCGCTCGCCGAGAAGAATCCCGACGCGATCGTGTTCGCCGTCAACGGGGCCGCGCAGAAGCAGGCGAGCATCGATTACCTCACCCGTACTTTCCCCGCCATGACCGCCGTCCGCGAACAGCGCTTGATCGCGATCGACGCCGCCGACACCTATCCGGGCACCCTCGGGAACATCTCGGTGGTGCGGGAGATCGCGCAACGGCTCCACGCGGACGCGTTCACCCGGTGATCCATCGCAGGCTCCTGCGGCTGGCGGGTGTCGTCCTCGCTCCCGTCCTGCTGCTCGCGGTGCTGTCGATACTCGTGTCGGCCTGCTACGTCGGCGGAGCCGTCCTGACGGCGTCCGTCCTCACCGATCTCACTCGCGGCGGGGGCTTCGCGACCGTGACACCCGCGATCGCGGCGTTGACCGGCGTCGTCGTGGTGCGCGCGATCCTGCTGTGGGCACGGGAGGTCGCCGCGGCCCGGTTCGGCATCGCCATCCGCACCAGGCTGCGCGGCGAGCTTCTGCGCCGCATCACCCTGCTGGGACCGGCCTGGACGCGGGGAGAGCGCGCGGGGGCGATCACGCACACGGTCGTCGACGGGGTCGAAGCCCTCGACGCCTACTACAGCCGTTATCTGCCGCAGCTGCTCGTGACCTGTCTGGTTCCGGCCGCCGTCGCCGGGTGGCTGTTCACCGTGTCCGTCCCCGCCGCCGCGATCCTCGCGACAGCGGTCCTGTGCGCCGTGGCCGTCCCCCGCTTCTGGGATGCCCGGCTGCTCCGGACGGGACGAACCCGGTGGAGCGCCTACGAAAAGCTGGCGGCCGACTATCTGGAGGCGACCCAGTCGATCGCCGTCCTCCGGCTCTTCGGTGCGGGCCGCCGGGCGGGCGAGGCACTCTCCCACCGCGGCGACCGCCTGCACCGGGTCACGATGGCCCAGCTGCGTGTCTCGCTGGTGGAAGCGGGAGTCAGCGCCCTGGCACTGCACCTCGGCCTCGCGGCCACGGTCGTCGTCGCGTGCGCCGGGGTCGTCGGCGGTCAGGCGCCCGCGGCGTCGGTGTTCCTGTTCTTGTTGTGCGCCAGGGAATGCTTCCGCCCGGTGCTCGATCTGTCCGCCCACTGGCACGTCGGCTACCAAGGGCTGGGCGCGGTCGAGGGCATCGACGAGATCATGACGGCGCGTCCGCAGGTCGCCGACACCGGCACCCGCACCGAACCCGCTCGGCACGGGGCTCGGCTGCGGCTGCGGGACGTCGGATACCGCTACCCGAACGGCGCGGGCGTTTCCGGCATCAGCTTCGAATGCGCGCCGGGGAACACGACCGGGATCGTGGGCCCGTCGGGCGCCGGGAAGAGCACGATCGCCCGGCTTCTCGTCCGCGAGGCCGACCCGCAGCAGGGGACGATCGAACTCGACGGAACCCCGATCACCGGGTACACCCTCGCCGCTCTCCGCGCGAGCATCGGCGTCGTCGGCCAGCACACCTATCTTTTCCATGGCACCGTGGAAGAAAACCTCCGGCTCGCCCGGCCGGACGCCACGCACGACGAGATCCGCGCCGCCGCCCACGTCGCGGACGCGATCGAGTTCGTCGAAGCACTCCCCCGCGGCTTCGCGACGGTCCTCACCGAGAACGGGACCCAGTTGTCCGGCGGCCAGCGGCAACGCCTCGCCATCGCCAGGGCCGTGCTCGCCGCGCCTCCGGTGCTGCTGCTCGACGAAGCGACCTCGGCCTTGGACGTCGACACCGAGAAACGCGTCCTCACCCGGCTGGCGGAACACTGCGATGGCACCACCCGCGTCGTGATCGCCCACCGCGAGACCGCCCTGCGTGACGCCGGCGCGATCGTCACGATCGAGTCCGGCCGCGTCACCGGGCAGGCGGTCCACTCGTGAGCGGACCGCTCCGGCGGCTGCTGCCGGTCGTCGGCGAGCGGCGGGCCACCTTCGTCTGGACGGTCGCGAGCAACGCGGCCGTCCAGCTCGGTGCGCTGACGACGACCGTGCTCGGCACGTGGCTGGCCGGGCGGGCCGCGGCGACCAGTACCGCGCCACTGGCCATCGTCGCAACCGCCCTGTGCGGCCTGGCCGTGGTGACCGCGGCGATGACCTGGCGCGAGTCCTGGGTCTCCCACGATCTGGCCTACCGGCTGATCGGCACCTTGCGTGCCCGGGTGTTCGACCGGCTCCGCGTGAGCCTGCCCGACCGCCGGAAGCCACGCAGGAGCGGTGATCTCGTGTCCGTCGCCTTCGCCGACATCGACCGTCTCGAATGGCTCTACGCCCACACCGCGGCCCAAGCACTCACCTCGGCCATGATGGTCGCCGCCACCGCGACCCTGTCGCTCCTCGTCACGCCGTGGCTGCTGCTGGCGTGGGTACCGTTCGTCGTCGTGACCGCGGCGCTGCCGTGGCTGTCCGGCCGAGCGGGAACGCGGCAGGGCACCGAACTCACCGAGGCCGCCGCGACCCTCAACGCCGAACTCGTCGACACCGTCCGGGGACTCGGCGAACTCAGCAGTGCGGGAGCCCTGCACCGTCGCACCGCCGCCCTGGAGAAACGGACGAGTGCGCTGACCGCCGTGCAAACGAGGATCGGCTCCCGGGTCGGCTGGGAGCGCGCTGTCACGGACGCGGCTCTGGCGCTCAGCGCGATCGGCGCGCTCGCGGTCTGCGCGGCGAACCTCGACACGATCGACCGCGCGCTCGCACCGGTCGCCATGGTGCTGGCCACCGCGGCACTCGGCCCGATCGCGCAGATTTCGGATCTGCTGCGCAACGTCGGCACGTTGCGCGCCGCCGGTACCAGGATCACCGAAATCCTCGACCGGGCACCGGCGGTCCAGGAGCCCCGCGCGCCCCGGCCCCTGCCGTCCCGTGATCGCGCGACCGGGCTCGTCTTCGATCACGTGTCCTTCGGTTACCGCGACGACGCTCCGCCGGTCCTGCGCGACGTGTCGTTCACCGTCCGCCCGGGCGAAAGGGTCGCCCTCACCGGGCCGTCCGGGGCGGGCAAGACCACGTGCGCGCTGCTCGCGACCCGGATGTGGGACCCCGACGCCGGCCGCGTCACCCTGGACGGCGTCGACCTCACCGAGCTGACCGACGACGACCTCCGCCGCGCGATCAGCGCCGTTCCCCAGGAACCCGGCCTGCTCACCGGGACGATCGCCACCAACATCCGGCTCGGAAACCCGGATGCCGACGACATCGAAGTCGAACGAGCCGCGCGGCGGGCGGGGATCCTCGACCCGGGAGCCGGATTCCCCGCCGGACTCGCCACCGTCGTCGGCGAATCCGGTGACGGGCTGTCCGGTGGCCAGCGAGCACGAGTCGCCGTCGCAAGGGCGCTGCTGGTGAATCCCAGGATCCTCATCCTCGACGAGGCCACCGCCAACCTCGACCCCGAAGCCGACGAAGCCATCACCGCGGCCCTCGCGTCTGCCGGGAACGACATCGGTGTCCTCGTCATCGCCCACCGCCCCGCCACACTGGCCGGCTGCCACCGGGTAATCGCCTTGCGAGAAGGCGGACGTGCCGGCCGATCGTGAGACGTCACGCGGATCCCGCCTCCGGCCGTCGCGAGATCATGGCTAATCTCGTTCGCGATCGGTCAAAGGCGGAAGGCTTCCTGTGGCAGGTTCAGCTCGGCGCGGCACTGGCTGGCTCAGCGTCATCGCGATCGCGACCATCCTCCTCGTCGGGTTGATGCTGTTCTTCGGAGGTCCGGCGACCAGCGTCGCGGGGAAGGACGTCGGCTACATCTCCGGTGACGAGGCGAACGTCCGGCGATGCCCGTCAGTCGAATGCGAGTCGACCGCGACATACCACCGGGACCAGCAGCTGATCATCCTCAAGGCCGATGTCACCGGTGGCGAGTCGCATGGTTCGCGACGATGGCTGGAGATCCGATACGGCGACGAAGTCCGTTACGTGCACTCGTATTTCGTCACCGAAAAGTCGGACTCGCGGGCAGAGACGCTCGAACTCCTGGTTTCCGCGGCGGCCGTGCTGGTCGGTATCGCGATACTCGGTCTCACCGGCTGGCGACGAGGCCAGACCTGGGCGGCCATGAAAGAGAAAACGGCGAACTCCCTACTCGCGGCAGGAACTTTCGCGGCAGGGCTGGTCGTCGGGATCGTCGCCTTTCTCGTCGCCAGTGCCGACGGCCAGTCCAGGGCGGCCTTTCTGTCGAGCGCGCTCGCCAACGTCGGCGCCGGGCTGGTCGGTGCGGCGGTGACCTTCGTTCTTTTCCAGGTCTTTCTCAGCCGCCGAGCGCCTTCACGAGAACAGGTGGTGGAACTGCAGGCACAGTTCTCCGAACTGAGGCATACCCTCGAAGGAACCCGCGCGGCGGCCGCGCCACCTACCGTGCCCGCCCGGCCCGCCGAGGAACAGCTTGGCAGTTCCCGGATCTTGCGCTTGGCTCTCCTGGCGACCGCGGTCGCGTGGATCGTGCGGCAGGCGCGAACCTCCGGCAACTCCTTCCGCCGATGATCGGCTCACACCCAAGGGAGACGGCTGTACTGTCACTACCGAACTCCGGGACAGTTCTCCCGAACCCGAGAATCCGTGTCGCCGCCTACGTCATCCGCCCGAGACCACAGCCTGAACTCCTGATCTTCGAGCACATCGACGTCCCCGAAGCCGGGCAACAAGTCCCTGCCGGAGGAGTGAACTCCAACGAAGACCTCCCGAAGGCAGTGCTGCGGGAAGTCCTTGAGGAAACAGGGTTGGCCGGCGTCACTGTCGTCCAGGCGCTGACGACCGAGGACAGACCCCATCCAGAGACCGGACAACCCCGTCGCACCACGTACTTTCACCTGCTGGCGCCCACCGACACAGCCGATGACTGGATACACCGTGCCGGGGGAACCGGCAGCGACGCCGGAATGAGGTTCGCCTGCCGGTTCCAGCCGCTTCCCCTTCCGCGTCCGCTGACCGACGACCAGGACATCTGGCTCCGGCTGATCGATCCAGCACTGGCCACGCGGCCGCAATCAGGACTGCACCCAAGATGATCTACACCTGCCGGCTGGGCCGAAGCCTGCTGCGCCGGCGCCGACACGCCCAAAAGACTCGACGGCGCATTCAGTCAAGCGGTGCTCGGCAAGACGACAGGCACTTACAGCCCCCGATGAAAGGACAGGCCTGTGAAGGTCCTGGTAGTAGGCGGAACCGGGTTCATCGGACATCACATCGTGCGCGAACTACTGGCACGCGGGCACGACGTCACGGTCCTGGTCCGCACGCCACCCACGAATCTCCCCGCCGCGGTAACGGTCCGACTCGGCGACCTCACCGATCTGTCCGACGATCGACTCGACACGATCGTCGCCGGCCACACGGGCATCGTCATCGCATCGGCCGCCGCCGTCGCCGCACCGCGCGGCACCGACATCGCCGCGTTCTTCCACGACACCAACGTCGCCCCCGTCGTCAGATTGCTCGCCGCCGGATGCCGGGCACAATGCGACCGCGCTGTCATCCTCGGCAGTTTCTACGCCACCCTCCAGCGCGAACAGCCGGCACTCCGCCTGGCCGAACTCAACCCGTACATCGCCAGCAGAATCGAACAAGCCGAGCACGCACGCGCCGCGGTCAACACGGAAACCTCCGTGGCCGTTCTGGAACTCCCCTACGTCGCGGGCACGACCCCCGGCCGGCAATCACCTCTCGCGCCCATGCTGCACAGCCTGTCCATCGGTGACGCAGGCATCTTCGCCTACTCCGGCGCCACCGCCGTGGTCACCGTCACCCAAGTCGCGCGAGCCGCCGTCGCGGCACTGGACCGTCGCGCCAATGGCGACTATCCGATCGTCACCGCGAACCTCGCTTGGGCCGATCTCTTCACCCGCCTCGCAACCGCGAGCGGCCGCCCTCCCCAACGCGTCTGGAAGCTTCACTCACGCGCCATCGAACTCCTGATCCGCTTCGAAGGCGTCCGCCAGCGCCGCCAAGGATTGACCATCGGCTTCCATCCGGCACAGTGGAGCAAACTGCACGCCACCGCCATGATCCTCGACCCGGAAATCGCGCGAGCCGAACTCGGCGTCGAGCCCGACGACCTCCACAACGCGCTCCAAGACTCCGCTCCGGACACTTCACCACAAGGTTGACCGCGGGACATCAGCTCATGCCGACGTCAGGACGGCCGGACGCGTCACCCCTGCCGGCGAACCTCGGCCGTACCGCGGAGGGCGGATCAACTGGAAGTGCCGCTGCAACCGGCGGTCGAATGACCGGTGACCATGGCCTCCGGACAGCGTCAACCCGTCGCCAGCGCCCGCTGCGACACACTGCCGGCGTGCACCGGGGCGATGAACACGCTGCGAGGCGGCGCCGGTCTCTCGTCATCCGGCAGGTCAAGGGCTTCCAAGCCGTCCTGCCATCGCACCCAGTCCTGGACGCACAAGCCCAGCCAGAACTCCACATCGTCGCAGTCGCGGCGGCGGCAACGGTTTCTGCTGCTATCGATCGTCATAGCCCCAAGGAACCCTCCTCCCCCCATTCAGCTCCACACAGTACTGCGACGCCCTGGCCACCCGTTTCACGACATGCCAACGGGTTGCTATCGAACGACGTCGTCCGGCCGAGGTCCCGGAGTTCCCGAACGCGCGTCCAGGGGCACCGTGAGATAGGTGAGATCCGGTTCGACCTGCTCGGCTTGGGCGCCGGCTCGCCGCATCGCGCGAATCATCGCCGTATTCGCTTCCTGGGCGATCGCGACGAGTGCCACGCTGTCGTCGGCGCGCGCGAGGGTGATCAGCCGGTCGAGCAAAGCCGTGCCGATGCGGGTACGCCCGGCTGCCCCTACAGGCGACGCGCGACGCACCCGACGAGCTGACCGCTCGACGCCGTTCTTTGGAAGAGAAGACCACCGACATCGCTCGTCAGGTGTGTCGCGAAAGCCACTTCCGCGGTGCCGAAGGTGGCTTTCGCGACACGCCCCGACATCACGCCACGGTCTGCGTTCGGCTCGTTCGCTCGGCGATCCAGTCCCGGTACACGGTCACATCGGTCCAGATGCCCAGACCGCTGGCGCATTTCGGATCCGCGTCACCATCGCGGCTGGTGGCGCCGACCAGTTCCCACTCACCGGGCCTGCCCTTGATCTGCGGACCGCCGGAGTCGCCGTAGCAGCCCATCGCGTCCGGAGTGTCGGAACCGGTGCAGATCTCCTTGCCCGCGGCGATGGTGCGACAGTCCTCCGCCGGCCTGACCTTGGTGTCCAGTTCCTGGAGGATCTCCGGCGCGCCGCAGTTCTGGTCGGCGCAGTGCTCACCCCAGCCGAGGATCCGGGTCGCCGTTCCCGCGTCGCCCACGGCCTCGGCGATCTTGATCGGCTGCTCGGTCACCGGTTTGTCCAGCCGCACCAACGCGATGTCCTGGCCCAGCGGCTCCTTCCCGGTGAAGTCCGGATGCACGATGATCCGGCTGACCCCGGTCTCGGTGCCCCCGCTGGCGTGCTGCCGCGCCCCGATCCTGGTCCTGATCTGCCCTGGCTGCGCTCCCTGCACGCAGTGCGCCGCGGTCACCACCCAGTCCTCACTGATCAGCGAGCCGCCGCAGAAGTGCCTCCCACCCTGCTGCAACGACACCATGAAGGAGTAATCCTCGGTGGCGTCGTGCCCGCCGATGACGTAGGGCGTCGGCCCGTCAGCCGCCGCGGCGATCCCCGGTACCAGCACCGCTCCCGCCGCGGCCACCCCGATCATCAGTACGCCTGTTTTGCGAAGCATTATCGTGAACTCCCCGTAGACGACGAATTGCTGACAGTCGTCACGCTATGGGGTGATGATCACGGCTGGATCGGCTCATCGGCCGGGTGCACATCAGCCGAATGGCCGACCCAGCGTGACGCCGCATCCGAACAGCGACCCGATCAGCGGACACCTGTCGGCGAACTCGCCGATCGCCGCGGCGAGGCCGACGCACCGGCCGACCTCGGTCTTTTCCACGCGCGCCAGAGGACGACGGCGTGGAGTACGCCGTCTTCACCCTGTACCTCTTCTTCACTCTTCGGCTTGTCCTTCAGCTACGTGGCGGATCTGTACAGGATCACCTTGGCCGCGGGCGAATCGACCCGGGAACTGACGGCCGAAGAAGCGCATACTTGTTCCGAGTCCGCAGTCGCCGGTGCTGGCGTCGCGAAGATCGCCGTCGAGATCGCTGAGACCTCGCTCATCGACGAAATCGTCCAGCATCTCAGTGAACGAGGATGACGAACAGCGCCGAACTGGCTCCGACGACACCGAGGAGCACCTCGGCGCCCGGCTCACCCGTTCAGCAAAGATCGGGGATGACGAGCGTGCCCTCTTCGACCTTGACGTGCCCGGCTTCGACGAGGTCGGCGGCACGGGCGAGAAACGCGGTGAGCGACGGCGCTTTCGGCTCGTCGAGCTCAGGGACGTTGGGGCGGAAAACGACCTGACCGCGGGTGCCACGTTCGCCGGGATCGAGGTCCAGGAAGTGGCAATCGCCCTGGAACGCGAGGAACGGCGGCCAGGATTCCGACCACACCGTCCACCGGTAGCAGGAAGGTTGCTCGACGGGTGTGGCCATGTCGCCGACCACGTCGGTCAGCATCCGGTGCATCTCGACGATCTCGTCGATGGTCGGGAAATGCTCGAAGTTGAGCGGGCCGTTCAACTCGTCGGGGTCGTCCTGGCCCGCCGACACGCTCAGCAGGGCGCACAGATCGGGCGGCAGGTCAAGCCCGGTCTCGGTGGCGAGCCGGTCGAGGTCGCGTTCGGTCGCGCCGGGCAGGAACGGCGCGGCGCCGGGTAGTTCCCGCTCGATCAGACTTTGTAACCGTGCGAACTCGCGGGCGGTCTGGTTCATGACGGCCAGATATTACGCAAGCGCCGGTCTCTGCGGCCGCACGAAAACCCTGGATGACCTTGTTCGGGCCCGCCCAGTAGTCTCCAGCGGACAGTGCGACAGGGGGAGTTATCGTGGCCAGCCATTTCGAGGCGATCGGGATCGGCGTCACCAGTCAGGACGAATTCGGGGAATTGGTGGTCTCCTTGATCAGCGCGGGCACGGCCCGGCAGATCGACAAGAAGACCAGCGAACATGTCTGGACCGACCCTTCCGGCGCCCGGCTGGTCGCGCAGGTTCGCAAGGGCGAGATCGACTTCCTTCTGCCCTGCCTGGCCGGCACGACGACGGCGGTACCGGTGCGCGACGTTCGCCTCGTCGACGCCGAGACCGCGATGCTCGACCTCCTCGACGGCGTCGCCGGGGAGATGATCTGCCCCATCGCGGTCGAACTGGAAGACCGGGCGGTCCTCGCCAACGCCGGCGGGCGGCTCGAGTCCGGCTCCCTGGTGCTGACGGCTCTCGCCGAAGACGTCACCGTGCACGCCGACGCCGATGCCTACGCGGCCTCCCAGGACGACGACGGACTGAAATTCGCAGCCGACCACTTCATCCCGTCCGGCACCTTCGCGCTCGAGGAGCCCTCGCCCGACTGGACGCCGTCCGCCCACGCGCTGTTCGCCGGCGAGGTCGTCGAGGCCGAAACTCCCGTGAATACGGTCACTGGCAAGGTATTCCATCGGATCCGGGTCCGCACCATCGCCGCGATCGAGCTCGACGTCGCCATCGCGGCCACCGAACTGGAGCAGCCGCCCGCGCGCGGCAACATCGTGACGGGGACCTTCTTCCTGACCGGAAGGTTGGGACTACAGCCTGCCGACACCGAGGAGAAACGGCGCCGCTGGTTCCGGCGGTAGCCCTCGAAGGCGGGCGCTAGGCCGACCGTTCGCGGCGATAGTGACGAGCGGCCTTCGCCCGGTTGCCACAGGTTTCCATGGAGCACCATCGCCTGGTGCCGTTGCGGGTCGTGTCGTCGAAGTACAGCGTGCACACCGGATACGCCGAGCATCGCTTGATCCGTTCCGGGCGCGTGCGAAGCAGGGTCAAGTAGCCGTATGCCGCGAGCCATGCCGGTCGCCAGGCCGCTTCCTCGACCTCGACCACTTCTTCGGGGCCGCCTTGCCGCAGCTCCGGCCGCAAACGTCCGCGCGCCAGGACCTCGTTCAGCGCGCGTTCGGCGGAAACGCCGGGGCTTTCGAGCACCTCGCGCAGGACGGAACGCGTGTGACGCAACGGTTCCTCCGCTCCCGGCGCATCCGGGAGGCCTCGCTCGGCCAGCCAGGCGCCCACCCCGCCGGGTTCGTCGAAGACGTCCCGCTGCTCACCACGGTCGGGCCACGTGGTGTTCAGCAGGTCCAGGGCGATCGGCTCGCCGACCAGGGGGCGTTGGAGCACAGCGTCATCCTACCCTCCGTCAGCCGCTTGACAGGTTAGGTCGCCCCATGCTTACCTCTAACCGTTCAAACTAATTTAGACAGTTAGAGCAAGGAGCACCTGGCATGCCTGAAGCAACCCGGTCCGCCGACGAGGTCTTTCACCGCACGGCGACCATCGACGGCCGCAGCGTGTTCTACCGGGAAGCCGGCGACCCCACCGCGCCCACCGTGCTGCTGCTGCACGGTTTCCCCACGTCGTCGCACATGTTCCGCACGTTGATCCCCGCGCTGGCCGACCGCTATCACGTCATCGCCCCCGACCACGTCGGCTTCGGGTACTCGGACGCCCCGCCCGTCGATCGGTTCGACTATTCGTTCGAGAACCTGACAGCGATCACCATGGGGCTCATCGACGCGCTCGGCCTGGACCGTTTCGCCCTCTACATCCAGGACTACGGGGCACCCATCGGGCTCCGCATCGCGAGCCGCCACCCGGAGCGGGTCAGCGCGCTGCTGGTGCAGTCCGGCAACGCCTACGTCGACGGCTTCACACCGTTCTGGGATGTGCTGTTCGCGCACGCCAAGGACCGCGAAACCCACGAAGAAGCCGTGCGCGAACTCCTGGAGCCCGCGGCGACCCGCTGGCAGTACACCCACGGCGTCCCCGCCGACCGGCTGGACCGGCTCACCCCGGACACCTGGACCCTCGACCAGGCCCTGCTCGACCGCCCCGGCAACAAGGAGGTGCAACTGCAGCTGTTCTGGGACTACCAGTTCAATCTCGACGTCTACCCGGCCTTCCAGCAGTACTTCCGCGACCACCGTCCGCCGACGCTCATCACCTGGGGCGAGCACGACGAGATCTTCGGCGCCGACGGAGCCCGCGCGTTCCTTCGAGACCTGCCCGACGCCGAACTGCACCTTCTCGACGCCGGGCATTTCGCCCTCGAAACGCACGGCCCGGAGATCGCCACCCTGATCCGGGACTTCCTCGACCGCACCTCGCGCTGACCGCCCGGCACCGCCGTATCCTCGAGGCGAGGCGGAGGTGGGAAGTGACGGACGAACAGCTGCTCATCGAATTCGCGCTGACCCGCATGGACCATCCCGAACTCGACCTCGAGGAAGTGGCGACGCTGACCGTCCGGCGCCTTGGTGAGGACCGGATGCTGGACTTCGCCGGACGCACCCTCGTCAGCCGCGGCGAACTACGCGGAGCCGCGTTCCCGGCCGCGGTCGAACACGTGCTCCGCGTGGTCCTCACCTTGCGCGGCCCGGACGACTGACCGGCAGGTCAGGAGATCTTGCGCCGGTAGGTGATCGTGGCGAAGAAGTACGCGACGACGAGAAGGCCGGCACACCAGGCCAGGGCGATCCAGATGTCGTCGCCGACCGGTTGCCGGCCGAACAGGGCACGGATGGCGTTGACGATCGACGTCACCGGCTGATGTTCCGCGAAGGCGCGCACGGGGCCCGGCATGGTGGCGGTGGGCACGAACGCCGAGCTGAGGAAGGGCAGGAAGATGAGCGGGTAGGAGAACGCGCTCGCCCCGTCGACGGATTTCGCGGACAGGCCGGGAATGACGGCCAGCCACGTCAGCGCCAGGGTGAACAGCAGCAGGATGCCGGCGACCGCGAGCCAGGTCAACACACCCGCCCCCGAACGGAAGCCCATGAGCAAGGCGACGCCCACGACGATGACCAGCGAGAGCAGATTGGCGGCCAGCGAGGTCAGGACGTGCGCCCACAACACGCCCGAGCGCGCGATGGGCAGCGATTGGAATCGCTCGAAGATCCCGCTCTTCATATCGGTGAAGAGCCGGAGCGCGGTGTAGGCGACACCCGACGCGACCGTGATCAGCAGGATGCCGGGCAGCATGTAGTTCACATACGAATCCGTCCCCGTTTCGATCGCGCCGCCGAAGACGTAGACGAACATCAGCATCATGGCGACCGGCATCATCGCGGTCGTGATGATGGTGTCCATGCTGCGCGTGACATGTTTCATCGAGCGTCCCAACAGGACGGTCGTTTCACCGAAGAAATGTTCGCTCATCGTCTTCTCCCCTACTTGCCCGCGCCGACGATGGCCAGGAAGACGTCCTCGAGAGACGGCTGTTTCTCGACGTATTCGACCTCGGCGGGCGGGAGCAGCCGCTTCAGTTCGGCGAGCGTGCCGTTCACGATGATCTGTCCTTTGTGGAGGATCGCGATCCGGTCGGCGAGCTGTTCGGCCTCGTCCAGGTACTGCGTCGTCAGCAGTACCGTCGTTCCGCGGGCGGCGAGTTCCTTGACCGCGGCCCACACCTCGACCCGCGCCTCGGGGTCGAGCCCGGTGGTCGGCTCGTCCAGGAAGATCACCGGCGGATTCCCGATGAGGCTCATGGCGATGTCCAGCCGACGGCGCATCCCGCCCGAATACGTCGACACCTTCCGCGTGCCCGCGTCGGTCAGCGAAAACCGGGCCAGCAGATCGTCCGCGATCTTGCCCGGCCGCTTCACCTGCCGCAGCCGGGCGACCAGCACGAGGTTCTCGCGCCCGCTGAGGATCTCGTCCACGGCGGCGAACTGTCCGGTGAGGCTGATGCTTTCCCGCACGTTCGCCGGTCGCGTGGCGACATCCCAGCCATCCACACTCGCCGTCCCCGCGTCCGCCTTGAGCAACGTGGACAGGATTCTCACGACGGTGGTCTTGCCGGCCCCATTGGAGCCGAGAAGGGCGAAGATGCTACCCCTCGCCACCTCGAAATCCACGCCCCGTAGGACATGCAGGGCCTTGTACGACTTCTCCAGGCCCCGCACCCGGATCGCCTCGGTTTGCCGCGCAGCCATCATCAAGCCCTTCTCGTAGCAGTACTTAGTGACACTGACTAGTGGTGGCGCAAGGGTGCCAGTTCGCCGTCACCACTGACGGCATGACCACACCGAACCGCCCCGAGAGCGGTACTGGGCCTTACTTCCCGGCCGTGCCGGATCGCCCGTCGAGGGACTCCTGATAGACGTCCGCGTAAGTGGGTGTGTCCTTGATCAGCTCGTCACAGAAGGCGGCGACGTCTTCACCGATGACCTCCAGCACCCCCTTTCCGGACGCGGCTCCTTCCTCGAAGAAGTCCACGATCCCGGACAGCAGGGGCCCGTCGGCCAGATCGACCGGCCCCACCTTGAAAAGGTACTTCTGCATCTCCTTGTAGACGATCCGATAGTCCGGCGGGAGCGCCTTGACCCGCGCCACGTGCGCACGCCACTGCTTCTTGCCCTCGATGATGTCCTGGATGCCCACGTCAGCCTCCCAGCTGCTTCAGTTTCCTGGCGACGTTCCTGTTCAGCTGCTGACGCCAGCGGTCGCGATAGCCACGGCCACGCTCCCCGCCGGCCAGCGCCGCACAGAAGCCCTCGATGTCGTCACCCAGCACCTCGCGGGCACTCTGCGCGTCCGCCGCCGTTTCCTCGAGCAACCCCAACGCGCCGTCGAGGATCGGCATCAGATTCCGGCCGGTGAAGTCCGAATAGGACGAAAGATGCCCGGTGATCTGTTCCCACGCCGCCCGATGGTCGGCGGGCAAGGCCCCGACCCGGACCTCGAAGGCCTTCCATTCCCTGGTGAGATCGCTGCCCGTGATGGTGTCCCAGAACTTCATTTCCCGCCCTCCTTGAGCTTGTCGATCCGCGACGTGACGTACTCCCACTTCGCCCAGAACCTCGCGAGCTCCTCGCGCCCCGCGTCGTTGAGCGCGTAGAACTTACGCGGCGGCCCCTGCTCGGACGGCCGTTTCGTCACCTGGACCAGTCCGTTCTTCTCCAGCCGCAACAGGATCGCGTACACCGTCCCCTCGACCACTTCCGCGAAACCGAGCTCGTTCAACCGGCGCGTGATGGCGTACCCGTAGGTCTCCTCACCACCGACGATCTCCAGCACACAACCCTCGAGCGTGCCCTTCAGCATCTCGGTCAGACCGTCCATCGCGCCCCTCTTCGACTCCCGGTAGTCAGTGTCACTGACTACCACTACAAAGTATCACAGAGTACTGGGGTCGCGGCGGAAGGCGGCCCGATAGTCACCAGGCCGCCTTCCTGTGTGCTTCGCGAAAAGCGCCGCGAACGTCCCCGGATCCCGATACCCGACGGCGGCGCAGATTCCGGCGACCGTCCGATCCGTCGTTTCGAGGAGATGCCGGGCGCGCCGGACACGTGAGGAATGCAGGTATTCGAGCGGCGTCTGTCCGGCCTCCTCCGCGAAGCGCCGCAGCAACGTCCGGGTGCTGACGTTGAAACGTCCGGCCAAGGCGGCGAGGTCGTAACGAACGGTCAGGTTCTGGTCCAGCCATCGCATGACCCGACGGGAAAACGCGTTGCCGGGCTGCGGCAGGAGGCGCGTGTCGACGTACGGCGTCTGCGACGACCGCGCGTCGTCGACCAGTGCCACCCGTGCCGTCGTCCGTGCCACTTCGGCGCCGCTGTGCTCACGGATCAGTTCGAGCGCGAAGTCGTACATGGCGCTGAACGCCGCCGTCGTCGTGACTCCCCTGTCGGTCACGACGAGACGCTCGGGCCGGACTTCGGTTTCGGGGCACCGCTGAGCCAGTTCGTCCGCGAAGAGCCATGAGGTGGTGGCGCGGCGATGGTCGAGCAGGCCGGCCGCGGCCAGCAGGAACGCGCCGACGCAGAGCGAGACGACGACGTCGCCCGCGGCGGCGTGCGACCGGATCGCTTCGATCTCCGGTGCGAGGTTCGCGATCTTCGCGTCGATGTCCTGTCCCGGCGTGAGCTCGAACCCCGGGACGACGAGGACGTCGACTTCACGCAGCGGCGAGACGGTCACCACGACACCGCCCGACGCCGAGACCCTGCGACGAGGGGAAACGACGAAAACCTCATATCCGGCGTGGTCCGGACCCGCGACGTGCGTGGCCATCGTCAGGAGATCGGGAACACCGAACACCTCGGACGCGAAGCAGCCAGGGTAGGCGAGGACTCCCACTCGCAGCATGTGGCGAGATTACCCCGATATCCGGCGATCTGGCCTCTCCCTCCGCAGACCGCGCCGGTCGAAGCTTTCGTCATGCGTGGACACCTGGACGATGCCATCACCGACTTCTCACACCGGCTCGTGGAGGTGGACGGCGTGACGAAGACGGTTCACGTCGCGGGATCCGGGCCCGGAGTGGTACTGATGCCGGAAATGCCCGGCATCAGTCCTGACGTCCTTCGGTTCGCGCGGTGGGCGCGAGACGCCGGCTTCACCGTCTACGTTCCCTCGCTCTTCGGGCGCGACGGCGCCTATCCCACCGCGGAGGCAGGCGAGGAGGTGGTCCGCCGCGCTTGTGTCAGCGCCGAATTCCGCGCGTTCGCCGGAGGCGGCACCAGCCCCGTCACGCGGTGGCTGCGGGGGCTCGCGCGGATCGCCCACGCCGAATGCGGCGGCCCCGGGGTCGGCGCGATCGGCCTGTGCTTCACCGGCAACTTCGCCCTCACCATGGCGCTCGAACCCGCCGTCATCGCCCCCGTGGTCAACCACCCTTCGCTACCCCTGGACGACCCGGGCGCGCTCGAACTCGCCGAAGAGGACGCGATCGAGGTCCGGGACCGGATCGCGCGCGACGGCCTGAAGGTGCTCGCCTATCGCTTCGACGGCGACCGCTGGTGCACCGGACAGCGGTTCGCCGCCTACCGGGCACTCCTCGGTGACGCTTTCGACGGACGGGTGCTGCCGGACAGCGCCGCGAACACCGACCCTCCCCCGTTTTTCCGTGACCTGGTGGGCACGCCGCACAGCGTCGTCACCGCCCATCTCGTCGACTCCGCCGGGAATCCCACACTGCGCGCGAGGGACGAGATCCTCGCCTTCCTCGCCGACCGGCTGACGACCCGGTAGAACGGTGAGGCGACGAGATCGGCCGAGAGGAGAACGCCATGTCCGAGCCGCGCCGAGCCCACGTCTCCGACCACAGCGCGATCGTCGACCGGGTCCAGCGGTGGTGGGGCGACTCGCGCACCCCCGCCCAGGCCCGCGAACTTTCCCTGCTGCTCCCCAGGCTGTTCCTGCAGTTCTTCTCCGGCACGAGCCTGGTCCTGGAGGACGAAACCGGAATCAGGGCGTTCCTCGTCGGCTTCCACTCCCCCGACGACGACGCCGGGGCGTACATCCATTTCGTGGGTGTGGACCCCGAACTTCGTGGGCAGGGGACGGCCCGCCGCCTCTACACGACATTCTTCCAGCGCGCCGCCGAGGCGGGCCGCACGGAAGTCCGTGCGATCACCTCGCCGGGGAACGCCGGATCCATCGCCTTTCATCGCGCCATGGGGTTCGCCCTCGAACCAGGGGATCGAGAGGTCGGCGGTCTCCCCGTGCACAACGACTACGACGGTCCCGGCCAGGACAGGGTTTGCTTCTTCAGGAGAATCGCCTAGAACAGACTTACAGGACAGCGTCTAGCCGTAGATGGAGGCCGCCCATTCCGGATGGTCGATGAACGGGTTGCGGTTGTGCTGGAACTGGTCGTAGATGACCTGGTTACGGCGCTGCTCGGTGGCGTCGGGCGGGTCCTGGGTGTGCCAGCTCAGCAGGACCGAGATCCGGCCGATGTGGGGTTTGGACCCGTTGTCGACGGCGTCGTTGGGTTCGAGGTCGGGGAAACCGTCGGTGCCGTCGTACCGGACGCCCATGTACAGGATCATGCGGGCCACGTCGCCCTTGACCGCGTCGCGCGGCTCGAACGAGTCGTCATCGGTCAGGCTCCCGGGCGCTTCCTCGACCGGAGAACCACCGGCGTCGAAGTCCTTGCTCCCGCGCGTGCTGTTGACCGACGCGTCTTCCGCGCGCAGGTGGTGCAAGTCGGTACCGGGCCCGACCGCCGTGCCGAAGTCACCGTGCGACTTGGCCCAGACGTGTTCCCGGTTCCAGTCGTCGACTCCCCCGCCGTTGGCCGTCTTCGCCTGCGAGCGGCCGCTGTAGAGCAGTACGACGTTCGCCTTGTTGGCCGGATCCTCGTCGGTGGCCCTGATCCCGTCCCACACCTGTTCGTACGTCAGCTTGGTGTTGGTACTGATGATCTTGTGCAACGCCGCCTTGAGCTCGGGGCCGGTCTTGCCGAGTGCGTCCTGGTAGTAGTCGTCACCGGACGGACCCGCGAGGGTCGGCGACGCGAAGGCGATCCCCGCCCCGACGCCGAGCGCGAGTACGACAGAGATTCGGCGGGCTGGCCGCATGGACAGTTCCTCTCCCCAGAGGCGCCGGCCCGGATCGTCGTCTGCTCCGCCACAACCCCGGCAACGCACTAGTCGTACAGTTGGAAAAATACTGTCATAAGTGTCAAGGGGCGGCACCAGGTGACATCCGCGGTCGGTCACGCGACAATCGTCGTCCTGACTCACTGGAGGGCCTTGTGGCTGAGCTGAGCGAGCAGATCCGCGACTGGGTCGCGGCACCGAGGTTCTGGCACCTGGCCACGGTGAACCTGGACGGTTCTCCCCAGGTTTCCGCCATGTGGATCGACCTCGAAGGCGACCACATCGTGTTCAACACCGCCGTCGGCCGGGTGAAGGAGGAGAACCTGCGCCGCGAGCCTCGGGTGTCGTTGTCCTGCCTGGACAACGAGAATCCCTACGACCGGGTCGTGATCCACGGCCGGGTCGTCGAGTTCGTCGAAGGCGACGAGGCGGATCGGTGCATGGACCGGCTGGCGAAGAAGTACGTCGGAACCGACCGTTTCGAATGGCGGATCCCGGAAGAACGGCGGGTCAAGGTCCTCGTCGAGCCGACCCGCGCTCGCCATGTCGTCGGCGTCGAACCTTTCCGGCGCGGACATCAGCCGTAGGACACCCGGTCACGACGCAGTTCTGTCCATTTCGGACACACAGTAGCCCGAACTCCGCGAACGAAACGGTGCTCTCGCGAGTGACGTCGTTCTCGATCGTCACGGTAGCCGTGGTCGCGTCGAGCAGGACACTGAGGTCATGGTCGGCCTCCGGCCGGAAAGATATCGCTTCGAGACCCGAACGGCGCAACCGAGGGAATGGCTCACTACGTCCACGTCACATGAAATGGATCGCGGTGTGCCTTCTACTGGTCGTGGCGGGATGCGGCGTGGGCACGGGCAAAGGGCAGGTGGAGCTCGAGACCTTCACGGCACTCGGCTCAGCCCGCGGGCTGGCGGGCTTGGAACCCGCGGAGCTGGGAACGGCCGACGCACAGGATCTCCAGCGAACCCTGGAGCGCGCCAAGATCTCGAACCTGGACGAAGCCCGTGCCGCCTTGTCGTTCGCGTCGCCGGCCGACCGGCGCGGTTTCGCCTTCGTCATGCCCGGTTGCGCCGAGGACGGCGCGGAACTGACCGTCGAAGGCGATACGTTGAACGTCAACCTCACCGGCGGGGAAAACGTCAACTGCGCTACGGCGAACTACTTCCTCACCGTTTTTTCCGTCGAACGTGACTCGATCCCGGCGACACCGAAGTTGTCGACGATGCGCCGTTGACCCGTGTCCTGTGAGTCTGTTCGAGGATGATGACGCGATGGCGAGTTCGGCCTGGGAGCAGGCGGCGCTTCTGGCGTAGGCCTCGGCATCGAATTCGGGCTGTCCGGTCGTCGCGTTCTGGGCTGACGCAGCCGATCGACCAATCACCGCACCGGAAACCCGGCTCGGCCACTTACAGAACAAGCTCTCGTTGCTTTTAGCGTAGTCGCCGCTTCGCGCTCAACTCACCCGTCAGCGGTAAATGCACTCGTTCATCGTGACTTAAAATTACGAACACTTGTTCGATTGTTCAGGTATTATGGAGAGGTGTCCGAGACCTTCCTTCCCGAGTTGCCGCAGGAACTGTGGCGTGCCGGCAAGCTGGAGCTTGCCCATGGCGTGCAACAGTCTTTGCAGGTGATTCGGATGGCGACCGCCGGATTGGGGCAATTCCTGGCGGAGATCGAGTCTCGTGGTGCGAAAGACTTGTACGGCTATGGCCGCACGGCCAACTGGTTCGCCGATATGGCGGGGTTGTCGATCGGTGAAGCGCGTGCGGTGGTGAACCGGGCCATCGCGCTGAACCCCACCCGCGCGTTGGACGGCACCGAGGTTCCGCCTGTGGCTCCCGCGACCGCCGTGGTGGCGGCAGAGGAGTTGGTCGGTGATGAGCGGATCGAACCCGCCAAAGCACGCTTTCCTCTGTCGCGGAACACCTTTCACGACAACCGTAAGATCCTCGAAAGGGTCGGAACCCACTCCGGAAACACCTCGTCGGATCGCCGATCCAGATCCGTACGAAAGGTGAATCCGATGACCTGTCCAGGCCTGCCCGACCAGCAGAACACCCAGTCTTCGACCGTCAAGCCCGGAGTGGCCATCGGGATCCTGGTCGCGGTGATCGCGCTGGTCGCCTTCTGCGTCACCGGTTTCGCCGCGCCCGGTTTCCTGCTCCGCAAAGGGCCCGGGATCTCGTTGCCCGCCCCGCTCAGCAGCCCGACGACCAGCTCTTCACCCACGAGCACCATGGAAAGCCCGACCAGCACCAGGGTCAGCCGTCCGAGCCGCCCGCGGATCACCATCACCAGGCGCCCGGCGCGGCCGCCCGAGAAGGGTATTCAGGTGATCGCGGACTTCCTCGCCAAGATCGCCGCCGGGGACAAGCCGTCGGCGATCACGCTCGCTTGCGAGGCGCAGAAGAGGTTCATGGACGACAAGATCGATTCTCTTCTCCCGCTGGGTTCACACGTTCAAATAACGACCACCGGCGGGACGGCCAAGTTCGTCTTGGCCGACGTCGCCGGAGTCGTCAAAGGACGGTCCGCCAAGGGCACCGTGATCGCGGACCGCACGGAGGACGGCGGCTTCTGCATCACGACGTTCAGCATTCGCGACGCGCGCTGAACGTGACCTCAGTCGAGACAGAACTCATTGCCCTCGATGTCCTGCATCACGATGCAGGACTCGTTCTCCCCGTCGGCGAGCATGACCCGCTCGCAGACCGCACCGAGCGCCTCCAAGCGGGTGCGTTCGGCCTGGAGGGCGGCGAGACGCTCTTCCCCCACGAGCCCGGTGCCCGCCCGCACGCAGAGATGCACCCGGTTCTTGACGACCTTGCCTTCGGGGACACGCTGGAAGTACAGCCGCGGGCCCACCCCGGTGGGGTCACTGCAGACGAAGCTGGCGTCCTGTTTCTCGGGCGGCAGCGTGCGGGTGTGGTCGTCCCAGGTGGCGAACCCCTCCGGCGGCGACGGCACGACGTACCCCAGCACCTCGCACCAGAAACGGGCGAGACGCTCGGGTTTCGCGCAGTCGAAAGTGACCTGGACCTGTTTCACCGACACCATCAGACCACCCTAGTCGCTGTCGAACCGATCAAACCCGCGGCGCGCAGATCGGCCCAGACCTGTGCGGGCACCTCCGCGGCGAAGGACTCCACGTTGCGTCGTACCTCTTCGGCGGACCGCATCCCGACCGCGATGCCGGCGACGGCCGGGTGCTGGAGCGGGAAGGCCATGGCCGCTTGGGGAAGCGTCACGCCGTGCGCCTCGCACACGTCGGCGATCCGGTTCGCCCGCTCCACGACTTCCGGTGATGCGGTCTCGTAGTCGAAGTGCGCTCCCGCAACAGGCCTCGGCACGGCGAGCAGCCCGGAGTTGAAGACCGACGCCGCGATCACCGAGACACCGCGTTCCTCGCACGCGGGCAGGAAGGTGTCGAGCGCGCTGTGCTCGAGCAGCGTGTGGCGGCCGGACTGCATGATCACGTCGACATCGGTCTCCTCGACCAAAGTGGTCAGCATGGCCGTGTCGTACATACCGGCGCCGATCGCGCCGACGATCCCTTCCGACCGCAGTTCCGCGAGGGCCGGGTAGCCGTCGCGCATCGCGTCGTCGAAGTACTCCTCGGCGTCGTGCAGGTACAGCACGTCGATCCGGTCCAGGCCCATCCGCTCCAGGGAATCCTCGACGCTGCGCCGGATCCCGTCGCGCGTGAAGTCGCGTACCCGGCGATGCGTCGCGGGGACGTGGAAGCCCGCCGGATCCCTTTGCCCGTCCGCATCCTGGGGTACCAGCAAGCGGCCGACCTTCGTCGACAGGACGAAGGAATCACGCGGCAGCGAGCGCAGAAACTCGCCGATGCGGCGTTCGGAATGCCCGATCCCGTAATGCGGTGACGTGTCGTAGTACCGGATCCCGCCGTCCCAGGCCGCGGCCAGCGCCCCCGCCGCGGTCTCGTCGTCCAGTGGCGCGAACAACCCGCCGAGCGGCCCACCGCCGAAACCCAGCCGCGTCACCTCGACATCGGTGCGCCCGAGTCGCCTCGTCTCCATAACCGGCCCCCTTGATCAGGTCAGCGACCACGGTGCCACATCCGGGCGATCCGGTCCCGCGATTTATTCGCCGCCGGCGAGCCACTCCGCACACGAGACGACCTCGAAGCCGCGACTCGGGAACACCTTGTCGACGAAGAAGCCGTGCATCGCCGGATCGCCGTCGGCGCAACCGTCGCGCAGCACGGTCACGTGATAGCCGCGGTCCGCCGCGTCGTAGGCCGTCGCGGCGACCATGGCGCTGGTCGCGACTCCGGCGATCGCGACCGTGTCGACCCCCCTGGCGCGGAGCACCAGATCGAGATCCGTGCCGGCGAACGCGCCGGCACGGCGTTTCAGCACGACCACGTCCTCGTCGGCGACCGGCAGATCGATCTCCGTCCCGGCCGAACCCTCGTGGAAGGTGTCCCCCGCGCCGTGGAACGACTCGAACAGCGCGTTCCCGGGCGGCAGGTCCGCCCCGTTGCCGCGGAGTGCGAAGTGGACGAACACGATGAGCGCCCCGGCCGCACGCGCACGCGGCAGCAAGCTCTTGATCGGCGGCAAGACTGTTCCGGTGAACGGGTAGGTGCCCGTGATACCTCGCTGGAGGTCACCGATGATCAGCGCGGTGGTCATGCACGGAAGCTACCCGATCGTCCGTATACAACCGGCCGCGCGACTGGCTAGCCTCCGGCGGGTGAGGATCAAGAGTGTGCTGCTCGCCGTCCTGGTGACCGCCGGAATCGTGATTCCCCCGCCCGCCGTCGCCACGGCGGACCCGTCGGATTGGGTGGCGCCGCTGAGCACGCGCGGCCGCTACATCGTCGACGCGGCGGGCGACCGGTTCAAGCTGAAGGCCGCCAACTGGCACGGCGCGAGCGGTACGTGGACCGGCTCGGGCGACGTGAACGATCCGGCCGCGCACCACGCCGGTGAGATCGCCTACCAGACTCCGCTCGGGCTGGACCGGGCCTCGATCGACACGATCATCGACGGGCTGGCGGAGCTGGGCCTGAACAGCGTCCGGCTTCCCTTCTCCAACGCGATGATCCACGACACCAGGCCGGTCCCCGACCTCCCGGCGAACCCGGAGCTGCGCGGCCTCACTCCGCTGCGGGTCTACGACCGCGTCGTCGCGCGGCTGACCGCGCGCGGGTTCGCGGTGATCCTCAACAACCACACCACGACCTCCCGCTGGTGCTGTGGCCTCGACGGCAACGAGCGCTGGAACACCGCGCAGACCGAACAGCAGTGGCAGGACGACTGGCTGTTCATGGCGCGCCGCTACGCCGCGAACAAACGGGTGGCCGGCGCCGATCTGTACAACGAGGTCCGCCGCAACGTCTTCGACGATCCCAATTGGGGCTGGGGAAACGGCACGGACTGGCAGCGCGCGAGCCAGCGGGTGGCCGACCGCATCCTGACCGAGGCCAATCCCGACCTGCTGCTCATCGTCGAGGGCATCAACTGGACCGGCCTGCCCGTGGACGGCCTTCCCCACGGAAGGCCGACGCTGGAGCCGGCCCGCACGCTCTCGCATACGCTCGTGGACTCCGGGAAACTGGTCTACTCCGCACACTTCTACGGGTACACCGGTCCGAACCATTCCGGGGCGACCGGCACCGGCGAGACCCACGACCCGCGCTACCGCGAACTCTCGCCGCAAGAACTGCGTGATGTCCTTTACCGGCAGGCGTTCTTCGTCTCGGCGGAGACCGGCAAGCACTACACCGCGCCGCTCTGGATCAGTGAGTTCGGCGAAGGACGTCACACCACCGACGCGGCGAGCCGAGCCTGGTTCGAAAACTTCGTCGGCTACCTCGCGGAGACCGACACCGACTTCGCCTACTGGCCCGCTGTCGGATTCCACGAAGGCAGCACGGGCAACGGCTGGTCCTTGCTCTCGTGGGACGCGTCTGGCCGACGCGTCGACGTGCTCGACGGCACGGACTGGCGTGGCCCCGCGTGGCGACGGCTGGTGAACGCGCCATCCCGCACCGGATGGATCCCCGAGACCGAACGCTGGTCGATGCTGAACCTCGACTACGCGGATTTCCAGGCCTCGCGCAAGGTTCGCGCGATGACGGACTGGAATCCGGGCGCGCGCAAGGGAGCATGTCCCGACGGCCAGCGCCTCACCGGTCTTTCCCATACCGGGAACCGGGGCCTCTGCACCGGCAGGCTCGCCGCCCCGGCGGGCTACGCCGTGGTCCGCGGGGAGACCTATGTGGACACCGACTGGGCGTCCGGCTACACCAAGGTGCAGTGCCCGCCCGATCACGCCGCGGTCGGCTACAGCGTCACCGGCTCGGCGTTCTCCGCACTCCTGTGCGGCAGATCCACCACTCCACTCGGTCGGACCGGCCGGACCGTCTGGTTCGACCGCGGCGACAACCGGCCGTCCGGGAGCCCCGGCGGTGACTTCGCGTCGGGCCACTACAAGGGCCAATGCGCTCCGGGCGAATACGTCGCCGGTGTCGCGTACACCGGGCGCCTCGGCTCGAATCGCACTCCCGACGCGCTGCTCTGCCGCGCCTGACGCGTTCAGGCTACGAAGACGCAGAACGGATGCCCCGCCGGATCCGCGTAGACGCGCATGGGTTCTTCCGGGTCTTCGCTGCGGTCGTACCGGAGCCGCCCGCCGAGTTCGAGGACGCGGGTGTGCTGCGCCTCGAGCTCCTCGACCGAGTCCACGGTCAGGTCCAGGTGCAGTTGCCGGGGCACCGGTTCTGCGTCCGGCCAGCTCGCTTCTTCCAGCCGGTCGCCCTGCTGGAACGCGAGTTGCGCCCCGCCGTCCGGGTTTCGCAGGACCAGCCAGTCCTTGTCCTCGGTGCCGGGCGGGGGCGCTTCGTCACCAGCAGGCGCCGGTAGAACTCCGCCAGCCCACGGGCGTCCGTGCAGTCCAAGACCACCTGACGGAACTTCGGACCCGTCTTCCGCTCGACCAAACCGATCACCTCTCCTCACTCGCGGCCGCGCGCCGGTCGAGCACCGCGAGAACCTGTTCACACCAACGAACGTTCTCCTGTTCGAACGCGATCCCGCGGGCGAGGGTCAGATACGGCCCGACACGGGGAGCGGTGGCGAGGAACTCCGCTTCGGCGGACTCGCCGAGCAGACGCTCACGAAGGCGCTCGAAGCGTTTGAGCTTCGTCTCGGCGATGGACATCCTGTCCGCGACGGCGCGCCGGACCTCCTTGTCGTCGCCTGCCTCGAGGGCTTGGACCTGGACCAGCAGCTCGTCGCGGATCGCGGTCGGCTTCGGTACCCGGGTGGTGAACGCGGCGAGCTCGGCCGCGCCCGCGTCGGTCAAGGAGAAGAGTCGCTTGTTGGGACGCCGTCGCTGTTCGACGACTCGCGCCGCCACCAGGCCCTGCGACTCCATTTTGTCCAGTTCGCGGTAGAGCTGCTGTGGTGTCGCGGTCCAGAAGTTGGAGACCGACGCGTTGAAGCTCTTCGCCAGGTCGTAGCCCGAGGACTCGCCGTCCAGGAGCGTCGCGAGGATCGCGTTCCGCAGCGCCATGGCGCGATGATAGTGCCACGCGGATTAGTCGCAAAGTTGATTATTCACCTTGATGGACAGTGGCGCGATGATCGCCTACGCTCGGCGGCATCTACTCAACAAGTTGACTATGAGGAGATCGCCATGCCCACGTTCCGTGAAGCAGTCGAAGCGAAGGACGCCGCCGCGCTCGAGGCATTGCTCGCCGACGACGTGGTCTTCACCAGTCCGGTGGCGTTCAAGCCCTACCAGGGGAAGGCGATCACCGCGGCGATCCTGCGCGGCGTGCTGCGCGTGTTCGAGGACTTCCGCTACGTCCGCGAGATCCACGACGGCGCGCACCATGTTTACGAGTTCGAAGCGACGGTCGACGGGTTGAAGATCAACGGCTGCGACCTCCTGACCTTCGGCGCCGACGGCAAGATCACCGACTTCAAGGTGATGGTCCGGCCGCTGCGCGCGGCCGAGGCGCTCGCGGCACGGATGGGCGCCCAGTTCGAGGCCATCAAGGCGGACGCGCTCGGCTGAGGCTTCCCGTACTTGAGCCAAGAGCGGCGATCACGCGCGGGTTCTGCCGTCGCACCGCCCAGCCACCACTTCTCAACTGTCCGCAAAGGACACTTTCGCGCTATGAGCGCCCGATTGGAGTACTTTGCGGGGATAGCGGCGGGGTCGCGAGTGATAAAGAGGGTCAGAACGCAATGCCACGTAGCTTAAGTTGATCTTGGGCGGGGTTGACAGGTGGGGTGAAGGCTCCCTTCGCTGCGCCTGATGCGACGAAGAGGCACCTTCGGTCCCGGTCGCGGGTCGGGTTGGTCGGGAAATCGCCCATCTGGGCATCAATCAGACATTGAGTCAGCGAAAGGTGTCCTTAGTGGACACTCAGTGGCGTAGTCGGCTCCTGTCGGCCAGGGCAACCGAGCGCTTGACCTGCGGCGACCCTCACCGCTTACGATCAAGACCGCCATCCAAGATCAACTTAAGCTAGGTGGCAAGAGGGTTAGAACGATCTTTACCGCTCACGACCCCGCACACATTCGCCTGAATCGCCCAGATTGCACACTTCGCCTCGAACGTGCGTCCCTTGTGGAGGTCAAGAGAACCGCGTCACGACTGCCGTCGCACCATCTCGGCTATCCAGACGGGAGCGAACGGCGAGGTGCAGTTCGGCGGGGTCGGATAGTCCTTGAGCACTTCGAGGCGCTCCCCGATGCCGATCGCCCGGGCACGATGCTCCGCGTGCTCGATCCCGATCTGCGCCAGGCAGTGGTTCATCGCCCACTGCAGGCGATCCGGCGCGGTCTTCATCTCCGCTTCGATGACGTCGAGCAGCCCGGTGAGGTCGAGGCCCTCGGGCTTCTTCGCCACGCGTTCGGTCGTCAGGGCCCAGCCGGCGCTCGCGACCACGGGGTCCGGATCGGCCGACCACGTCAGGCGCAGCTCTTCGGCGTGCGGGCTCTTCTTGACCACATAGTTCACGAGCCAGTCGTGCACCTTCGGGGTACGCGCCTCACGCACCATGCGGTCCAGCTCGTCGCGGTCGAACGCCTTCGGGCGGCAGATCAGGAGCGCGAGCAGTTTCGCCGCCGTGTCGTCCGTTTCCCACAGCTCGCGCGCGAGCTCCTGCTGGGTTTTCAGCCGCTTCGCGAGCGCACGCAGCTTGCCGAGGTTCACCCCGTGGTCGTCGCCGTGCTTCTCGTTCACCTGCCGTGCGCGCGGGTCCTCGAGCGCGGCCAGTTCGGCCATCACTTCGGCTGTCGTCATCTCGGCCTCCCGACGTTCAGCCTACGAGGCGTGCCGGGTGGAGGAGCCGGCCGGGAACGGGGAAGCCGCTCGTGACGGCCTGCCGGGCACCGCTCACCCGGCGTACCGAGTCACGGGGCTGCTACGGTTGACCCGTCGCGGTTCAGACACCAGCCGCCGGATCCCTTCTTCCGGGTTCGGCCTGTCCACCGGACAGCGGCCGGCCCCCGTACCGGCAAGGAGTCAACTTGACCGACTACCGCGCTCCCGCTTCTTATCCAGCACCTTCGACGCGGAGATTCGTTTCCTCACTCGACATTTCGATCACCGCTTCCGCCGATGACACGGTGGTCACCGTATCCGGTGAGATCGACCTCGGTGTCTCGGACGACCTGCGACGGGCGCTGGACGAGGAACTCCGATTCCAGCCGTCGGCGCTGATCGCCGATCTGTCCGCGGTCAGCTTCTGCGATTCGTCCGGCTTCACCGTTCTCGTCCAGATCCGGGCGAAGGCCGAGGAAGCAGGCATCCCGTTCATCATGGTCACCCAGGAACGGGCCTTGCTGCGTCCGATGGCGCTGCTCGGCCTCGACGCCGTCTTCACCGTGCACCCGACCCTCGATTCGGCACGGAACATGCTCACTCGCTGACCGGCTGCCATGATGGGCGGTTGTGACGAGTGACAAGGGTTCGGGCTTCCGTATCGGCGGCCGTCCACTGGCGGAACGGCTGACCGAAGTCCTGCCATCGCTCGCGAAGACGGTGCTGGCCGAGATCGTCTCCCGGATCCCGGAGTACGGCCTGCTCCCCGCCGAGGAACTCAGCGGCGACATCACGCAGGTGATCGAGCAGAACCTGCGCTCGTTCATCGACACTCTGCGCACCGGGTCCACACCGGCGCGCGAGGAGCTCGACTTCCTCCGCGAGTCGGCGGCCCGGCGCGCGGAGGAAGGCATCCCGCTCGACGTCGTGCTCACCGCGTACCACATCGGCATCCAGGTGGTCTGGGCGTCACTGACGCCGGACGCGCGTCCGGAGGAGGTCGCCGACGTCCTGGCCGTCAACGCGCTGACCCTGCGTTACCTGGAGGTGGTCACGCCCGCGGTCGGCGCCGGGTACCTCGATGAGCGACAGACGATGTTCGACGACGAGCGGTCGGCGCGGCACACCGTGCTTTCCGCGCTGCTCGACGGCGAACCCGCGGAGGTCGCGGCGGGACAGGCCGGACTGCGGCTGCCGCCGTGCTACCTCGTCCTCGCGGCGTCGGTCGGGGCGCATCCGGACGAGGAGATCGACGGGGTCGACCCGCTGGTCGCCGGGCGACGAAAGCTCCGGCGGCTGCGGGTCGAACTCGAGCGCCAGATCCGGGGCACCGTCCTGACCTCGCTCACTCCCGAAGGCGGCATCGCCTTGCTATCGCACGAAACCCCGGCCGGCGAACTGTCCACTCGCGACTGGGCCCGGCTGGAGCGTGTCCTCGTCGACGTCGCCAGGACGGCGGGTGCCGAGGTCACCGCCGGGGTGGCCGCCGCTAAACCGTCCGAGGTGCCCGACGCGGCGAAGCTCGCGCAGGACGTGCTCGCGGTCGCCATCGGAGCCGGTCGGCCGCCGGGCCTGTACCGCCTCGACGACGTCCTGCTCGAATACCAGCTTTCCCGTCCCGGACCCGCACTCGACCGGCTGGCCTCCAGGCTGGCGCCGCTCGACGGCAACGAGGAGCTCCTGCTGACGCTGGAGACCTTCCTCCGCCGGGGAGGGCGACGGCAGACCGCCGCGGCCCTGCACGTCCACCCCAACACGGTCGATTACCGGCTGCGCCGGATCGCAGACCTCACCGGGCTGGATCCCACGAGGCTCGAACACGTCGCCCTGGTGAGCGCGGCGCTCGCCGCTCGCGCGACCCGAGGCCGTTCTTGAGCCTCTTGTGACACGTCACCAACGGCCCTACAAAACGTGAAGGTCCTCGCTGTCGCGGAGGTCGAGCAGCCGACGGGCGGAACGGCACTCACCAGGGAAGATGAAGAGGAGCGTGTGCGTTTCCTCGGCGAGCAAATGCGCTCGTTCGAGCACCCGCATGCCGGTCGTGCCGAAGAACTCGAGCTCGGACAGGTTGAGGATCACCTTGGTACCGCAGCCGTTGAGCCGCTGGCTCAGCATGTCCCACAGCCTCGGCGCGGTGCCGAGATCGACCTCGCCGTTCGCCTTGACCACGGCGGTTCCCCTGGTCGGCCTGCTCACGTGGAGCCGGAGACGTCCCCGACATTCCTCGAGCGCCCGCGGAGCGCGGGAGGCTGAGACTGCGCGCTTGCGGTCAAGCGCACGGGGCGTCGACAGGAAAGTCATATATGGAAGTACCCAGGCGCGTCACGAGGTGAAACCGGCCTACCCCTTCGCGATCTCCTTGTTCACGCCGCTCGGGCCTTCGTACTCCCGGTCGGGAAGCTTCCGCAGCAGGTCGAGCGTCCGGGCGTCGGCGCCGTTGCCCTCGGCGGCCCGGACGAGATCGTCCCTGCCCGCCGGGTAGTCGACGCCCGAGAGGCACTTCTGGATTTCGATCGGATTCGCGTCGCTCACGGTTTCTCCTCGTTTCCGATGGATTGTCCACTCTGCGTACCCGGCGAGCGACCGGGGAAACCCCGCGCTTGAAGGCCGGGGAAAGCGGGTATCACCAGCGCGTCGGAGGTGATGTTCCATGTCCGCTGCACAGACTGGCACCGGGCCGGTCGTGACCGGTTTCGACGGGTCACCCGAAGCACGCCGCGCCGTCCGCTGGGCGGTCGCCGAGGCGAAGACCCGCGGCCTCGGCCTGGTCCTCGCGTACTGCACCCATGACCGGCTTCCCCCACCCGGCTCGGACCCTGTCGCGACGCCGCTGAACGAAGCGCTTCCCCAGGCCGCCGACGAAGCGGCCGAGGTGGAACCTGCCCGTCGGCAACTCGCTTCGATGGCTGAAGCCCTTAAGCGCTCCGACCCCGGCCTCGACGTCCGCACGGTCGTCCGCGGCGGCATTCCGGAGGAGGTCCTGACCTCGGTCGCGGACGAGGTGGACGCGGCGATGATCGTTCTGGGTGAATCCCACACCGGGTTGTTCACCAGGGCGGTCCTCGGCTCGACCGAATCCGCCGTGACCAAGACCGCCGGCCGTCCCGTCGTGGTGGTGCGCGGCGACGAGCCGCCGCCGGGCGGACCGGTGATCCTCGGTACCGACGGCTCTGCACAGAGCACTCAGGCGGCGGGGTTCGCGTTCGACTTCGCGGCCCGTCACGGGCTCACCGTGCACGCCGTCCACGTCGCGCGGATGCCGATCTGGGGGCCCGCGAGCGAGCCCCTGCTCGGCGGTCCGGTACTGGACCCCGCGCCCGGTCTTCCCCAGGAGGTCGCCGACGAACTCGTCGCCCGGCAGCTCGAACCGTGGCGGGAGCGCCATCCGGACGTCGCCGTGGAGATGGTCCACGGCGTCGGTCCCGCCGCGCAGGCGCTGACCGTGCAGTCCAGTGAAGCCGCGCTGCTGGTGCTCGGCCGGAGCGATCACGGCGATCTCCGGCGCCTGCTGCTGGGCTCGGTCAGTGACGACGCGTTGCACCACGCGCACTGCCCGGTGGCGGTGGTCCGCGCCCAGTCGGTCGGCTGAGCACCGAGTGTCACGAAGAGGTCAGTTCTCCGAGTGTTCGCTGCGAAACTCGCAGTTCAGCGGCCAGCAAGAGGCCGCCCGTACGAGCCTGCGCGAGCGCGTAGCCGACCTCGGAGACCTTGTCCCAAGCCTGCCGCGGCGTGTCACCCGCACCCACCTGGCCGTCCAGCAGGCTCTCTTCGAGCTGTTCCTGCAAGCCCGGCAGGACGTTGGCGAGGTCGTCGGCGAGCCGCTGTAACGCCCCGATGGTGCGGCAGAGGTCGGCGGGCGAGGCGGGCTCGTCGTCTCGCAGCCTGTTGTACAGGCGGCGCACGACCGTCCCGGCCTGTGCGGCCAGCAGGTACGGCGGCTCCTCCGACTTCGGACTCATGCCCTGAAGTACCCCGTCCACGACCTGCGAAAACAAGTTTGTGCCGAACGAGCCGGGGGTATCAGCGGCTGTGAACAAGGACGTACTCACCTTCGGAATCGAGGAAGAATTCTTCGTGGTGGACCGGGCCGGTCACCTTTCCCCGGCAGGCGGCGCCGTCGTCGACGCCGCGGACGAAGAACAGGGCGAACTCCAGCAGGAGCTCACCCGCTCCCAGGCCGAATCGGCCACCGGCATCTGCACGACCCATGACGAGGCGGAGCGACAGCTGTCGACGATGCGGGCGGAACTGGCCGAGGCCGCCGCCCGGCGGAGCTGCCGCCTGCTGCCCAGCGGCAGCGCACCGCTCGCGGAGACGGCCTTGCCCGCCATCACCCCGAATCCGCGTTACGAACGGATGTCCGAACATTTCGGGGCGACCGCCCGGACGTCACACACCTGCGGCTGTCACGTCCACATCGCCGTCCCCGACCGGGAAACCGGGATCCGGGTGATCAACCGGGTCCGGCCCTTCCTGCCCGCGCTGCTGACCTTGACCGCCAATTCCGCGATCTGCGACGGGTACGACACCGGGTACGCCAGCTGGCGGTATCAGCAGTGGAACCGCTGGCCCTCGGCAGGCTCGCCGCCGCTGTTCACCTCGCTGGACCACTACGAAAGCGTCGTCGACGCCTGGCTCCGGGCGGGCGCCATCCTCGATCGCGCGATGGTCTATTGGGACGTGCGGCTTTCCGAGAAGCAGCCGACCGTGGAGTTCCGGCTCGGCGACGTCGCGGCCACGGCCGGCGAAGCGGTCCTGTTCGGGGTGCTGATCCGCGGGCTGGTCGGCACGATCCTCGCGACGGAGGAGCACCCGCCGAATCTGTCCAACGAGGTCCTTCGGGCGCAGATCTGGCGCGCGTCCCGGGAAGGACTCTCCGGCCGCTGCCCGCATTTCCGGACCGGCGACCTCGCCCCGGCGAGCGACGTGCTCGACGAGGTCGTCACCTTCGCGGCCGGTGCCCTCGAAGAGACGGGTGACCTCGATTTCGTCCGCGACGGCTGCGCCCGGCTCACCGCCGAAGGCAGCGGGGCGGACCGGCAACGGGCCCGGTTCGAGAAGCGGCAACGCGCGGAGGACGTCGTGGACCTGCTGGCGGTCCGCCCCGAACTCGCGTGATTGGAGGCGGAACTCACGAGTTACGGCTGTACGCACGCGAGTTACGGCGTCAGGTCCGGCCCAGTTCCGGCGGGCGGCGCAAGGGGCCCCAGTCCGCATCGTGCCGGGCCCTGTCCCGCAACAGATCGCGAGCTTCGCCGAGGACGGCGGTGGAGATCCGGCCGGCCGGTTCGGGATCGGTCAGCAGCGGCTCGTTGTCCGGACCGGAGCCCACGATCCGGCCCGCCAGTACCCAGGGCTTGGTCTCGCGACGGCGTTCGTGCCGGAGGTGGCAGTAGTCGTAAAGCCGCCTGGCCAGCCAGAGTTCGAGCGGCTGATCGCGCCACCATGGTTCGGGATCGAGGGGGTTCACCGAGAGTCCCGGCAGTTCCGCGCCGGTGAGTTCGTCCCGGCTCGTGCCGGGACGATGTTCGGGAGTCGGCGCCCACCGGACGTACAGGCCTTGCCGCCGCCGGACCAGCGCGGCGAGTTCCCCCAGTGACTCCAACTGCTGCATCGCACGCTCCCAAGCGAAGGATGGACACGGTGACCGGCGCGCCGGCGTCCCTGCCCCGCCGGGGTTGCCCACGCCGGTCCACCTCACGGCCTGCGGACGTACAACCTCGCTACGCCGGCCGTTGCCTTCCGGTTACCCGCTCTTCACGCGGCTACACCGATTTCACCAGAGCCCGGTCCACGAGATGCGCGATCCCCTCCAGAGCCAGCCTCGCTTCCGGGATCGAGGCCAGCATCCACGCGTGGATCATGCCCTCGTACTCGTGGTAGCTCAGCGGTACACCTTGCTCGGTGCACAACGTGTGGAGGCGCCGGGCGTCGGAAAGAAGGACGTCCTTGGTTCCGATGTAGACGGTCAGCGACCCGAGCCCCGAAAGGTCGCCGAACACCGGGCTGAGCCGGGGATCGGTACGCGGCAACTGGCCACTGTAGAGCCTGGCGGCCTCGGTGAGGCCGGTGAGCGCGAGATACGGGTCGCGCTCGTCCAGCGCGGGTTGCGCCGGATGGCTCATCGTCAGGTCCAGCCACGGCGACAACAGGACCGTCTCCTTGGGCACCGGCCTGCCTTCGTCCCGCAGCGCCTTGGTGAGAGCGAGCGCGACCCCCGCACCGGCGGAGTCCCCCATCACGATCTGCTCCTCCGGGTCGACTCCCGTGGAGAACTCGTCGTACGCGCGACGGACGAACGCGGTGGTCTCGGGGCACTGGTGCTCCGGGGCCAGCGGGTAGATCGGCACGGTGACCGAGCAGCCGGTGCGGTCGATCAGCCGTCCGAAGAACCGCCAGTGATCGTGCTGGATCTGGTGCACATAGGCACCACCGTGGAAGTACAGCACCTTCCTGCCGTCCCCGCGGCCGCGCGGCTTGATGGTGTAGCAGGGTCGTCCGTCCACTTCGGACCGGCTGACGTCGAACCGGCGCCTGATCGAGCGGATCGGCCCCCGATCTCCCTTCGCCTGGCTGCTTTCGATGCTCCGCCGGAAGCGGTCGAGGTCGGCGTAGGTGCGCTTCCGGCCAGTGAGGCGCAGCCACGCGAGCAGCGACTTCGCCGGAAGACTCAGCTTAGACTTGATCACGGGGAACCGTCCGATACCAGTTGCGGGAGAACGTCCTTCGCTCCCCTTCGTAGGCGTCGAGCTGTGCGTCGATCACGAACTCGGTGGGAGTGCAGGACACCCGGGTGCGGGTCTCGGACCTCGCTTCCCAGTCACCGCGGGCGAAGGTCATCGACCAGGCCGTCTCCGCCACCGGGGAACAGAAGTCGTCGGCCACCCACGAGTAGCGTTCGAAGACGTTCCTGGTGACGTCGAGATCGATGTCGTCGAACCGGACCTTGCCCTCGTTCTTGACGATGTCGAGCGCGGACCGGTAGTCGATCAGGTCCCGGGAGACGGTCCAGCGCTGTTCACCGGGCTCGATTTGGGTCGCGGGCAACGGTTCGGTCCCTTCAGGTTCGCCGAACGGCCGTGCCGGGACCTCGTCCGCCTCCGCCATCGGCCGCACCGGCAGCGTGAGCGCGCTCTGTCCCGTGTGGACGGTCACCATCGCCGGTTCCGGCGGCGGCCACGCCAGCGGCCAGTACGACGACGAGATCGACAGCCGGATGCGGTGCCCGGCGGGGAACGCCTGTGCGACGGCGTTGAGCTCGACGCGCACCCGGTACCGCTTGCCCGGTTCGAGCGGCTTCGGCTCGTCGTGCCCGTCCCGGTGGGTCAGGTTCAGCAGCCCGTAGGTCACGCGCGTGGCCCTGCCGTCCGGGGCGACGTCGGACAGCCGGACGGCGACCTGTGCCACCGGTTTGTCCGCGGAGACCTCCAGGTCCACCACCGGTGAGCCGAGGACTTCACACGGCTCGGTGAGTTCGTCGGTGTCGAAGACGAGCGAGCCGCCGTCCTCCTCCCGCTGGTCGTACGGAAGGTCGGGTGGAGCGCTGTAGGAAGCCCACTTCCCGGCGAACTGGCCGACCGAAAGCGGCGACTCCACCGACAGGTTCTCCACCGGGACCTCCTCGCCAGGACGGGCGATCCGGTGCCGGGCGAGCCGGTGCTCGGACGGGCGCACATGCGGCGAAGGCCAGGTCGGCTCGCCCACCCAGCGGCCGGGACGGTCCTCGTACGAAGTCGACGGCGGCACGCTGTCCTGCATCCAGGTCTGGAGCATCGGCCCGTCCATGACGCCGTTCTCGACGTCCTTCAGCCAGTGGTCCCACCAGCGGACCAGTTCCTGCAGATACCCGATGGCGGGGCCGGGCCGTCCGAGATGCGGGTACTTGTGGGACCACGGACCGATCAGCCCGCGCCGCGGCACGTCGAGATTGGCCAGCAGCCGCGAGACCGCGTTCGAGTACCCGTCCGCCCAGCCGCTGGAGGCGAGGACCGGCACCCGTACGTCGCTGTAGTTCTCGCAGACCGACGCGTGCCGCCAGTAGTCGTCCCGGCGCTGATGACTCAGCCATTCACCGGCCCAGAGACTGCAATTCTCCAGCCGTTCGTGCCACAGCTCGCGCCACCGCTCACCCGCCAACGCGGGGTCGGGCGGCAACGTGGCGTAGGCGAACATCGTGGACGCTTCGGCGACGTTGTCCGAGAGCAGGCAACCGCCCATGTAGTGCATGTCGTCGGAGTAGCGATCGTCGGTGAACGACGAGATCGCGATCGCGGTCAGGCTCGGCGGCTTGCGCGCCGCCACCTGCAGCGCGGCGAACCCGCCCCACGAGATCCCCATCATGCCGGTCCGGCCGGAGCACCACGGCTGCGCGGCGATCCACTCCAGGACGTCCTCCGCGTCGAGTTGCTCCCGTTCGAGGTACTCGTCGGTGAGAACGCCCTCCGACTCCCCCGAGCCGCGGATGTCGACGCGGACGCAGGCGTAGCCATGCCCCGCGAGGTACGGGTGGTGCACCGAGTCCCGCACCGAGGTCAGGTCGCGGTGGCGGTACGGGATGTACTCCAGGATCGCTGGGACCGGCTCACCGTCCGAAGCGACCGGCCGCCAGATCCGGGCCGACAGCCGGACGCCGTCGGAGACCGGGATCCAGACGTGGTCCTCCTCGGTGATCTCGTACGGCAGCGAAGCCACCGTCCGCATGGGCTATCCCTCCTCGAAGTCGAACCGCAGCGCCTCGACGCACCGGCGGTACTTGCTCTCCATCTCCCGTTCGGTCTGCGCCGCCACGAAGACATGCGCGAGCTCGTAGCTGTAGCTGTCCTGTTCGGGCAGGTCGGAGAGCCGGATTCCCTTTTCGGCCACCGGCTCGATCTTCACCCCGGGGATCTCCGCCTCCAGGTCCGCGATCTCGCCGCGGGTGGGCACCCGGGTGACCAGCCCGTCGCGGAAGCGGCGGTAGTACCACTTGCCCGCGATCCGGTAGTCGCCCCGGTTCCGCCGCGTCCGGGGATCCTGGCCGAGGCCCAGCTGGACCATGATCTGGTGGTTCGCCACCCCGTCGACGTATTCGAACAGCTCCGCGTGGGACTGCGAATGCCGCGGATTGATCTCCAGCAGGCAGGCCTGCCCGGATTCGGGGTGGCAGAAGAACTCGATGCTGAACGTGGCGTTGTCGAAGCCGATCTGCTCCATCACGCGGACGGAGATCTCCTTCATCCGCTCGACGGCGTCCTCGGGCAGCTGCGACGGGTACTGATGCCGCTGGAACGAGGCGGTATCGGGGTAGTTGATCGAATCGAGGACACCGTAGACCGTGACCTGTCCTTTGTAGACATAGCCTTCGGTCGCGGCCTGCACGCCGTTGAGCTCGCCTTCCGCGAGGCAGGCCGCTCCCCCGGCGTCGGCCACCTCGGCGGGGAGGTCGACCGTGGCGAGCACACGCTCGAAGGGTTTGCCGACCCGGTCGACACCCGCCCGGATCTCGGCGACCGCCTTGTCGAACTCGTCCTCGTCGGCGACGTGGAAGGCCAGCTCCGACGAGAACGACTTCACCGGCTTGAGCCACATGGGGTAGTCGACGCCCTCCGGCGGCCGGGGATCGTCCTCGTCCAGGTCGACGATGCCGAACGCCGGCACCTCGTCGATCACCTTCGACTGTTCGAGGCGGCTCCAGTACTTGTGCTCGCACTTCAGCACGGCCTCGAGCGAAACACCGGGAAGGCCGTACTTTTCGCACAACATGGCCACCATCGTCGAAGACGGGAAATCCCAGTAGCTGACGATCGCGTCGATAGAGTCGTCGAAGGTGTCCAACTGCGCCACCGCCTTCTCCACGAGTTCCACGATCGGGATCTCGCCGTGCTGGAGTTCCTCGGGCGACAGCAAGGCATGGAAGCGATACCGGTCGGCACCGGGGATTCGTCTCAGCACCTCTTCGTTGCTGTCGTCGAGGCCGATGACGAAGATGTTCTTTTCCTCTGGGGGCCTGGAGGATGTGGTCATAAGGCAGTGCTACCCGCTCCGAAGACCCGGAAAACCCTGGTTTGCCCCGGTCGTCGCCCGGGAAACCGGGCGCTATGACGGAGTTGCCCGGAACGCGTTCACTGTGGCTCGACACCGCTCCCGCTCCCGACCGCACCGGAACGCCGTTGCCGTCGGAGGTCGACGTCGCCGTGCTCGGCGGCGGTATCGCCGGACTCACGACGGCGTACCGGCTGGCCAGGGCCGGGCGGGCGGTCCTGGTGCTGGAGGCCGGCCGTCTCGCGGCGGGGGTTTCCGGCCACACCACGGCGAAGATCAGCACCCAGCACGGGCTCAAGTACGCCACGCTGGCCAAGACCAAGGGCTCCGAAGCCGCCGCGACGTACGCGTACACGCAGGCGGCCGCGTTGGACTGGATCGCCGCGGCCACGGCCGAACTCGGCATCGACTGCGGGTTCACCCGCGCCGACAGTTTCGTCTACACGACTCACCCCGGAACCGTCGAAAGCCTCGAACGTGAGGCGGAAGCGGCCGCCGAGGCCGGTCTCCCGGCCTCCTATGTCACCGACGTCGATCTCGACGTACCCGCCCTCGGCGCGGTGAAGTTCTCGTCGCAGGCGCATTTCCACCCGCGCCAATGGTTGCTCGCCCTGGCAGGCGAGATCGAGCGCGCGGGAGGGACGATCATCGAGGGTGTTCGCGCGGAAGGCGTCGACGAGCTCGGCGGCACCACGGTGCGCACCAGTTCCGGCGACGTGCGGGCGGGCGAGGTCGTGGTGACGACCCATTACCCCGTGTTCGACCGCGGCCTGTTCTTCGCCCGGCTCGACCCGGTCCGCGATCTGGTGGTCGCCGGGCCGGTCGAAGGCAACCGGCCGCCGGAAGGGATGTACCTCGACGCCGACTCTCACCACTCCGTGCGGGGCTACCTCAAGGACGGTGTCCCGTACGCGGTCGTCGGCGGCGAGCACTACCATGTCGGCGACTCCGTCGACGTCGAAAGCCGCTACGAACGGCTGGCGAGCTGGGCGAGCGAGCACGCGGCCGTGCACCGGGTCACCCACCGGTGGTCCGCTCATGACCTGTCCACTTTGGACTCTGTGCCGTACGTCGGGCGTTATCACCCGGCGAGCCGCCATCTCTGGGTCGCCACCGGGTTCGGCCAGTGGGGTATGACCGGCGGCACCGCGGCCGGGCTGCTGCTCGCGGATCTCCTCACCGGACGCGAAAACCCGTCCGCGGCTCTGTACGACCCGAACCGCTTCGACCTCCGGTCCGCGATCTCGTCCGTGGAGAACAACGCCACCGTGGCGAAGTTCCTGGTCGGCGACCATCTCAGCGCGCTGCGCAAACCCGCCTCCGTGGACGAAATCCTGCCCGGTGAGGCGAAGGTGACCCGTGACGGCGGCGAACTCGTCGCCGCCTACCGCGATCCGGGCGGCGAGCTGCACGCGGTCGGCGCTCATTGCACCCATCTGGGCTGTCTCGTCGCGTTCAACAACGCGGAGAAGACCTGGGACTGCCCTTGCCACGGTTCGCGGTTCGGTCTGGACGGGTCGGTGATCCAGGGGCCGGCCGTGCGCGCGCTGCCGAAGAAGCGGGAGCGGTGATGACCGGAATCGGTATCGAAGAGGAGTTCCTGCTGGTCGATCCCAGGACCGGGGTGAGCTGTCCCCGGGCCGAGGCGGTGCTCGAACGGCACCGGATCTGCTGTCCGCTGCCGGATGGCGCCGCGGTCCACCGCGAGCTGCGGCCGACCCAGATCGAGGCCGCCACGGGTGTCTGCGAAACCGCCGACGAGCTGTACGAGCACCTGACCGCCGGGCGCCGCACGCTCGCCGAAGCGGCCGCGGGCGAGGATTGCGCCATCATCGCCGCCGGCACTCCCCCGCGTCCCTCACCCGAGCGCGACTACGGTGCCGACGACCGGTTCGGCAAGGTCGACGCGCTGTACGCGGGCGTGGTCAAGGCGTACGAGGCCTGTGGATGTCACGTGCACGTCGGCGTGCCCGACCGGGAGACCGCGGTCGCCGTCGTCAACCACCTGGGTGAATGGCTGCCCACGTTGCTGGCGCTGTCGGGCAACTCGCCCTTCGAGGACGGCCGCGACACCGGTTACGAGAGCTGGCGGATGGTCGAGCAGAGCCGGTTCCCCGGTTCCGGCGTCGCGCCGTACTTCGTGGACGCCGCCGCCTACGAGGAGCAGGTCGGACGGCTGGTGGACTGCGGTGTCCTGGTGGACGAGAGCCAGACCTTCTGGCTCGCGAGGCCGTCCGCGCGGTGGCCGACGGTCGAGGTCCGCGCCGCCGACACCGCGTCCACCGTGGACGAGGCCGTCTTGCAGGGGCTGCTGACCCGGGCGCTGGTGCGCACCGCTCTCACCGAGCTGGACCACGGGGTGGAGGCCGCGCCGCTGGATCCGCAGATCGCCGCCGCCGCGGTGTGGGCGGCCGCGCGTCATGGTCTTTCAGGGCCGGCCGTCGACCCGGTGGCGGGTAAGCCGGTCCCCGTGGGCGACCGGGTCGCCGCGCTGCTGGCGCATACCAAGCAGGCGCTGGAGGACACCGGCGACGCGGAACTCGTCCGTACCCTGCTCGGGCAACTGGAGCGGGAGGGCACGGGCGCCGAACGGCAGCGCCGGGCCGCCGCCGACGGAGAGGTCGCGGTCTTGCGGATGCTCACCGAAGAGACGGTTCCGCACGCCTAGATCGGGTACTCCCGGGCATGACGACGATCGACCGTGAGGTGGCCGCGAGGCTGCCCGAGATCCGCGGCCCGCTCTCGGCCGCCGTGGTGGACACCCTGGCGGGTGGACGCCGTGACGACTTCGACCTCGAGGCGGCGACCGCCGCCGACCCGTTCGGCGAGGACCTGCAATTGGCCCTGCACGTCTGCTACGAGCTGCACTATCAGGGCTTCGACGGTGTCGACTCCGAATGGGAATGGGACTCCCGCCTGCTGGGCTTCCGGTCCGTTCTGGAGCACGCGTTCCTCGACGGGCTCCGCGCCGCCGTACCCGGCGGAGACGACGTCGGCGGGCTGCTGGACGAGGTGCTCGTCGAACCGGTCGACGGCGGCGGCGTTTCGCACTTCCTGCGTGACGAGGGCGAATGGTGGCACGTCGAGGAGTACTTCGCGCATCGGTCGATCTACCACCTCAAAGAGGCGGACCCCCACGCCTGGGTGATTCCCCGGCTGCGGGGCAGGGCCAAGGCGGCGCTGGTCGCGGTGGAGTTCGACGAGTTCGGCGGCGGGCGGGCCGAGCAGGCGCATTCCCGCCTGTTCGCGGATCTGCTGACCGCGGCGGGCCTGTCCTCCGGGTACCTCGCCTACCTCGACCACGTCCCGGCCCAGATGCTCGCGACGGTGAACATGATGTCGCTGTTCGGCCTGCACCGAAGCCTGCGCGGTGCGCTCGTCGGGCACTTCGCCGCCGCCGAGATCACCACCGCGCCCGCCGCCAGGCGCATGGACCAGGCGCTCGAACGCCTCGGCGGGCCCGCCGAATGCCGGTACTTCTACACCGAGCACATCGAGGCCGACGCGGTGCACGAACAGGTGCTGCGGCACGACGTCGTCGGCGACCTGCTCGACCGGGCACCGGAACTGGCGGCGGACATCGCGCTCGGCATCCAGGCCACCGATCTCCTGGAGGGCCGGCTGACCAGGCACCTGCTCGACACATGGTCAGCCGGGGAGAGCTCACTCCTGAGGCCGCTGCACCCCTTGCCGTGAACGGCGGCGGTGGCTGGTGTCGCAGAACGGGTAGCGTTTGCTGCGGCGGCAGGCGCAGAGGGCGACCACAAAGCGATCCGAGGTCACGGTCTCGCCGTCTTCGGTGACGATCTCGACCGGCCCCTCCACCAGGAGGGGCCCGCCGGGTTCGATCCGGACCCTGGTCTCACGGCCGGTCGGCACGGATCACCACCAGTTCCTCGTGCCGCTGCTCGGCGCCGATCAGGCCCGCCGCTTCGAGGAAGGCCGCCCGTGCCCGCATGACGGGCCCGAAGGGGATCGACCGGGTGGCGACCACCGAAGGCGTCATTCCCGCCGCCCGCAGCTGCTCCAGCGACTTGTCGGGTCCGGCGACCGCGGAATGGACCATCATCAGGTAACCGCCCGGCGCCACCAGGGACGACGCCCCGGCGCACACCTGGTCGAGCACGATCCGGCCGTCCGGCCCGGCGTCCCACGCCCGCGCGGCCCCGGCCGCGGGCACCGGAGACGGGACATACGGCGGGTTCGCCAGCACGACGTCGAACGGCCCACCGCGCGCCGCTTCGGCCAGGCCGCCCCGACGCGGCCGGACCGGGAGCCGGCGCAGCCGCGCATTGACCCAGACCGCGGCCAGCGCCCGCCGGGAGATGTCCACCGCGGTCACGGACCCCGCGCCGTGCGCCGCGGCCGCCAGCGCGAGAGCGCCGGTCCCGGTACAGAGGTCGAGAACTCTCGCCCCGGCGGGCATTCCTGACGTGCTCAACGCGCTCGCCAGCATCCAGGTGTCGTGTTGCGGGCGGTACACCCCCGGGGGTCGCAGCAGCCGTGGCCGCGCCGGGGCAAGTGGAATCGCTGCTGCGTTGGAGATCGCGGTCATGTCCCCTCCGGGTTCGCCGATGTTGCTCCCGGCTACCCCGGACGTACGGTGCCAAACGTCCACAATGGCCTGCGACGCGAGGGTTGGACGCGCTCGGAACGGGGTAGCCGCAGGTAAAGGACCGAAGGAGGCCCCGATGGAGAAAAAGGCCGACACCGGCGAGAAACGGGACGAGGAAGAACGCGAGGAGGTCCGAGGGGAGCAGGGCACGTCATCCGGTGATCCCCACGACGACACCGACCCGCAATCCGGCTGAGCCGGTGCGGAACTCCCCCGGCTCGCCCGGCCCGGGGGAGTTTCACGGCGTCTCCACGGGGTACCCGGCGGGTCTTCTGGCGAAACGGAGGCGTTTCCGATGAATCTGCGTACGACAGGCTTTCTTCTGCGACCGGCGGTGCTGATCATCGCACTGGTCCATCTCGTCTTGGGGGTGCTCGGCTTCTTCTTCCTTCCCGAAGCGAACCAGGCGGGCGAGAACACACTGTGGATCTTCAGCGCGACCGGGATGCTGGACGTCATCCGCACCGTACTCGGCGTGCTCGGCCTGGTCGCGGTGCTCAAGCCGTCCGCGATCCCGGCCTACTGCTGGCTGGCTTTCGTGGCCTTCGCGGGTTTGACCGCGTTCGGGGTGCTCTCGGCGGGCACCGACACGTCCGGTGACGCCGTCAACTTCAGCTGGGCCGACAACACCCTCCACGCGCTGACCTCGCTCGCGGCACTCGCGGTGGGCATCGCCGCCACGCGTGTTTCCCAGCGCAAGCAAAGTAAGGCAAGGGAAAACGTTTAGTCCGTCCACAACCGGCAACCTGGCGGGTATGACGAAAAAGGCCCCGCTCCGGATCCTCCTGTGGCACGTCCACGGGTCCTGGACCCAATCCTTCGTGCAGGGCGGCCATCGTTACCACCTGCCGCTGCTCGCCGAGGGCGGGCCTTGGGGACGCGGCCTCAGCGGCCGTGACTGGCCCTCCGCCGAGGAGATCCCGGTCGACGAGCTGAAAGACCTCGACGTCGATGTCGTCGTTCTCCAGCGGCCCGAGGAGATCCAGCTGGCGGCGCGGTGGCTGCGCCGCCGCCCCGGCAAGGATGTGCCCGCCGTCTACGTCGAGCACAACACGCCCCGGGAACACGCGGCCACCACCCGGCACCCACTGGCCGAGCGGGACGACATCCCGCTGGTCCACGTGACCCACTTCAACGAACTGATGTGGGACTCCGGTCTCGCACCCACGGTGGTCGTCCCGCACGGGATCCCCGACCCGGGTGAGCGCTACACCGGGGAACTCCCCCACGGCGCGGCCCTGATCAACGAACCGGCGAGGCGTGGGCGGATCACCGGAACCGATCTGCTGCCCGCTTTCGCGGAGATCGCGCCGGTCGACGTGTACGGGATCGGCAGCGAAGATCTCGAAGGCCGTCACCCCGCGCTCCGTCCAGGCGGCGACCTGCGCAGCCGCGAACTGCACGCCGAGGTCGCCCGGCGCCGCGTCTACCTGCACACCGCCCGGTGGACGTCGCTGGGGCTCTCGTTGCTCGAAGCGATGCACCTCGGCATGCCGGTCGTCGCACTGGCGACCACCGAAGCCGTTCTCGCGGTCCCGCCCGACGCAGGCGCCGTCTCGACGGATGTCGAAGTGCTGGCGAGGGCCTACCGCGAATTGATCCATGAACCAGATTTCGCCGCACTGGCAGGGAAATCCGCGCGCGAGTTCGCGTTGAGCCACTACGGGCTCGACGCGTTCCTCGAACGCTGGGACGCCCTGCTGACCGAGGTGACCGCTTGACCACGCCGACCGCGGCGGGAAGGAGCCCGATGAGGATCGCGATGGTTTCCGAACACGCCAGCCCGCTCGCCGCGCTCGGCGGAGCCGACGCCGGGGGCCAGAACGTCCACGTCGCCGAACTCTCCGCCGCGCTGAGCAGGCAGGGCCACGACGTCACCGTCTACACGCGCCGTGAGAACCGGCGTGTCGCCGCGACGGTCGAGACGCCGGACGGCTACCGCGTCGTCCACGTCCCGGCGGGCCCGGCGAGGAAGCTGCCGAAGGACGAACTGCTGCCGCATATGGGAGAGTTCGGCCGGGTGCTGCGCTCCCGCTGGGCCAAGGACCGGCCGGACGTCGTCCACGCGCATTTCTGGATGTCCGGCCTGGCTTCGATTCTCGCGGCGAAGGATCTCGGTATCCCGGTGACCCAGACCTTTCACGCGCTGGGCGTGGTGAAACGGCGCTATCAAGGCAAAAAGGACACGAGCCCGCCCGACCGGAGCCGGCTCGAACGGATGATCGCCAAACAGGCCGACCGGGTGATCGCGACCTGCTCGGACGAGGTCTTCGAACTCGTGCGGTTGGGCCTGCCGCGCTCACGCGCCTCGGTCGTCCCCTGTGGAGTGGACTTGACCGAGTTCACCCCGGACGGCGAGTGCGCTCCCCGCACGGCTAGGCAGCGGATCGTCAGCGTCGGCAGGCTGGTGCCGCGCAAGGGTTTCGACCTCGCCATCGCCGCGCTGCCCTCGCTCCCGGACACGGAACTGGTCATCGCGGGCGGCCCGGACTCAGGCGCGCTCGCCGAGGCTCCGGAAGTGCGGCGGCTCCAGGCGATCGCCGATCGGGCCGGCGTCGCCGACCGCGTGCACATGCCGGGGCTGGTGTCCCGCGAGAACATGCCCGCGCTCCTGCGTTCCGCCGACGCGGTGGTCTGCACACCTTGGTACGAACCGTTCGGCATCGTGCCGCTGGAGGCGATGGCTTGCGGTGTCCCGGTCGTGGCGACCGCCGTCGGCGGGCTGACCGACACCGTCGTCGACGGCGTCACGGGCCTGCTGGTCCCGCCTCGCAGCCCGAAGGACTTGGCGGGAGCGTTGCGACGGCTCCTCGGTGACTCTTCGGCGCGCGAGTCGTTCGGGATCGCCGGGACCGACCGGGTGCGGGCACGGTACTCGTGGGACCGGGTGGCCGCGGACACCTTGCGCGCTTATGGGCGCGTTGTGAGCGAGGAGACGGAAGTGGCGGCGGCTGCCGCTTCGCCTTCCTGACCCGCTGCAGGTGGGTCGCGTGCGGCGCGCATGTCCCGAAAGTGGCTTTCGCGGCAGGGCTCACCATCGCTGGTGGCGCGAAAGCCACTTTCGCAACACACCTGTCACGCTAAGTCACTCAGCAGGTCATTTGCGGTGCGCTGAGTCATTCTCATCTGTGATCAGTGCCGAATGCGCGCCCTCGAGCCTGGGCGCGGCACTCATGTCGCGACCCCCGCCAACGGTGCGGAAGCCGCTTTCACAACACTGACGGAGAGGTTCTCCGCCGATTCGAAGAGGAACGTCCCCGNTGATGTGGAGGGGATCGACTTCGTCACCCGGTTCTTCGCGCCGGGCGTCGGCATCGACGAAGACCGGGTCGATCTCAGCCGCGGCCGAGATCGACACCGCAACACCGGCGAAGCGAACCGGCTCACCCCACATACCGTCGCGCGACCGAGTTCCGCTGCGACTCCTCCAGCAGCACCAGCCCGCGCTCCACTCCGGCCGGAACCACCGCCCGCTCCCGCAGCACCCAAGGGATCCCCCGCACCGCTTCCGCCACCGCCGCGAACGTGGCCCGGTCGAAGGGCGCAGAACGCAGCACCGCGGCCATCCGGCGCACGATGCTGCCGAGCGGACGCCGCAGCCACAGCGTCCACAGCGTGTTCCGGATGCCGAGCTGCCGTCGCCGCCGCGGATCGCGGACGGCCGAGGGGGCGTGGTGGATCACCATCTCCTCGTCCCAGCACATCCACCAGCCCTTGGCCGCGAGGTCGAGGGCGAACAGCTCTTCCTCTCCCCCGAGCCACATGCGGTCGGAGAAGCCGCCGACGTCGTGGAAGGCGCGGACGCGGACGGCCGAGAGGCCCGCCATGACGCCCAGCAGCGCGGGCCCGGGCAGCCAGCCCGGGCCGGGGACCGGGGAGTGTCGCAGTTCCGGGGTGATCGGGTCCTCGGTCAGCGCCGGCTCCACCAGGCACCGCCCGGTCACCACACCGAGTCCGGGGTAGGCATCGAGGTGCTCGACGGCGCGCCGCAGAGACCCCGGCTGCCACCGGGTGTCGTCGTCGCAGAACGCGATATACGGCGTCTCCACCTCGCGGACGGCGAGATTGCGCGCGACGGCGCCGAGGTTCCGCGGCGAGCGGATCACCCGGATCGACGGGAACCGTTCTTCGACGGCGTCCGCCGAGCCGTCGCCGGAAGCGTTGTCCACCACCACGATCGGCGCCGCGTCGGGCAGCGCGGTCATCGAGTCGAGGGTCCCCAGCAGTTGCGCGCGCCGGTTGTGCGTGATCACCACGACCGTGATCCGGTCCGTCATTTCATCCTCCATGGGCGTGTTCCAGAACGCGGATGCGGCGCTCCACCGAAGCGGGCAGCCGTTGCCGGTCGGCGAGCGCGCGGGGCAGCCGCCGGAGCACTCCGGCGAGCGCGCCGAGCACGTGTGGTTCCCGGAGAACCCTGGCCAGCGCACGAAATCCTTCGGCTAGACATCGGCGCACGGGCCGTCTCATCACCGTGATCAGCATCCGGTTGCGGAGTTCTGCGCGCTCACGCCACGACGGCGACGGCCGCATCGGCGACGGGTGGTGATGCGCCCGCACGTCCTCCGCGTAGCAGAGCCACCAGCCGCGCGCCGCCAGGTCGTAGGACAGCAGCCGCTCCTCGGCACCGAAATGCAGCAGCGGATGGAAACCCGCGGCCTGCAGATAGGCGGTCCGCCGGACGACCGCGGAGCAGGCGAGGAACCCGAGCACGGCCGGTCCGGGAAGCCCATCAGGTCTGCCAAGGGGGCTGGCGGCCATCAGCGAGACGACCGGGTCCTCCCGTTCTTCCTCCCCTACCAGGGTTTTCGCGGCGACGAGGCCGACGTCGTCGTGAGCGTCGAGGATGCGCTCGGCCTCGGCGAGCGCATCCTCGGCCCACCAGGAATCGTCGTCACTGAAGGCGACATAAGGCGTCCGCGCCACGGCGACCCCGAGATTCCGCGCGGACACGCCGATGTTGCGCGGCAACCGGACGACGCGCACGCCCGGGAACGCGGCGGCCATGGCCGCGGTACCGTCGGAGGAGCCGTTGTCCACCACCACGATCGGCGGAGGCGGCCGCAACGCCGTGAGCCGCCGCAACGTCCGTTCCAGTTCCGGCGCCCGATCGCGGGTGGCGATCACCACCGTCGTCGCGGCCGCGCTCATCGCACCGGCCGGGTCTTGAGCGCCTTCACCATGTCCCGCACGAGCCCGTCGTCACCGGGCAGCGCGCGCAACGCGGCGACCGCCCGGCCCTGCACCGAGGAGCACCAGCGCCACCAGGAGTCGAGCACGTCCCGGTTGCCCGCCTCCTCGGCCGGGACGAGGGCGGGCCAGCCGAGCGCGTCGGCCTGTGCGGTGACCTTGCCACCGCCCTCGACCGGGTCGATGGCCAGAGCGGGCACTCCCGCCTGAAGACTCAGCACCAGCCCGTGCAGCCGCGTCGTGACCACGACGTCCAGATGCGACAGGATCGACGTGAACTGGTCCGGTGTCTCACAGCGTTCCCATTCCGACGCCGCCAGCCGCGTGTCGAGCGGCACTCGAGCGCAGTCGACCCCGGCGATCCAGTCCTTCACCGAGGCGTGCACCGCCGTATGGCGGCCGGAGTCGCCGTACTCCCGTTGTTCCGGCGCAAGGATCACCCCCGTCACCAGCACCGTGTCGGTCGGCACGCCGAGGGAGAGATCCGGTGTGCCGACCCCGTCGTGGTCCCGCGCGAAGATCTGATCGAAACCCGTGACCGTGTCGTCCTCCGGATCGATCACCGAGACCCCGACGGCGATCCGATGACAATGGGCGAACCTGCGGTGCACTTCGCGTACCTGCCTGCCGTGCGCGGGCCCGCAGACGAACACCACGTGGCTGTACCGTGCCGGATCCACCTCTTCGTAGTTCACGTCGCCCGGCCGGTACACCGGGCTCCACGCCAGGTCGTGCGGGAGCCCCATGGTCGACAACGCTTCGTCGACCCTGCGCATACTGAGAACGTCTCCTGCCGTCGCCTCGCCGTGCCGGAAGCTCGCCCAGCCGATCACCAATGCACGCATATCCGATGCTTACCCGGCATCTCCGGATTCACACGGTTTTTGCCGCTCTCACCGCGGGTAGCCAGTCGCCATGAACAGAGTGCTGGTGACCGGAGGCGCGGGTTTCGTCGGCTCGCATCTGTGCGAACGCCTGCTGGACGCGGGCACGGAGGTCGTCGCGGCGGACAATTTCGCCACGGCCGTCATGGCCAACGTGGCGCATCTCCTCGACCGTCCGGGGTTCCGGCTCCTCTCCCGTGACGTCACCGGGCCGATGAGCGCGCCGGGCCCGTTCGACGTCGTCTTCCACCTCGCGTCCGCCGCCTCGCCCCGTGACTACTTCCGCCTTCCGCTCGAGACGCTGCGCGCGGGCTCGCACGGCACCGAGCGGGCGCTGGACATCGCCGAACGCGACGGCGCGCGGTTCGTCCTCGCCTCGACGAGCGAGGTCTACGGCGATCCGCAGGAGCACCCGCAGCGCGAGGAATACTGGGGGCACGTGAACCCGATCGGACCGCGCAGCGTCTACGACGAGGCCAAGCGGTACGCCGAAGCGCTCGCTTCGGCCATGCGCCGGGAACGGGACGCGAACACCGGCATAGCCCGGATCTTCAACACCTACGGCCCGCGTATGCGCCCCGACGACGGCCGCATGATCCCGACGTTCATCGGCCAGGCGCTGGCGGGCGAACCGCTCACCGTGACCGGCAGCGGCGACCAGACCCGTTCCCTCTGCTACGTCGACGACACGGTCCGCGGTCTGATCGCGCTGGCGGACTCCGACGTGCCCGGCCCGGTGAACCTGGGCAATCCGCACGAATTGACCGTGTTACGGATCGCGGAGGAGATTCTGGCCGTCACCGGCAGCGCGTCGCGGATCGAGCATGTCGACGCGGCGGTCGACGATCCGGCCCGCCGCTGCCCGGACATCTCCCGCGCCCGCCGGGAACTCGGCTGGGAGCCGGAGATCCCGCTGACGGAAGGACTTCCACGCACCGTCGCCTGGTTCGCGCGGCCACGGTCCGGCCCATACCCGGCCGCCGGCGTCTGACCACCCGGGCCCCGAATCCCCGGAGAGACGCTTCGCTCAGTAGCGACGTCCTGGGCTTTTGCGCCGCGTCGTTTATCGCCGACTGCACCGGGTAGCGCTACAGGAGTAAGCGCGGGTCACGGCCCGCATCCCCCGACCGGAGAGGTGGCCCGGTGCGCATACTCGGTATCAACGCCGTTTTCCACGACCCGGCCGCGGCCCTCGTGGTCGACGGCGAGATCGTGGCCGCGGCGGAGGAAGAACGGTTCAGCCGTCGCAAGCACGGCAAGCGGCCGGTGCCGTTCTCCGCTTGGGAACAGCCCGCCGAAGCCGCCGCGTGGTGCCTGGCGGAGGCGGGAATCTCCGCGCAGGATCTCGACGCCGTCGGCTATTCGTACGATCCGGCACTCGTCGAGGCGGGTCTGGCGGGGCATGACGGGAAGAACGAAGGTCTCCGTACCGACTTCGCCCGCCGGGCTCCCGCGTTCCTCAAGGCGGCGTTGCCGGGGCTGGATCCCGCGACCGTCCGTTTCGTCCGGCACCACGTCGCGCACGCCGCCTCGGCCGCGCTCGCCGCGCCGTTCGAGGACTGCGCGGTGCTGGTGGCCGACGGCCGCGGCGAGAGCACGTCCTACCTCGCGGGTGAGTACCGCGACGGCAAGTTCGAGGAACTCGCCGAGCAGCGGCTCCCCCATTCGCTCGGGCTGATGTACGAGGACCTGACCGAGCACCTCGGATTCGCCCGGTCCAGTGACGAGTACAAGGTGATGGCGCTGGCCTCCTACGGGAAGCCCCGGTTCCTAGACCGGATCGCGGAAAGCGTGCACACCAACGGGATGGGGTTCCGTACTGACGAGATCGACTGGACCTCGTTCGCGCCCGCCGTCGAGCCGGGGCAGGAGCCCGGGCAGGTCCACGCCGACCTGACCGCGAGCGTGCAGCGCTGCCTGGAGGACGTGCTGCTCGAACTCGCGGCCAAGATCCATGAACACACCGGGCACACGGACCTCGCGATGGCGGGCGGGATCGCACTCAACTGCGTGGCCAACACCCGGCTGCACGCCGAAGGACCGTTCGAGCGCATCTGGGTCCAGCCCGCCGCCGGTGACGCCGGCACCGCGCTCGGGGCGGCGCTGCAACTCGCGGCCGACTTCGGTGAACGCGGCGGCCCGATGGCCGGCGCGGACCTGGGCCGAGGCTGGACGGACGACCAGCTGGAGAACGCGCTCAAGACCGCGAACGTGCGCTACGAACGGCCGGACGACGTCGCCGAGGCGGTCGCCGGAGCCCTGGCCGAAGACCGGATCGTGGCCTGGTTCCATGGCCGGTCCGAATTCGGCCCGCGCGCGCTCGGCCACCGGTCGCTGCTCGCGCATCCCGGGCACGCGGCCAATCTGGAACGGCTGAACGACGTGAAGGGCCGAGAACAGTTCCGCCCGGTCGCCCCGATGGTGCTCGCCGAACGCGCGGGCGAGATCTTCTCCCGCGGCCCGCTTCCCAGCCCGTACATGCTTTTCGTGCACGACGTCGCGCAGGAGTGGCGGGATCGCCTCCCCGCCGTCACCCACGTCGACGGCACCGCCCGCGTACAGACCGTCGACGCCGACGGCGAACCGCTCGTGGCGAGAATGCTCGGCGCGTTCGAACGGCTTACCGGCGTGCCCGCCGTGGTCAACACCAGCCTCAACACCGCGGGAAGGCCGATGGTCGATTCCCCGCGGGACGCGCTGGAGTGCTTCGGTTCGGCCCCCATCGACCTGCTCGCCCTCGGACCTTTCGTGGTCCGCCGTCCCTGACCTTGGAGGTGTGTCGTGATCGAAGAACACTTCGCAGCATTGAGCGAGGCCGCCGGGAAGTCCGCTTCCTGGTCGCCGAAGATCCGTGACTGGGGTGACCATCTGGCCACCGTGCTGTCGTCCGGCGGACGGCTGCTCGCGTGCGGCAACGGCGGGAGCGCCGCCGAGGCGCAGCACCTCACCGGTGAGCTGGTGGGCCGGTTCCGCAACGACCGGCAGCCGTTTTCGGCGATCGCCCTGCACGCGGACACCTCCGCCGTGACGGCCATCGTGAACGACTACGGCGAGCACGAGGTGTTCGCCCGGCAGGTGCGCGCGCACGGCCGTCCCGGCGACGTCCTCGTCTGCCTTTCCACCAGCGGGGGGAGCCAGAACGTCGTCGCGGCCGCGAAGGCCGCCCACGAACTCGGCGTGACCACCTGGGCGATCACCGGCCCCTCCCCCAACCCGCTGGCCGCGCTGTGCGCCGACGCGATCCCGGTGGAGGCGCCGTCGATGGCCACCGTGCAGGAGGTCCACCTCGCGCTGGTGCACGCCCTGTGCACCGCGTTCGACCACGCGCTCGGGGTGCCCACGTGAGGCCGCTGGTCGTGCTGGGCGACGCCTTGCTGGACGTCGACGTCGACGGCACGTCGGACCGGCTCTGCCCGGACGCGCCGGTCCCTGTGGTCGACCTCGCCCGCGAATGGCGGCGGCCGGGCGGCGCCGGGCTGGCCGCGTTGCTCGCGGCGCGGTCCACCGCCGAGGTCGTCCTCGTCACCCCGCTGGGCGGCGACCAGGCGGGCCGGACCCTGGCCGGGCTGCTGGAGCGCGAGGTCCGGGTGGTGCCGATGCCGTTGTGCGGCACCACCGTCACCAAAACCCGCGTCCGCGCCGCCGGGCAGTCGCTGGTCCGTCTCGACAGCGGTGACGGCAGGGCGGAGTACTCGCCGCTCACCGCCGGCGTCCGTGATGCGCTGCGTTCGGCGGGCGCGATCCTCGTCGCCGACTACGGCCGCGGCGTCACCGGCCATCCGGAGGTCCGCAAGCTGCTCGCCGAACTGGCGCGCACGATCCCGGTCGTCTGGGATCCGCATCCCCGCGGAGCTGAGCCCGTGGCGGGAATCCGCCTCGCGACCCCGAACCTCGCCGAAGCCGAGCAGCTCACCGAAGCCCGCGGCGACGCCGACGACCTGGCGAAGCAGATGCACGCGCTCTGGAAGGCCGACGCGGTCTGTGTCACCACGGGCTCGCGCGGCGCGGTGCTGACCGAGGGCGGCCCGTGCACGACGTTCCGGCCGCCGTCGGGCGTCGTCGCCAAGGACACTTGCGGCGCGGGTGACCGCTTCGCGTCCGCGGTCACCGCCGCGCTCCTCGACGGGGCGTCCACCGCCGACGCGGTGGCCACCGGGGTCGAGACGGCCGCACGCTTCGTCGCCACCGGCGGCGCCGCCACGTTGTCCACTGTGGACAACGAACCGCGGCCGGAGACCACGCACCACGGTGCTTCGGCGTTCGACGTGGCCGCGCGGGTCCGCGCGCGAGGTGGCAGGCTCGTCGCCACCGGTGGCTGTTTCGACCTGCTGCACCCCGGCCACGCCAGCCTGCTCCGGCAGGCACGTGCGTTGGGTGACGCCCTCGTCGTATGCCTCAATTCCGACGCCTCCGTGCGCGGCCTGAAAGGACCGGGACGGCCGATCGTGACCGCCCGGGACCGCGCCAGGTTGCTCACCGAACTCGCCTCGGTCGACGCCGTCGTGGTGTTCGACGAGCCCGATCCCGCCGCGGTGCTGGACCGCCTCCGCCCGGACGTCTGGGTCAAGGGCGGCGACTACGCGGACACTGAGCTCCCCGAAAGCGCCGTCGTGCGCAGGCACGGCGGCGAGATCGTCCTGATCCCGACCATCCGCGGCTATTCCACCTCCCGGCTGGTGGCCGCGGCGGAAGGAGCATGATGCGCCCTCTCGGCAATGTCCTGATCACCGGCGGCGCCTCCGGACTCGGTGCCGCGACCGTCGAAGCCGTCCGTGAAGCGGGTGGTACACCCCTCGTCGTCGACCGCGTCGAACCGGCGGCCGACGTCGCCTTCGTCCAGGCCGACCTGGCCGATTCCGCCGCGGCCGCGAGCGCCGTGAACGCACTCGCCGAACGAGCGGGCGGGATCGACGGCGTCTTCACCGCGGCGGGGACCGACGCGTGCGGCGCGCTCGACGAAGTGTCCACAGAGGACTGGGAACGCGTGGTCCGGGTCAACCTGCTCGGTACGGCCGCGGTCGTCCGCGCGGCGCTGCCCCATCTGCGGCTGAGCCACGGCACGGTGGTGACCTGCGCGTCGACGCTGGGGCTGCGGGTGGCCGGGGACGCGAGCGCCTACTGCGCCTCGAAATTCGGCGTCGTCGGCTTCACCAGGGCACTCGCCATGGAGCTGGCGGGCCGGGTCGGGGTGACGCTGCTCGTCCCCGGCGGCATGCACACCGCGTTCTTCGACGACCGGGCCGAGCAGTACAAGCCGCCGCCGGACGCGAAACTCAACCAGCCCGAGCACGTTGCGGCGTCGGTGGTGTTCGCCCTCTCCCAGCCGCCCGGCTGCGAGGTCCGCGAACTCGTGGTGTGCGCTTCGGAAGAAGGGTCCTGGCCGTGACCGGTGGCATCCTCGTGCTGCGCGCGCTCGGTCTGGGTGATCTGCTCACCGCGGTTCCCGCGCTGCGGGCACTGCGCCGCGCCTTCGACGGCGAGCGGCTGGTGCTCGCCGCGCCCGAGAACCTGCGCGACATCGTCGAACTGATCGACGCGGTGGACGAGTTGCTCCCGACGGCCGGACTCGGCGAGCTGTCCTGGCCCGGCGAGCCGCCGCGGCTGGCGGTCAACCTGCACGGCCGCGGCCCGGAGAGCATCCACGACCTGCTCGCCCAGGACCCGCTCGAACTGATCACGTACCGGCATCCGGACTTCCCCGGCGTCGACGGCCCGGACTGGCCTGCCGAAGCGCACGAAGTCGACCGCTGGTGCCGTCTGCTCGAGGCCGCCCGAATCCCGGCAGACCGCACCGATCTCGCGCTGCCGCCGCCTCCCGGCCCCAGCCCGGCGGCGGGTGCGGTGGTGATCCATCCCGGCGCCGCGTTCGCCGCCCGGCGCTGGCCGCCGGACCGGTACGCGCGGGTGGCGCGGGCACTCTCCGGAGAGCATCGGGTGGTCGTCACGGGAAGCGCGCCGGAAGCGCCCCTCGTCCGCGACGTCACCGAGGCGGCCGGGCTTCCCGACGAGGCGATGCTCACCGGTGGCGGTCTCGCCGAACTGGCCGCGACCGTGGCCGAAGCTCGGCTGGTGATCTGCGGTGACACCGGCGTCGGGCATCTCGCCACCGCCTATGGGACGCCGTCCGTCCTGCTGTTCGGGCCGACCCCGCCGCGGCTCTGGGGCCCTCCTCCCGATGCCCGGCAGCACAAGGTCCTCTGGGTGGGCGACGTCGGCGATCCGCACGGCGAAGCTCCGGATCCCGGCCTGCTGCTGTTGCGCGAGGAACGCGTCCTCGCGCAGGCCGAAGAACTACTGGCGACGGGGGCTTCCCGTGGGTGAGCGGGTGGGCGTGATCGGCGCCGGCTACGTCGGGCTCACGAGCGCCGCGTGCTTCACGCATCTGGGACATCAGGTGGCCTGCGTCGACAACAATCGATCCAAAGTGGACACTTTGCGGCGCGGTGAGGTCACGATCGTCGAGCCGGGGCTCACGGAACTCGTCCGGAACGGGCTGAGCAGCGGCCGACTCCGGTTCACCACCACGCCGGACGAGCTGTCCGATGTGGACTTCGTCTTCCTCTGCCTGCCCACTCCGGAAGGGAAGGACGGCGCCGCCGACGTCCGGGTGCTGGAAGAGGTCGTGGCCACGCTTCCCGGCCTGCTGCGGTCCGGCTGTGTCGTCGTCACCAAGTCCACCGTCCCGGTCGGCACCGGGACCCGGCTGGCGGAACTGCTCGGACGGCCGGATCTGCCCGTGGTGAGCAATCCCGAGTTCCTCCGCGAGGGGCACGCCGTCGAGGACTTCCTGAAGCCCGACCGGATCGTCCTCGGCTCGGTGCCGGAGAACCGGGCGCCCGCCGAACGGGTGGCCGCGTTGTACGGCGAGACGAACGCGCCGGTGTGGTTCACCGATCCGGCCAGTGCCGAGCTGGCGAAATACGCCAGCAACGCGTTCCTGGCGCTAAAAGTGTCCTATGTGAACGTCCTCGCCGAACTGTGCGAGCATTACGGCGCCGACATCCGCGACGTCGGGCGGCTCATGGGGCTCGATTCCCGGATCGGCCCCGCCTTCCTCGTGCCCGGCCCCGGCTGGGGCGGCTCGTGCCTGCCCAAGGACACCGCCGCGCTGCTGCGGACCGCCGAACACGCGGGCGTCGACTTCGGCATCCTGCGTGACGCCATGAAGGCCAACGCCCGCCAGCGGGCGGCCGTGGTGCGGAAGATCCGCCTCGCGATCACCGGTGTTTCGGACGGTTCGCTCTCGGGCATCCGTATCGGGCTGCTCGGATTGGCGTTCAAGGCGGGGACCGGGGATCTGCGCGATTCCCCCGCGCTCGCGGTCGCGCGGGAGCTCGCCAGGAGCGGCGCGGTGTTGACCGCGTACGACCCCGGCGTCGAGTCCGTCGAACCGGACATCGTCCAGGTCGTCGACGACCCGTACCTGGTCGCGAAGGACGCGGCGGCGCTGGTGGTGCTCACCGAGTGGCCCGAGTTCCGCGAGCTCGACTGGGACCGGCTCGCCGCCGCCACCGAACGCGCCGTCGTCGTCGACGCCAGGAATCTCCTGGACCCGGCGACCGTCAGCGAAGCGGGCTTCACCCATACGGGGCTCGGTACCGATCCGAACAGGAGGACAGGATGACCCAGCCGTTGAAGGCCCTCGCACTGGTGTGCTCGCTCAAACCGTCTCCCGCGCCGTCGAGCAGCGCGCTGATCGCCCAGCAGCTGCTCGACGAACTGGCCGGGTGCGGCGCCACCGGTGAACTCGTGCGCGTGGTCGACCACGACGTCAAACCCGGCGTGGAAGGCGACATGGGCGACGGCGACGCCTGGCCGGGGATCCGCCGGAAGATCGCCGCGGCCGACATCCTGCTGATCTCGACGCCGACCTGGGTCGGCCACATGTCCAGTGTGGCCCAGCGCGTGCTGGAACGGCTCGACGCCGAACTGTCCGAAACGGACGACGAAGGCAGGCCCGCGATGTTCGGCAAGGTCGGTGTCACCGCCGTCGTCGGCAACGAGGACGGCGCGCACAAGATCACCGCCGACCTGTTCCAGGCCCTCAACGACGTCGGTTTCACCGTGCCCGCCCAGGGCGGGACGTATTGGAACGGCGAGGCGATGAAGGGCGGGGACTACAACGATCTCGACGAGACGCCCGAAGCGGTCGCCTCGACCAACGCGACCCTCGCGCGCAACGCCGTCCACTTGGCGAACCTGCTGCGGGAGCGGCAGTATCCCCCTTCCTGACGCCAGGTGTGAACGACGCCATGGCCGGGTACCCCGTTTCCGTGATCGTCAAAACGCTGGCGTTCGGTGTTTGTCTCCTGCTCGCCGGCTGCACCGGAGCGAGCGGGCAAGAGCCGGTGAAAGAGGCAGCCGCGCGGTTCATCGGCGCGCTCGCGTCGGGTGATCACCGCTCGGCGTGCGCGCTGCTGGCGCCCCGGGCGCAGGAGTCCTGGGCGCCGGAGAGCTGCGAACGCGGCCTCGCGAGGGCGGACGTCCCGGGCGGAACACCCGAAACGGTCTCGATCTGGAGCGAGGAAGCCCAGGTGAAGACCGCCCGCGACACGCTTTTCCTGCACGAATCGTCCACCGGATGGGTGATCACTGGCGCGGGCTGCCGCCATCGGAACGAACAGGTCTACGACTGCTCGGTGGGTGGACCGTGAAAGCGCGCCCGGTGTTCACCGTCTACCTCGTCTTCGTCGTGGCCGTCCTCGGCTATTGCGTCCTACTGGGCCTGCTCCACCGGTGAAGGAGGCGGATGATGCGGCGCTTTCTCCGGGACAACGCCCTCTCGCTGGCGTTCGGACTGCTGTTCCTGCTGAGTCTCGCGGGACAGGCGTTCGCGGGCCTCGCCGATTACAACGACGGGCGGCTCAGCCACGCCGCCGAACCGATCGGCCTGCTCGACTACCTGGCGTCCGCCGACTTCGCCGTCGACGTCGCCGAAAACTGGCAATCGGAGTACCTGCAGTTCTTCCTGTACGTGTTCGCGACCGTATGGCTGCTGCAACGCGGCTCCCCCGAATCGAAACCGGCCGGCCGGGTCGGCCTGGAAACCGACGAGGAGCAGCAGGTCGGGCGGTATTCGACGGCCGATTCGCCGAAATGGGCCAGAGCGGGAGGCTGGCGCACGGGGATCTTCTCGATGTCACTCGGACTGGTGATGCTGGGACTGTTCCTGCTGTCCTGGCTGGCCCAGTCCGTGGCCGGGATGAGCGCCTACAACGCCGAGCAGCTCACCGAATTCGGTGATCCGGAGTCGTGGTTCGGCTATCTGGCGTCGTCGGACTTCTGGAACCGCACACTCCAGAACTGGCAATCGGAATTCCTCGCCATCGGCTCGATGGCGGTGTTCAGCGTGTACCTGCGCCAGCGCGGCTCCCCCGAATCCAAACCCGTGGGCGCGCCGCATCACGTCACCGACGAATCCGGGTGAGTGAATCGCGGAGAACGGGTATCCGTGCGGTGTCGGACTGACGACCACGGACAGGAGTGTCCATGACCACCACCACGAAACACGACCTCGTCTCGGTGATCACCGAAGACCACCGTGCCTTCGAACGGATCTTCAAGGAGCTCGAATCCGGCAAGGGCGGTGATCGGCACCGCAAGGACCTCGCGGACCACGTGATCGCCGAACTCGTGCGGCATTCGATCGCCGAAGAGCAACATATGTACCCCGCCGCGCGGAAGAAGCTCCCCAACGGCGACGAGGTCGCCGACCACGAGATCGAGGAGCACGCCGAAGCCGAACGCGTGATGAACGACCTCATCGGCCTGGAGCCGACGGACAAGCGGTTCGACCAACTGGTCGGGAAGCTGATCGAGGACGTCCGGCACCACATCGAGGAGGAGGAAAGCGACCTGCTGCCGAAACTGCAGGCCGCCTGCTCGCCGGGAGAATTGCAGGAACTGGGCGAGAAAGTGTTGCGGGCCAAGGAGATCGCCCCGACACGGCCGCACCCCGCCGCCCCGGACCGGCCGCCGGCGAACCGGATCCTGGCGCCGGGGACGGCGTTCATCGACAAGATCCGGGACGCGCTGACGGACCGCGCCACCTGAGCTTTCCGGCGGCGTTCCGTGAAGGCCTCCTTCCCTACTCTCAAGGTAGGGAAGGAGGCCTTCACGGCGTCGCGCGATCCGNCACGTCGCTCTTCCGATCTAGGGAAGGAGGCCTTCACGGCGTCTTGCCGGTGGTGTGGCGGTTCCGGTGGGGAAGGGTGTTGCGAAAGTGGCTTTCCCAACGTCCGGCGTCGCTGTTCCAGCCGAAACGCAGCAACCTCAGAGCTCCGCAGGAACATCCCGCACCGAGGACTCGGGCAGCTCCCCCGTCAGCGCGAAGTCCACCCGCCGCGCCACCGAAACGGCCTGGTCCGCGAACCGCTCGTAGAACCGCGCCAGCAACGCCACCGAGATCGCGGGCGCGACGCCGTGCGGCCAGTCCGGCTCCGTGACCAGCGTCATCAGCTCTTCGTACAGCGCATCGACACGCTGGTCGGACCGGGCGAGCGAGTGGAACACCTCCGCGGTCGGCCCCTCGATCGCCGCGCCGAGATCTTCCGCCATCGAGCCGACGAGCCCGGCCATCTCGCCGAACCGGCCGGCGAGCGCGTCGGGGACGGCGAATTCCGGCGCTCGCGCGGCCTGGTCCGCGATGTGCTGGGCGAGGTCGCCCATCCGCTCCAGCCGGTCGGCGCAGTACACCGCCGCGAGCACGGTCCGCAGGTCGCGCGCGACCGGCGCCTGCAGGGCGAGCAGCTTCTGGGCGGTCTCCTCGCATGTGGTCCGTGCCGCGTTCAGTTTCGCCTCGACGGCCGCGAGTTCGGCGGCGGCTTCGGCGTCCCGGTCGAGGAAGACCCGGTTCGCGAGGCGTAGTTCCTCGCAAGCCATCCCGCACATGCTCGACAGGAGCTCGCCGAGAACGCTCAGTTGACCATGGAATCGATCCCTCATGTCAGCACTTTCGCAGGTTCGAGGACGTACGTGGCGTACGCCGCGCGGATCACCGGCTGGGCGACGTTGCGCACGGGGACACCGCCCGGGCTGACGCCTTGTTCGCTGCCGTAGTGCGCGTGTCCGTGCACGGCGAGCGCGACCTGGGCGTCGTCGATCGGCTCGCACAGCAGGTACGACCCCAGGAACGGGTGGATTTCCGGCGGTTCGCCGTGCAGGGTGCCGGGGATCGGCGAGTAGTGCGTCAGCGCGACGGTCACGTCGGGCTGCTCGTGTTCGAGCCCCTCCAGCGCGGTGCGCAGCCGCCTGGCCGCCGCCATGGTGTGTTCGACGAAGTCCTTCATCTCGCGTTCACCGAACCGGCTCGCGCATTTGCCCGCGAACCCGCCGCCGAAGCCTTTCACCCCGGCGACGCCGAGCTTTCCGCCGTCCAGGTCCACGGTGGTGGCCGAACCCTCCAGAACCGTGATCCCGCTTTCCTCCAGCAGCCCGCTGACCGCCTCCGCCTCGTCCGAGTGGTAGTCGTGGTTGCCGAGCACCGCCACCACGGGGACGTCGAGCCCGGCGAACTCGTCGGCCACCACCCTGGCCTCTTCGACGCTGCCGTGCCGGGTGAGGTCGCCCGCGAGCAGCAGCACCTCGGCGTGTTCGGCGATGTTGTCCAATGCCGGCCGCAGCAGGCCCCGGTTGTCCTCCCCGAGGTGGACGTCCCCGACCGCGGCGACCCGGATCACCGGATCTCCTCGGCGTGCGACGGCTCGCGGACGTCCGCCGTCCGGACGTCGTTGTGCACCAGCTCGGCCGCGATGTGTTCGCAGACGACCGCCTCGATGTCGGCCTTGCGGTTGGCACAGGGGACCTCGCCGCTGAGCCGGACCTGGTCACCGCGCACGGTGACGTGCACGCCGAGTTCGGCGGTCCTCGGATCCTCCGCCAGCGCCTTGGTCAGCCTGGCGACCAGGTACTGGGGCGCTTCCTCGGGCATCGGAAGCTCCTTTCCGTCGATGATGGACAGTGCCGCGAGCAGGGTCAGGAACGACCAGGCGTACGGCGATTCGGCGGTCTCCTCGGCCACGCGGTGCCAGTCGACCTGCTCGCGGAGGTCACGGGCGATCCGCAGCAGCGGCCCGAAATCGCACCGGTGCGGGCTGAGCACGAGTATCTTGTCGACGAGCAGATCGGTGCCGTTGAGCACGGGAGCGGCGGTCGCCCCGACCCGCATCAGCGAAGCGCGGTCGAGCATTTCGTCGGTGACCGGCCGATGGTTGGGCCGGAAGATGAGGTCCACGAGACAGTCGCCGTCGTAGACCTTGGTGAGCCAGTCCTCCGGCGGACGCACCCGTCTCAGCCCCGCGGCTTCCAGCGCGTCCGCCGCTTCCTCGATGTCCTCGTGCTTGAGGAAGAGGTCGACGTCGTGGTCGGACGGCGGGCCGCCCCGCGCGTACACGGCGAGACCGCCCGCGATGGCGAACCGCACCGACGTGCCGTCCAAAGTGGACACCACCTTGGTCAGCGTGTGCAGCAGCTCCTTCTCGTTCACGGCCGCTCCTCCACCCCGGTGGCCAGTTCGTGCCCCCGGCCGACGTCCGGTTTCAGCGGTTCGGTCGGGAACCCTTCGCCTTCCCGCAATCCCTTGAGGAACGCTTCGATCGCGTCCTCCGACGAGTATCGCGGCGTCCAGCCCAGCTCTTCCCTGGCGCGCGTGCAGTCCATCACCGGGAGACGCAGCACGGCTTCGAAAAGCCCAGGCGTGGCCGGAATCAGGTGCAGCGACCAGGCCGCGGCGAGCGCGTTCCGGACCAAGGAGGCCGGGACCTTCACCGGCCTGGCACCGAAGATCCGTGCCAGCGCTCGCGTGTCCAGTACCGGGTCTGCGGCGACGTTGAAGGCGCCCTTGACGTCCTGCAGCGCACAACGGCGGTACGCGTCGGCCACGTCTTCGGTGTGCGCGGTCTGGATCCTCAGTCGCGGGATGTCCGGAAGGATCGGGACGAGCGGCGGCCTCAGCAGTTTGCCCGGAACGAGCGGCCCGCCGAAAAGGCGGCGCTGTTCGGGCGCCGCGGCCTTCTGGAACAGGAATCCCGGGCGCACCCGTACCACCCGCAGCCGTGGATGACTGCGGTCGAACGCCTCGAGAACCCTTTCCACATAAGCCTTTTCCCGGGTGTACGCCGCCTTGGGCGAGCCGTGCGTCGGCCAGTCCTCGGTCACCGGGTGGTCGTCGTCCCTCGGCGAGTACGCCCCGATCGACGACGCGTACACCAGCGACGGCACCCGCATCGCCTGCGCGGCTTCGAACACCCGGATCGAACCCAGCACGTTGACCCGCCAGGTGACCTCGGGCCGGTGGGTCGGCTGGAAAAGCCAGGCCAGGTGGATCACCACGTCGGCGCCGTCGAACACGGCCCGGAGGTCGTCGCGGGCCACGTCGGCGGTGACGAACTCGGTCTTCGGGCTCTCCCAGCGGCTGGGGCGCCTCGCCAGCCCGACGATCGAGCCGACCTCGGGGTCCGCACCCAGCGCGCGCACCACCGCTGTCCCGACGTTACCGGTGGCGCCGGTGACCACGATCCGCTTGCCACTGCTGCTCATGGGTACGGTTACCCACCGTCGCCCCGGCTTAATCGGCGCGGAGCCGCTGGACGAGACGGCGAGCAGGCAACGCCATCGCCCCCAGGCCGATCGACGTCGCGACCTCGTCCGTGGGCGTGACGAGCAGGTGGTCGATCTCGTCGAGCAGCCTGCGGCACCGATCGAGTTTGTCCGGGTCACCCGAACGGGCCACCTCGGCGAGTGCCTCGAGCAGGTCGCCGACGACCCCGCGCGCGTGCTCGCCGGGATGCCGGAACGGCTGCTCGCTCCGGGCGGCCTCGCTCACGGCGTCGATCAGCTGGGCGAGCGGCTGCCACAGGGAAATGAGGTTCGACAAGGGCTCCTCGCGGATCTCACGCCGTCCGCGAAGGTTCAGGTACCGGCCCTCCCGGGTCCAGCCGATCGCGTCTTCCGCCTCCGCGGCCAGGCTGCGGACGTCCTGCAGCCGGTCGTCGAGACCGTCGGCCGAATCGCCGCCGCGGACCAGTTCCGCGGTCTCGTCGAGGACGTCGGCGATCGCCCCGGCCAGCCGGGAGGTCGCCGCCCGCAGGCGTTCGCCGTGCAGCGGCGGCAGGATCACCGCGTTGAGCACCGCGCCGATCGCCGCGCCCAGCGCGGTCTCCAGCAGCCGGTCGGCGAGCAGGACCGGTTCGGTCGCGCTGCCGTAGGAGATCAGGAGCATGCCGGTGATCCCGACCCACACCCCGGAATCACCGAACCCCCGCCACGAGCCGATCAGCAACCCGGTGAAGACGACCAGTCCGAGCGCGATCGTGACGGACGGGATGACCTGGCCGGCGCCCGCCGCGAGCAACACCCCCACGCCGACCGCGCCGACCTGCTGCGCCCAGCCGCGCAGGGAGCGGTAAACGGTGGCCTGCACCAGGAACACCGCGGCGTACGGCGCGAGGAAGGGTTGCGGCAGCCGCAGCACCGAGGTCGCCACGATCCACGCGATCACCGCCGCGGCCGTGGCCTTCGTGGTCTGGATGAGACTCCGGCGTTCCTCCCCCGGAACCCGGAACGCCCGGCCGGCCCAGGCGAACGGCGCCGTCCATGGGTGCCGGGCGCCCATCACGGCCCCGGAGGCGCCAGGTGGACGACCTTGGTCTGCGTCATCTCGTCGAGCAGTTCGGGCCCGTAGCCGTAACCGCTGCCGCTGACACCCCGCGGATGGGCGGCTCCGCCGGGCGCGCCACCGAAGACGTTGTTGATCTTCACGGTCCCGACCGGGAGTTCGCGCCATGCCCGCTGCGCGTGCGCCATCGAGGAGGTCAGCACCGTGGCGGCGAGCCCGTACTCGCCGTCGGCGGCCTGGCCGAGTGCCTGCTCGAAGTCCGCGACCACCGTCACCGGCGCTACCGGGCCGAACGTCTCCTCGCGGAGAATCCGCATCCCGGAGGTACATCCGGTGAGGACGGTCGCCGGGTAGAAGGCGCCGGGACCGTCCGGCACGACGCCGCCGACGAGCGGATCGGCGCCTTGCGCGATCGCTTCCGCGACCTGGGCGTGCACCCCCTCGCGGTGACGCCGGTCGACGAGCGGGGCCAGTTCGCGCCTGCCCGCTTCGGCGACCAGCGCGGTGATGAAGGCGTCCGCGACGTCCTGGTGCACCAGGATCCGTTCGATCGAGACACAGATCTGCCCTGAGTTGGCGAACGCCCCGGTCGCCGCCTGACCGGCCGCCCAGACCGGATCCACGCCGGCGTCGACGACGAGCGGATCGTTGCCACCGTTCTCCAGCAACGCCTTGGCGCCGGTCTTCGCCGCACTCGCCGCGATCGAACGACCCGCGACGCTACCGCCGACATGCGCGATGACGTCGACATCCGCATGGGCCGCGAGTTCGGCGCCGACGGTCCCGTCACCCTGCACGGTCTGGAGCACTCCCTCGGGAAGCGCCTCGGACAGCACGTTCCCCAGCCAGGCGCCGGTGTGCGGGCAGCGTTCACTCGGCTTGTGCACCACCGTGTTCCCCGTGACCGCCGCGGCACCCAGCAGCCCGCAGGCCACGGCGACGGGGTCGTTCCACGGCGTCAGTGCCACGACCACGCCCCGCGGTTCGGGCACCATCAGGTCGGTGGCCGACGGATCACCCAACAGGGATCGGCCGCGGTGCACCGGACCCAGTTCGGCGTACTGCTCCAAGGTCCCGGCTCCGGCGAGGACACCTTCCTCGGCTTCTTCGCGAGGCTTCCCGGTCTCGCTCTCGATGAGGACGGCGAGTTCACCCGCCCGAGCCCGGAGCGACCTGGCCGCGTCCTTCAGCGCGATCCCGCGTTCGGCCGCCGGTGTGGCGGCCCAGCCCGGGGCCCGCCGTTTCGCCGTGGCGATCGCCATTTCGACGCCATCGGGGGTCGCCGCCTTGACGCTGCCGACGAGCCTGTCGTCGACGGGGTCGCGGATCTCCAGCACGGTCGGCCGATCCACCGTCGTCATTCGCACCTCCACCAAGTTTCCTGCGCGCCGGTTACCCGGTGTCGTTTTGCCGAAACAGTGCCGGGGTAGCCGCGAGGGAAACCACCACCGCGAAGGGGCGACACCAGTGGCACAGCATCGAGAAGACGCGAAGGACGAACAGCTGGGCGGAAGCCGTGTGGATCCCGGGCAGTCCGCGCTGACCACCCAGCAGGGTGTCCGCGTCGATCACACGAACGACTCCCTGACCGCGGGAGCCCGGGGACCGACGTTGCTGGAGGACTTCCACGCGCGAGAGAAGATCACCCATTTCGACCACGAGCGCATCCCCGAACGGGTCGTGCACGCGCGCGGCGCGGGCGCCTATGGCTTCTTCGAAGCCTACGACGACGCGCTGGCCGACTACACGGTCGCCGAATTCCTCACCAGCGGCGAGAAGATCCCCGTGTTCGTGCGGTTCTCCACCGTCGCGGGGTCGCGGGGCTCGGCCGACACCGTGCGTGACGTCCGCGGCTTCGCGACCAAGTTCTACACCCGTCAGGGCAATTACGACCTCGTGGGCAACAACATGCCGGTGTTCTTCATCCAGGACGGCATCAAGTTCCCCGACTTCGTGCACGCGGTCAAACCCGAACCGCGCAACGAGATCCCGCAGGCACAGTCGGCGCACGACACGTTCTGGGACTTCGTGTCGCTTCAACCGGAGAGCCTGCACATGGTGCTCTGGCTGATGTCCGATCGCGCGCTGCCGCGCAGCTACCGGATGATGCAGGGCTTCGGCGTCCACACGTTCCGGCTCGTCAACGCCGACGGCAAGGGCACCTTCGTGAAGTTCCACTGGAAGCCCGTGCTCGGCACGCATTCCCTGGTGTGGGACGAATGCCAGAAGATCGCGGGCAAGGACCCCGACTTCAACCGGCGCGACCTGTGGGACGCCATCGAGGCCGGGCAGTACCCGGAATGGGAGCTGGGCGTCCAGCTGGTGGACGAGGACTCCGAACACGACTTCGACTTCGATCTGCTGGACGCGACGAAGATCATCCCCGAGGAGCAGGTGCCGGTGCGGCCGGTCGGGCGGATGGTCCTGGACCGCAACCCCGACGACTTCTTCGCCGAGACCGAGCAGATCGCCTTCCACACCGCCAACGTGGTACCCGGCATCGACTTCACCAACGATCCGCTGTTGCAGGCACGGAACTTCTCGTACCTCGACACGCAGCTGATCCGGCTCGGCGGCCCCAACTTCTCCCAGCTCCCGGTGAACCGGCCGATCGCCCCGGTGCACACGAACCAGCGCGACGGTCACGGGCAGCAGAGTATCCACAAAGGACGGACGAGCTACTTCCCGAACTCGCTCGGCGGTGGCTGCCCGGCGATCGCCGATTCCGGCGTCTTCCGGCACTACACCGAAGCCGTGGCCGGCCACAAGATCCGGGAACGCAGCGAGAGCTTCAAGGACTTCTACAGTCAGGCGACGCTGTTCTGGAACAGCATGTCCCCGGTCGAACGCGAGCATATCGTCGCCGCGTTCCGGTTCGAACTCGGCAAGGTCGAGGACCGGGAGGTCCGGGCGCGGACCGTCGCCGAACTCAACAACGTCGACCACGACCTGGCGGCCCGGGTGGCCGAGGGGATCGGCGTGAGCGTGCCCGCCGCTCCGGCCATGCCACACCATGACCGCTCCTCCCGCGCGCTTTCCCAGCTCAACCAGCCCTCCGTCGCCCCGGCCAGCCGGAAGGTCGCGGTGCTGGCCGCCGACGGGGTGGATACGATCGGCGTCGGCCGCCTGGTCGAGGCGCTGACCGAGCAGGGCGCGATCGCTGAGGTCCTCGCGCCGACCGAAGCCGAACTCCGGCCAGGCGGTGAAGGAGGCCCGCTGCGGCCGGACAGGCAGCTCAACACCATGGCTTCGGTGCTCTACGACGCCGTCGCCGTCCCGTGTGGCCCGGGCGCGATCAACATCCTCGAACGCGACGGGTACGCCGTGCATTTCGTCGCCGAGGCGTACAAGCACGGCAAACCGGTGGCCGCCTTCGGTTCGGGTGTGGACCTGCTGCGCCGCGCCGGGGTGACCTCGAAGCTGGCCGACGACACCGAAACCCTGATCGACCAGGGCGTGGTGACCACCACGGCGGCCGAGGCGACCCTGCCCGACGGCTTCTTCGCCTCGTTCCTCGCTCAACTGGGCGAACATCGGTCGTGGCTGCGGCAGACCGACGCGATCCCGGCGTGACCGGAGTTTGCGGCGGTGGCTCCCGGGTACCGGAAGAGGGTGAGCGACCTCGACTACACGATCGTGATTCCGACGACCGGCCGGGAGAATCTCCACACGCTCCTGGCCGGGATCGAAGCCGCCGGGGAACCCCGGCCCGCGCGGATCATCGTCGCCGACGACCGGCCCGGCGGCGATGATCTGCGGCTTCCCCCGTCCAGTACGGAAATCGAAGTGGTCCGCTCCGGCGGACGCGGTCCCGCCGCGGCCCGTAACGCGGGCTGGCGGCGCGCGGAGACCGAGTGGATCGCCTTTCTCGACGACGACGTGGTGATCGGCTCGGACTGGCCGCGGAAACTCGCCGAAGACCTCCTCCCCCTCGGGCCGGAGACGGCGGCGTCGCAGGCGCGGCTCGTCGTACCGCTGCCGCCGGACCGTCGTCCGACCGACGACGAACGCGGAACGGCCGGGCTGGAGACGGCCAGGTGGATCACCGCCGACATGGCCTACCGCCGGTCCGTGCTCGCCGAGGTCGGCGGATTCGACGAACGGTTTCCCCGTGCCTACCGGGAGGACTCGGATCTGGCCTTGCAGATCGCCAAGGTGAGTCACCTCATCGCACGGGGTGAACGCGTCACCGTCCATCCGCCCAAGCGATCGGGGCCGCTGGCCAGCCTCCGCGCCCAGCGGGGCAACGCCGACGACGCGCTCATGCGGCACAAGCACGGTGTCCTCTGGCGACAGCAGACCGGAGCCGGACACGGACGGCTCGAACGGCACGCGCTGGCCACCGTGAGCGCGGCGGGCGCCGTGGCGTTGTTCGCGCTGGGACACCGTAAGGCCGCCACCGCGGCGGCCGGAGTGTGGGCGGGGCTGACCGCCGAGTTCGCCGCGCGCCGGATCGCACCGGGGCCGCTCACCCCGGGCGAGGTGTCGCGGATGCTCCTGACCAGCGTCCTCATCCCGCCGGCGGCCTGCTATCACCGGCTGCGCGGGGAGCTGCGGCACCGGCTGGCCCGGCGGCCACAGGCTCTGCTGTTCGACCGGGACGACACCCTCATCGTCGACGTGCCCTACCTCGACGATCCCGGCGGCGTCCGTCCCGTGCCCGGCGCCAGGGAACTCCTGCACGGCATACGGGCGGCGGGGATCAGGATCGGCGTGGTCAGCAACCAGTCCGGGGTGGCGAAAGGGCTGATCACCCCGGATCGGCTGGCCGCCGTGAACGCCCGCGTCGAACAGGTCCTCGGCCCGTTCGGCACCTGGCAGGTCTGCGTGCACGACGACGGCGACGGCTGCGCCTGCCGCAAACCCGCGCCGGGCCTGGTTCGCCAGGCCGCGGAGGCGCTCGGCGTGGACGTCCGCCGCTGTGTGGTCATCGGCGACACCGGTGCCGACGTGGACGCCGCCCTCGCGGCCGGAGCCCGCGGGATCCTCATCCCGACCGCGCGGACCCTGCCGGAGGAGATCGCCCGCGCCCGTCGCCGGGCGACCGTCGCGCGGGACCTCGCCGAAGCCGTGCATCTGGCCGTCGCGGGTACTCGATGAACGTCCTGGTCGCGAGGATGGACAACCTCGGCGACGTCCTGCTGGCCGGTCCCTGCGTCCGCGCGGTCGCGGCCGGGGCGGAACGGGTGGTCCTGCTGACCGGGCCCCGGGGCCGTGCCGCGGGCGAACTACTGCCCGGAGTGGACGAGGTCATCAGCTGGTGCGCCCCGTGGATCGACCCCGAGCCTCCGCCCGTCACCCAAGAGGACACCGACGCGCTCGTCCGGCGCTTGCGCGGGTTCTCCTTCGACGCGGCCTTGATCTTGACGTCGTTCCACCAGTCCCCGCTCCCGCTGGCGCTACTGCTGAGGATGGCGGGCGTGCCGTGGATCGGCGCGGTCTGCGAGGACTACCCCGGATCGCTGCTGGATCTGCGGCATCGCGTTGCCGGTGATCCGCCGGAGCCGGTCCGGATGCTCTCCCTGGCCGAGGAAGCGGGATTCTCGTTGCCACCCGGCGACGACGGCGGTCTCGCGATCCGTGAACCGCTGCCACCCGTGGACGGGCTAGTCGGCGATGAGGGCTACGTGGTCTTCCATCCGGCCGCGTCGGTCCCGGCCAGGCAGCCGTCCGCCGAACGGTCGGCCGCGATCGTGCGGGCACTGTCGGACGCCGGGTACCACGTGGTCGTGACCGGGTCCCCGTCGGAAAGCACGCTGACCAAGGAAGTGGCCGGAGACGCGCTCGATCTGGGCGGCCGCACGGGACTGTCCGAACTGGCGGCCGTGCTCGCCGGGGCGGACGTCGTGGTGGCGCCGAACACCGGCCCCGCCCATCTCGCTGCCGCCGTCGGGACGCCGGTCGTCTCGCTGTTCTCGCCGGTCGTGCCGGCGTCGCGCTGGGCGCCGTACGGAGTGCCGTCCGAAGTGCTCGGCGACCAGCACGCGGCGTGCAGGGACAGCCGGGCCCGGGTCTGCCCCGTGCCCGGCCACCCGTGCCTGGACCGCCTCGCGCCCGAAGCCGTCGTCGACGCCGTGGCGCGCCTCAGCCGGGTGTCGTCTCGCCACCCAGCGCGGCGATGACCTCGCCGCTGTAGTACGACGAAAGCCGGTTGGACGCCAGGAAGACGTACGACGGCGCGAGGTCGTCGGGATGCGCCGCCCGCTCGAACGGGACCTGGAGGCCGAACTTCTCCACCTTCTCGGGCGGGAAGGTCGACGGGATCAGCGGTGTCCACACCGGACCGGGCGCGACACAGTTGATCCGAACGCCGCGATCGGCCAGTGCCTGCGCCATCGCGTACGTCCAGGCGTGCACGGCACCCTTGGTCGCGGAGTAGTCGATGAGCGATTTGTTGCCCCGCAAGCCGTTCACCGAGCCGGTGTTGATGATGACCGAGCCCTCACCCAGATGGGGCAACGCGGCGTTGGTCACCCGGAAGAAGCTGTGGATGTTCACGTCGAAGGTATGCGTCCACTGCTCGTCGGTGAGCTCCTCCGGAGAGTCGACCGGCCACTGCGTGGCGACGTTGTTGACCAGGATGTCCAGGCCGCCGAGCTCCTTCACGGTCCGGTCCACGATCTCGCGGCACTGCGCCGCCTCGGCGAGATCACCCGGCAGGAGGAGACACTCGCGCCCTTCAGCGCGTACGCGTTCCTCGGTGTACTTCGCGTCTTCGTGCTCGTTGAGGTAGGCGATCGCCACGTCGGCGCCCTCCTTCGCGAAGGCGATGGCGACCGCGCGGCCGATCCCGGAGTCACCGCCCGTGATCAACGCGCGCTTGCCTGCCAGCAGCTCGCGCCCCTCGTAGTCCTCCATGGAATCACGAGGCCGCGGGTCCATTTTCGACGTCACGCCCGGTGGTTCCTGCTGCTGCGGCGGCCGTAACCTGTCTGCCATCGGTTCCCTCCCGTCGGGTGCTTTCGCCGAGGGTTACCCGGATGGCCGCTTTCTCGAACATGCCCGCTCTCGTGCCCGACGGCGGTGTCACGAAAGCCACTTTCGCACCGTTGAAGGTTGCGAAAGTGGCTTCCGCATCACCCGCCGCCAAGCGCGGTCGAGTGTGCTTGCAGGGACGACATTCGTGATGGGACGGACGACACGCGTGATTGGATGGACGACACGCGTGTCCAGGCGGACGACTCGCTGCGGACCACGGCCGCGCGTCGTGTCGTCCCTCCAGTCACGCGTGTCGTCCCTCTGATCACGCGTGTCGTCCATCCAGTCACGCGAACCGGCCGTTCGGGGCCTTCACGGACTCGGTAATCGCCATGTTCGCCCCATGTGCATCAGTAGTAACAACGGCCGCGCGTGAAGGGGCCCTTCCCTCGGCTCACCTTCCCTAGTACATGAAGGCCTCCTTCCTTGCGCCTGGCGCAGTGAAGGAGGCCTTCATGTACTAGGCCGGGCAAAGACTGGTCCAGAGCCGGTCGGGTCTTGCGAGGCAGGTGCGATGGGCACTCGGCCACGCGGTCCGGAACCCTCAGTGCACCCGCCGGTCCTCCGCCGTCCCCCGGTACCGAATCGTCCACAGGCTCCGGCGGATGTACGTCCGCTGCAACCACCGGTCCCGCCCGTTGTGCCGCGCGAAGAACTGCGACCGCGCGTGCAGGCCCTTCCGGTTGTTGATCAGCAGCGCGGTCCCCGGCTCCAGCTTGACCTGGTGCGCGACCTCACGGCAGACCCGCTGCAACTCCTCCAGCGCCTGCTCCGCCTCGACGGTCTCCCCCACCACGCCGTTGGCCGAGATCGCCACTTCCGGGGATTCCGCCGGCCCGGAGATGACCGCCACGAGGTCGGAGAGCACGTCGGCCCCCTTGGCCACGTCACGCACGTAGCTGCCGGGCGCGTTGAGCCGGAAGAGCGGGCGGCGCAGGACGTCGAGCACCTCCGGGGCCAGGGCGGCCGAGATGTCCCTGCCGTCGGCGTAGTAGGTGACGGCTTCCTTGTTCCCGTCCTGGCGGACGCAGTTCAGCACCAGGAAGTCCGGATTGGACACGTCGTAGCGGCCGACCTCGTCGTGCACGATGTCGTTGTGGAAGTTCAGGAACACGTGCGAGCTCTGGTTGGTCTGGCTCCGCGCCCCCGCCGACACCGGGACGACGTCGTGCACAAGCCGCCCGCTCTTCTCGGTGGTGAACCCGACCGGCTCGCCGAGTAGCTGGCTCAGTCCCAAAAGGACGGTCTCGGCGACGAACGTCTTCTTGTCCTTGCTGGGTTCCCCGTCGATCGGCGTCTCGGGGAGCTCCGGGTCCACCGGCAGGTTGCGCACGAGCGCGACGCCGGGGGTGTCGACGTGCCTGCCGAAGTCCAGGATCGTCTGCAACTGGTCGATCGGCAGCTTCGCGAACGCGACCCGGAGCATCGCCAGCGAGCGGTCGATGTCGTCGACGGGGTTCGGGAAGGACCGCAGGTCGCTCCCGATGGTGTCCCGGACCTCGTCGGTGAGCGCGACCTCGGCGAAGGTGCTGACTAGGGTTTCCTGCTTGCTGGTCATGGTGTCCTATCTTTTTTCCGCCGCCGCTGGACCGGCGGTCTTGTCCGAGTCCTTTCCGGACTTCTTCCCGAACTTGGCGATGAAGGTGAGCGCGGGGGCGGTCGCGATCGTCGACACGAGCGTCATGATCACGAGCATCGCGAACACCGCCGGGCTGATCACCTTCAACTGGAGGCCGACGTTGAGCACCACCAGTTCCGTCAGTCCCCGGCAGTTCATGAGCGCCCCGAGTGACAGCGATTCGCGCCAGCCGACGCCGGTCAGCCGAGCCGCCGTGGTGCTGCCCGCCCATTTCCCGAACACCGCCACCGCCGTGATCACCACGGTCCACAGCCACAGCGATCCGGAGCCGAGCAGGCTGAACTCGGTGTGCAGCCCGGTGTAGGCGAAGAACAGCGGCAGCAGCAACGTCAGAGTCACGCTGCCGAGCTTCCCGGCCGCGCGGGTGACGACCGGATCGTTCCTCGGCGCGATCACCCCGAAGAGGAAGGCGCCGAAGATCGCGTGGATGCCGATCTCGTTGGTGGCCAGCGCCGAGAGCATGATCCCGCCGAGCAGGATGGCCAGCACCGCGGACTCCGGCACACGGGCGAGCGCCTTCGCCAGCAGCGGCCGGACGACGGAGAGCATGACCACGACGAACACCAGGGTCAGCCCGACGGTCAGGAAGACCTCGGACGGAGTTCCGCCCTGGCTGACGGCCACCACGACGGCCAGCAGGCACCACGCGGCGACGTCGTCGACGGCGGCGCAGGTGAGCGCCAGCGCCCCCAGCGGCGTCTTGGACAGGCCACGATCGGTCAGGATCCGCGCCAGTACCGGGAACGCGGTCACGCTCATGGAGACCGCGATGAACAGCCCGAAAGCGAGGAAGCCGACGTCACCGCCGAAGGTCGGGTACATGCCGAGCGCGAGCACGATGCCGCAGACCATCGGCAGCGCGATGCTGACCTGGCTGACCGTCACCGCGGTGAACCCGCGTGCGCGCACCGCGGCGAGATCGATCTCCGAACCGACCAGGTACATGAAGAAGATCAGGCCCAGCTGCGAAAGGATGTTGATCGCCGAGACCACCCCGCCGGGGAACAGCCAGCCGAACGCGCCGGGCCAGACGAGCCCGAACAGCGACGGTCCCAGCAGGATGCCGGCGACGATCTCACCGATCACCGCGGGCTGGCCGAGCCGCCGGGCCAGGACACCCGCCAGGTAGCAGGCGCCCAGAATCACCGGCAGCGCGACCAGCAGGCGGGCGTAGGTGTCGGGCCCGCCGCCCGCGGCTTTGGCGCCCGTGCTCGCGACGGGCGCGTAGGCCGACCCCAGGCCGAGCACCACGACGACGACCACCGCCGGAACCGCGATCAACGCCGTCCCGACGACGATCCGGCGCAGCGTGGTGCGCCCGCCCCGGTCCCGCACAGCCGAATCCATCGAGTTCTCCCTAACCGGCACGCAGTTCCAGCGTGCAGCACTTGACGCTGCCGCCCGCCTTGAGCAACTCGGACAGGTCGGCACCGATCGGTTCGAAGCCGTGCTCCCGCAGTTGCGCGGTCAGCTCGGTGGCCGCCTGCGGGAGCACGACGTGCTTGCCGTCGGAGACGGCGTTGAGGCCGAACACGGCGGCGTCGCTCTCGGAAGCCGAGATCGCGTCGGGGTACAGCTCCTTCAGCAACAGACGGCTTTCCTCGGAGAACGCGCCCGGGTAGTACATGACCGTGTCGTCGTCGAGGACGGCGAGCGCCGTGTCGAGGTGGTAGTACCGCGGGTCGATCAGCGTCAGCCGGGTCACCGGGCGGCCGAAGAACTCGCGCGATTCGTTGTGCGCCTCCGGGTTCGTACGGAACCCGGTCCCGGCGAGGATCGTGTTCCCGGCGACGAGGTAGTCGCCCTCCCCCTCGTTGACCCACTGCGCCTGCCGCACGTAGCGGTATCCGTTGTCCCGGAACCATTTCAGGTACGCGGCGGACTCGCCGGCGCGTTGCACGTGGTGGAAGCGCGCGACGAGCACCTGTCCGTCGACCACGGTGGCGCCGTTGGCCGCGAACACCATGTCGGGCAGACCGGGCAGCGGTTCGAGCAGCTCGACACGATGCCCGAGATCGACGTACAGGTCGCGCAGCCATTCCCACTGCGCGATGGCCAGCTCGGTGTCCGTCGGTTTCTTCGGGTCCATCCAGGGATTGATCGAGTACTCGACGTCGAAGTACGTCGGCCTGACCATCAGGTAGTGCCGTTGGGTGGCAGTCCGTGACACGCTTCCTCCACGCGGTTTTGGGCGTCTTTCGCCACCGGACCCTGGGTAAGTGCCCGGTTTCGTCGTATTCGGTGCTATTTCTGGGTTTCGGAGAGTTTGACCTCGATCTTCCCGGCGAGGTCGTTCGCGTTGCGCATGGCTTCGTCGAAGGACGCGCCCAGCGCGCCGATGCCGCCGAAGATGTTGTTGCCGAGCGGAGGGCGTTTGATCAGGTCACCCGGCTTGGCGAAGATCTTGAGGTAGTACAAGGAGTCCGATTCGTTCACCGCGGGCGGGACGTCGATCGAGGCGATCACGCCGCCGGGGCAGATCAGGCACATCGCGGCGGTGTGCAGTCCCGTCGGGCTGAAGTGGTGGACATCCGGCCGCACGCCGCGAGAGACGTCCATGAGCCCCTTGATCGGGTCGTACCCGGCCGAAAGCCGCGCCATATGGTCGAGTCCCCCGCCACCGGGCCGGACGGCGATCTCCAGCAGGAACGGTTTGCCCTGGTGGAATCGGACCTCGGCGTGCAGCGCGCCGCGGGTGAGCCCCTGCGCCCGCACTCCGGCGGCCACCACCGCGTGCACTTCGGTCACCTGCTCTGCGGTGAGCGACGTGGGCGCGTGGTGCACGTCGTCGTCGAACGTCTCGCCCTCCGAAGTTACTCTGTCCACAATGGATCCGAGGTAGACCTCGTCGTCCCATGCCACCGCTTCGATGAGGTGCTCGTGACCGTCCAGAAAGGACTCGACGAGCAGGCCGTGCGGGCCGAGGTCCAGCCCTTCGGCCTCCATGTTGTACCAGGACATCCCGTCGATGCCTTCGCGCGCCTGCGCGTAGCGTTCCCGCATCTTCTCTTCGTCGTCGACGCGGAAGACGAAGTTGCTGGCCGCGCCGAGTGTCGGCTTGAGGATCACCGGATAGCCGAAGTCCTCGGCCGCTTGCAGAGCCGAATCGAGGTCTTCGACGAACCGGTAGTCCGGATGCGCGGCCCCGCCCTTTTCGTGCGCCTGCCGCATGATCAGCTTGTTCCGGCTGGTCCGCGCCGCGTCGACGCCGATACCGGGCAGGCCGAGCGCTTCCGCGACCGCGGCGACCAGGACCACGCCGGATTCGGAGAAGGTGAGCACGCCGTCGAACGACTCTTCGGCGTGCCAGGCCTTGGCGTGCCGGATCAGGTCGTCGATGTGGTTGCTGCCGGCGATCCGGTAGCGCTCGGACGGCCAGAGATCCTCGGTCCCGATCCCGTTGAGCACGTACAGCACGCCACCGAAATCCTCGATCTGCTGATACCGGGGCAGGTAGTAGTAGGAGTTCTGGCTGGCTTCCAGCGCGAGCAGTTTCACGACACACCTCGCAGGGCAGGACGGATCGGGTGGACACCGGCCGCTCGCGCGAGCGGCCGGTCGAGCGGTTCGAGTCCGGTCGGGACCGGGTCGGCGCCGGTCAGGCGCGCGGCCAGGGACCGGGCGATCAGCGGGGCGAACTTGAACGACGAGCCGCCGCACGCCGCGTAGGTCAGGACCCGGTCGCCGAGGACGGCGAGCATCGGGCCGAGGGTGGAGCGCCGGGCGAGGTAGTGGCAGTCCCGGGTGTCGACCAGCCAGTCCCGGCGGAAGCCAGGGATCAGCGTGGAGAATGTGTCGATCAGGTGTTCACGCCACCACGAGGGCACCGTGGCGCCGCCGATCTCGTCGACCATGCGGCACGCGCTCGCGGCGCTGAGCTTCAACGGCGTCCCGGCCACGGGCGGCACCAGCCACGCGCCCCCGTCGGAGCCGAGCGACGTGATCGCCGGGGTCGCGGCCCACGCGGCGGCGTCGGCGGGCGGGACGTCGCAGTAGAGCATCGTCTGCCGGTGCAGCACGAGTTCCCTGGACAGCGCGGGGGCCAGCAGGTCCCGGGACCACGGGCCGGCCGCCACCAGGACGGCGTCACCGCGGAGGGTCTCACCGTCGGCCAGCCGGACCTCGGCCCGGTCGGCGTCGATCCCGGCCACCTTGCGATGCGGATGGAGTTCCGCCTTCGCGTGCCATCTCAGCCGAGTGGCGCACGCGGTCAGTACGCGATCGGCGAGCAGGACCCCCGCGTGCGACTCGAAGATCGCGCCCGTCCCGGGCACGAACCCGGCGTGCGGGAATTCCGCGGCGAGTTCGTCGGCGCCGAGCACTTCGGCCTTCGATCCGGCCGCGGTGAGCAATTCCCGCGCCGCCGTCGCCGCGTGCGCCGGAAGCGCGGTGAGCGCGCCGACCTGTTCGTAGAACGGCGTGGACAGCAGGTGTTCGAGATCGATCCACGCGTGATGCGCGGCGACGGCGGCCGCCGTGGTGGCGGGGTCGTCGGCGTGCAACGCGCGCAGCACGCGATGACGGTCGAACGACGTCGCACCGGAGAACGGGATGTCCGCCTGATCGGCGATCACCACTTCGTGCCCGGTCGACACACACTTCAGCGCGGTCAGCAGCGCGATGACACCACCGCCCGCGAACACGACTCGCATGGTCTTCCCCCTCCGGGCGAGACTTCGTTCGGGCACCACGAGGTACCCGGATGCCACTGCTGGGTGGTGGCATCCGGGCCTTGCCCCCGTCGGGCAAGGATTTCAGGAGGCGCGCGGGGTCACGAACGTGTCGTTGATGACGTAGCCGTCGAGGCCGTACGTCTCCCCGTACTCGATGAGATCGCTGGTGCGGTTGAGGAAACCGCGCCCGTTGTTGTTCAGCGAGGTGTTGCACAGCACGCTGAACCCGGTCTGCTCACGGAACGCCTCGAGCAGGTCGGTGATACCGGCGTTGCGCTCGCGCGTCACCGTCTGGGTGCGCGCGGTGCCGTCGACATGCGTGATGGCCTTCAACTCGTCGGAGGTGACGTGGTTGAAATACAGCATGTACGGATCCTCGACCGAGCCGACGAACCACTGGGGAGCGTCGGATTCCAGCGCGATCGGGGCGATCGGGCGGTAGTCCTCGCGGCGCTTGATCTTGTTGAGCCGCACGGTGGTGTCCACGGTGAACGGCGCGGCGAGGATCGACCGGTTGCCCAGCGCCCGCGGGCCCATCTCGTACCGGCCGCGCGCCCAGCCGATGATGTTGCCGTCCTTGAGATACTTCGCGACCTCACTCGCCACGAGCGGCCGTGTCTCGTACTTGGCGGGATCCGGGACGACGTCCTCGACGAAGTTCTCCCCCGCGTAGACGTCCCATTCGATGGTCGCCTGCCCGGTGTAGAACCATTGCGCGTCGATGGCCGTGCCCAGTGCGGAACCGCTGTCGTTGGGGCACGGCGGTACGAACACCGACGAGAACAGGCCGCTCTCCCGCCACAAGCGGTTCCAGTCGCAGTTCAGGCCGCAGCCACCGGAGATCAGCAGTGGCAGACCTTCTGTCAGGTTCTTTTCGGCGTAGTCGTAGAACCGGTCGAAGATCGCCTGCGAGTGCTTCGCCGCCGCGTTGCGATATTCCTGCGACCAGACACCGGCGTTGTACAGATGGGACCAGGACATCTCCTCTTTGGACAGACCGAGGATGATGCCGTCGCGGTCGAGGATGAAGTCGATCGTCTTCTGCTCCTCCGGCGTGAGCGGGCCCGGCTCGGCGAATCCGGTCAGCGCCATCTGCTTGCCGGCGTCGTTGAACCGGAACTTCCCCTTGCCCAGCGGGAAAACCGGGTCGGCCAGCGCGAAGAGATACGCGTACTTCGCGCCGGGGTCGGTCAGGACATGCTGCAGGTGCGTGGCCTCGCCGCGTTCGTCGATCCGGTAGAAGTCACCGATGTTCCCTTCCCACACCAGGGAGTAGTACGCCTGGCCGGGCGCCGCGGGGGCCATCCCGAGGGAGGTGTAGATATGCGAGCGTTCGTGGGTCGAGGAGAAGTACCGCACGTCCTTGCCGAAGAACTTGCCCGCCTCGTCGGAGATCGCGCCTTCGCCGACACCGAAGTATCCGGTGCGGGACGGCGGTTCCACCGAGAACTCTCCCTTGACCCAGCCGCCGAGCGCGACCACGTCGGGCTGCTTGTCGAGCATGCCCGCCGCGCGCGCCATCAGCTCGCCGGTGATCCGGTCGTAGCGCGGGTAGTTGTCCTTTTCCGACTCCAGCGCGAACAGCAGCTTGCCGTCCTCGATCGCCACGATCCCGCCATCGTGACCCTCTTTCATCGACAGAATCAGCATTGTGTCACCGAATTTCGCTCGCCTTCATTCGTCGACTCATTCAAGCCGCGCGGCCCGTTGACCGGAAGCGCCGCGCGGGGAGAACAATCAACCTTCGGACGAGCCACCCGGCAGCGTGCGCACCGCCTCGTGGCGCAGCGATTCGAACGCGTTCTTACGCGTCCTGCGGCCCGCCATCGGGACGGCTGCGGCGAACGGGCCAGGTTCGCGTTGCCGCTCGGCGGCGAACGCGCTGACCAACCGGGACACCGCGTAGCGCCCGGCCACGTTGGCACGCTGGAGAAGTCCGGCGTCCACCACGGATTCGAGGAGTTCGTCGGCGGTCTCGATCATGATGCCCATCGCGGCGGCGATGCCGATCGACGTCGTCCAGCCCGCGCCGCTCTGCCCGAAGTGCCGGATGGCCTCCCGCTCGGTGGGCGACAGATGGTCGTACGCCGCGGAGAACCGGTCCCGCACGTTGACGTCACCGACACAGAGGCTGTCCATGAGCCGTTCGCGATCGGCGAGCTGGCCCGCGGTGTACGCGATCGCCCATTCCGGGCGCGCGGCGATCTTGCGGCCGACGATGTTGACCGCCAGCGGAAGATCCCCGCACAGTTCGGCGATCGTGTCGGTGGCGTCGTGCTCCGCCCGCACCCGGCCCGGTCCGGCGATCCGGCCGATCAAGGCCAGCGATTCCTTGCGGGAGAACGTATCGAGCTCGATACGGTTCGTGTCCTCCAAGCCGAGCAGCCGGGCGCGGCTGGTGACCACGACCTGGCTGTGCGGGGTCTGCCCGAGCAGCGGCCGCACCTGACCCTCGTCCCGGACACCCGTCAGGAGCACGAACAACCTGCGTTCCGCCAGCAGGGACCGGTACAGCCCGATCCGCTGCATCGGATCGTCGGGCACCAGATGGGCAGGCACGCCGAGCGCGCGCAGGAACCCGCGCACGATCCCGTTGGCCGAGCGGCCCCCGGAGCCGCTGTCGCCCAGCTCGGCGTAGAGCTGCCCGTCCGGGAAGTCCGCCGCGACCTCTTCCGCCAGCCGCAAGGCGAAAGCCGTCTTCCCCACCCCGATCGGGCCGCTGACGAGCAACGGCACCTTGACCGGCCCGCTCGCGCCGATCATCTCGGCCGCGTCGGCCAGATCCCTTTCCCTGCCGACGAAGGTCCTCGATGCCATCGGCAGCTGAGCCGGACGGGCGAGGCGGATGACGCCGGATGCCGTCGCGTGCGCGCCGTCCGGCGGAGTGTCCGCCGGCGCGGGCGCACGATCCTCCCGTGCCTCGGCGCCGGCCCCCGGCTGCCCGGCGACGCTCCGCCAACGTCGTTCCCACACCGCACGGTCCCCACCGCACGCGGAGACGAACGCCAACGTCACGGCGAGCGTCGGCAAGCGGTGGCCGCTCGCCGCGCTGGACAGTACGGAAGGTGCGAACAGTGCGGTCCTGGCGAGTTCCCGGTAACTCGGGTTTCCCGCCCGGTTCCTCAAAACGCGCAGATCGTGAGCGAATGCGGCGATCGGACCAGTGGAGCCGTCCAACGGTCGCTCGGGTCTGCCCATGCCCTCTCCTCCCCTGGATGGGGTAACGCAATCGCGCTGCGTGACCGCCATCCTTGTGACCTTCCTGACCACAACCCTAAAGGACCAATGAAGGATGCAGCAGATACAAATAGGTGACTCAATGTACAAAGTCCAATAGTTGGACGCGGAAATTCACCCCCTTGGTGGCACCGGATAGGGTTCGCCCATGTCTGCTCCCCTGCCCCCGCTCGCCGAACTTCGGCGGGCCGCCGAAGTGTTCAACGGCTTCGCGAATGTGGACACCTCTTGGCTTCGGCTGCTGGAAGAAACGCGGTCCGCGATCGACCTGTCACAGCCCGCGCATCGCACAATTCTTCTTCGCTGGCTGAACTCGTGGGGATGCCGTATCCGTTACCCGCGGGACGGCGAACCCGCCCCCTTCGACGACGGTGTCCGCACCTGGTGGGAGACCTGGGGGACCACTCTCCCGTCGGCCGACCTGGCCGGCTTGACGGACGCGGAGATCGACACCGCCGCGAAGGCCTACGCGGACCTGTCAGGTGTCGTCGTCGCAGCGGGACGGACCAGGCGTACGCTGGGCCCGACCGCCGCGGCCAAGGCGCTGTATGCGTTGCGGCCCAACACGATCATGCCATGGGACGCTGCCATCGCAGCCACCCTCCACGGTGCCCGTGACGACGCCGCGTTCGGCGCGCACCTGCGGCTCGGCCGCGCGTGGGCCGCCGCGGTGATCGCCGAGGCGGGGAACGACGGGGCGGAAATCCCCGCACTGGTGGGCAGGCCCGTGTCACTGGCGAAGATCCTCGACGAATACCTTTACGTCGCCTTCACCATGGGCGCCAAGGGTGACTGGGGAACAGACAGCGGAGAATGGTGGAAAAATGGTAACCGGGGATGACGTCAGACGGATCGTTTCAGACCTGCCTCGCGCCTATGAAGCGCTGGTCCGCGACCGAGCGAAGTTCCGCGTGGGGCGAATCGTGTTCCTTTCGCTCTCGCCGGACGAAACCGTGATGGGATTCGGCTATCCCAAAGAGGAGCGGGAAGCACTGGTGGCCGGCGAACCGGAGAAGTTCATGATGCCGATTCCGTCCGATATGCGCTATCAGTGGGTCCGCGTCCGGCTGTCCGCGATCGATTACGAAGAGTTACGAGAACTGATCGTCGACTCGTGGCGAATGTGCGTGCCGAAGAAGGTCTGGACGGAATACCTGGAAAAGAACCAGAGCTGAACCACTCCTTTCGGCGTGCGCCGTTCAGCCCTCTCGCTTGCCCTTTTCGGTCGCGTGAATTCGCCTTTCGGGCGACGAACGCGGGTAGAAATCCGGTGCCGCCCGAGGCGATGTCCGTGAAGGCCTCCTTCCCTACCCTGAAGGTAGGCAAGGAGGCCTTCACCACCAGCCGGGGTTCTTGCGCGGCACCAGCCCGAACGCGACGCGAAAGTGGCTTTCGCGACATGATCGCCGGGTTCGCACTCCGAACGCGCGTGAAGGCCCCCTTCCCTCGGCTGAGCCGAGGGAAGGAAGCCTTCACGCAAAACGACCTACTCGGCCACCTCTTCGATGGCGGACGTGCCGCGGGAGCCGGGATTCCCGTACCGTTCCCACACCTCGTTCAGCCGGATCCGCCCGTCCGGCAGGAACTCCGGCGTGTTCGTGCTGTGCCCCGCGATCACCTGACCACTGGCCAGCACCATCGTGTAGGCCATGTCGATCGTCCCGTCCTCGCCGCACTTCCCGGTCAGCGACCCGAGCCGCACACCGCCGCCGGTCAGCTCGGCCCACACCAGGTCGTCCTTCTGCCGGTACAGGGTGACCGGCGCGTTCGGATCCGTGCTGACCTTGCGGAACCGTTTACCGTCGTAGTTGATCATTCGTTCTGCTCCGTCCAGGTCGGGAACCAGAGGTCGTCCGGGGTCAGATCCGCGAGGTCGTACTTCCCGAGCGCGCTGGTGAGCAGCCGCAGCTCGAGTTCGAGGCAGCGCACCAGCCGCACGAGCCCTTCGGCCGCGTCCTCGTCGACGGCGAGCAGCGCCGCCCGGCCGAGGCCGACCGCGGAAGCGCCCATCGCCAGGCACTTGAGCGCACGGGCCCCTTCCCAGATCCGTCCCGACACCAGCAACGAGGCGTCGTGCTTGCCGACCCGGCGCAGGCATTCCACCAACGGCAATCCCACTTGGTCGAGGAAGACCGACGGCGCCCAGCCGGTGCCGCCCTCGGCACCGTCGACGGTGACGGCGTCCGCTCCCGCCGCCCACGCGACCCGCGCGGCCTCGCCGACGTCTCGGCCCGGATGCAGTTTCACCCAGGCCCGGGCCCGCGGGTAGTTGTTGCGCATCAGGTGGATCTGCTGGCGCAGGATCTCCCCGGTGAAGGTGCCGGGGCTGCTGGAACGCAGCACCATGGCCTGTTCCTTACCGAAGGCTTCGTCCACTGTGTACTGTTCGGCGATCTCGCCGGCGGCCGTGCGCGAGAGCACGGTCATCCCGCCCAGCCCCGGTTTGGCGCCCTGTCCCACCTTGAGCTCGAACGCCAGCCGCCCGGTCTCCAGCAGTTTCGTCGCGGACGGGTCGCTGTAGACGAGGTTCCACACCTCCGCGTCGGCGTCTTCGGTGCTTTGCTGCACGACGACACCGCCCAGCCCGTCCGGTACGGCGTCGGCGTACGCGCGGATCCGGCCGAGCAGGCCGTCTTCGGCGCTTTCGCCCATCCGGCCGTATCCGTGCATCGGCACGACGTTCTCGCCGATCACCATCGGCATCCCGAGCCTGCCCGCCTGTTCGCTCGCGGCGATCCCGAGCCCGCTGCCCGCCACCTGCGTGGAGCCGAACGCGCACAGGAACACCGGCGATGGCGCGGTGAACCCGCCGAGGACGGTCGACAGCCCGACATCGCCGTACACCGGTTCACGCGCGAGGTCGAACATCTTCTCCAGGCGCCGCGGGACGAACACCGGCGGCACGATCCGCGCGCGGTCGAGTTCATCGGTACCCGAGTCGACGTCCGCGCCGAACAGCGACCGGCCGTATCCCGCGACGTCGGGGAAGATCGCCGCGCTGCCTTCCCGTGCCCTGGCCCGGATCGCGTCTTCGGGGAGCTGCCGCGCGGTGATCACGGCGCCGCGATCCCTGGCAGCTTCGGGTACGCGTTCGCCTGCCAGATCGCGTCCAGCCCGGCGATGTACCGCGTCACCCGCTCCAGCCCCATCCCGAAGCCCGCGCTCGGCGGCAACCCTTCGCGCGCGAGGTCGAGGTACCAGGCGTACTTCGCCGGGTTCTCCCCCGTCTCCCGCATCCGCTCGATCAGCCGCCGGTACTCGTGCGTGCGCTCGCCGCCACTGCAGAGTTCGCCGAACCCGTCCGAGGCGATGAGGTCGAAGTTCCGCAGCACCCCCGGTTCGGTGCTGGACTCGCCGTCGGTGAACCCGCGCGAACCCTTGGGGTAGTCGACGATGAAGAACGGCCGGTTCGTCTGCTCCGAGATGATCCGCTCGCCCTGCCAGTCGATCTCCGCGTCGGCGCTCTGCCCGTGCCGCAGGCCCTGCAGCCGCGACACCGCCTCGCGGTGCGTCATCCGCTCGAAATCCTCTTCCAGCAGCGCCGTGAACGCTTCGGGATCCCGGCCGAGCGTGGAAAGGTCCACTTTGGACTCTCGCAGGGTGTGGGCGACCACGTGCCGCAGCAGGCCCTGAGCGACGTCGAGGACCTCCTCGCGGCTCGCCCGCGCCACTTCGACGTCGATCTGGGTGAACTCGACCAGATGCCGTCCGGTGGTCGAGGTCTCCAGCGGCTCCAGCCGCACGTTCGGGGCGACATAGAAGATCTTGTCGAACGCGAGCAGCGAAGCCTGCTTGTACAGGATGACGCTGGTCATCATCTTGTACTTGTGCCCGTAGTAGTCGACGTCGACCTGCTTGGCCCCGCGGCATCCCGGGTCGGTGACCGGCCCGATCAGCGGCGGTTGCAATTCCACGAAACCGTTCATGCCGAGGTATTCGCGGGTGCCCGCGGTGATGCTGTTCTGGATGCGCAGCGCCGCCTGCGTCACCGGCGACGTCAGATGCTCGCGGGTGCCCGGCGGCAGCGCCGCGGCCGATGGTCCGGTCATGTCCTACTCCCCTGTGTCAGTCGGTTCACGGGCTCGATTCCCGGCAGCCCGTACTTCTCGTCGAACGACCGCTCGACGTAGCGGAGCGCGTCCAGCAGATCGCCCGAGGTCATCCGCCGTTCCGCGGGCAGGTCGACGAGGTCGCCCAGCGGCATCGCGCCGATCCGCTGCCACTCCAGGCGGCCGCCGGCGTCCAGCCGTCCGCGCGCGCGGCCCGCGTTGTCCGGATGCAGGCAGAACGGGACGTCCAGCTGACCCCGCGCGAACGCCGTGACCAGCGCCCTGCCGAGGTCGGTGTCGAGCGAAAGAACGTTGTCCACCAACGCTTTCGCCTGCGCGTGGATCCCGGTGTCACCGAGCCTGCCGATCCGGGACACACCCCGCGCGGCCTCGGCGGCGTGCTCCAGCGCGGTCACGTTCTCCGCCACGGTCGGCAGCCGGTGCGCTTCGGCGGTGGTCTTGACGATCAGCCTGCTCGCGCCGGTGCGGGCGGCCAGCCGCGCGGACTCCGCGATCAGCTCCAGCGCGCCGCCCGGGGTCCTCGGGTGGACGCCCATGTAGCCGTAGATCACCACATGCGTCCGCGCGTGCGGCACGTATTCCGCGATCAGCGCGTGCAGCGCGGCGACGGCCTCCTCGTCCTGCCCGGCGTGGGTCTGCTGCGCGTAGCTGAAGGACAGGCAGCGGATCCCGTGCCGCCAGAAGAACATCCCCTCCAGCACGCTCAGCGCGACCAGCAGCGCCGGTGGGCACAACTGACCCATCATGCAGCCGCCGAAGGTCTCCAGGTGCGGCTCCAGTTCGGGACCGCGGGCCTCGGCCAGCGTTTCGCACGAGCGCCGCCAGTTGTCGACGGCCGCCGAAAGCGGCATGCGGCTGTACGGCAGGCAATACGACACCGGACCGCCCTCGGTCGCGTGCAGCCCGAAGTCCAGCAGGGACCGGACGATCCGGCGGGGGTCCGCCGAACCGTGCCGGACCTGCACCGGGAAGTCCCCGGTCAGCACGCCGTCGAGCAACGCCGTCGTCGTCGCGGGATCGTGGTCGACGAGCGGGTACCCGTTGAGATCGGCACCGGCCGCCAGTGCCGCGCGAGCCGCCTCGTGGTCACCGACCCTGGTGTAGCTGTCGATCGTGATCGTGCCGACCGTCGCGGCCCGCGCCGCCCTGGTCGCCAGCAGTCCCCGGGTCATCCGCCCCGGATCGGCGAACCCCATGCGGGGCTGGACGACCAGGTCACCCCTGGCGTGGTGGCGCGCGACCACCTCGCCGAACGAATGTCCCCGCCGCGGGGTGAGCACGCTCATCCGGCGCCCAGCGGGACACCGGGGTTGCGCACGGACAGGGTGCGGAGGAAGGTCCGGAACGGCGTCAGCCCGCCGGAGTCCTCGAACACCGCGTCGAAGCCGGCCTCCAGCAGCCGCGCCGCGTTGCTGCCGCCCGTGACGTCGAGCTTCCCGCCGATGACGACCGGCATCGTGACCAGCTCCGCCCGCGCGCGGAAGGTCTCCATCAGCCGGACGCCGTCCTGACGGCCGTGCCCGTTGAGGCTGCTGATCACCAGCAGGTCCGGCCGCCGGGTGACGCATTCGCGCACGATCGTCGCGTCCGGGACGCAGGCGCCGAGGTTGGTGACCCGGCAGCCCAGTTCCTCCAGCAGCAGCTCCAGGTACACCAGGTTCCAGGTGTGCGCGTCGGACGAGAGCCCGGTGACGAGCACGTCGAGACCGGCGTCCGGGAGCGTGGGCTGGACGGCTTCGATGGTCATGGTGCGGCGCTCTCCCTCTCTCCTCGGTCCGGCCGCACGTCGATCTCGATCAGCGCGACCGCCTCTTCGGCCAGGCGCGACGCCTCCGCCGGGCTGTCCGCGGTCACCATCAGATCGCCGACTCGGTCCCACGAACTGCGCAGCCCGTCGAACCGGTCACCCGCCGAAACCCCGACGTCGCACAGGAACACGCCTTCGGCCTGCGACGCCTTCTCCACGCCGCGCACGTCCTCGATGAGACCGGGCTCGATCGAGAGGAACCGGACCGCGGCGCCGCCTTCGGCCTTGCGCGGCAACACGTCCACGACCGGTTCGTCCTTCATGACCGAGAAGTAGGCGCGGTTCAGTTCCACCGGATAGGCGCGCTGGATCAGCTCGATGATGCCGTCGCCCGCGAACCGGCCGGCGCATTCGACCAGGTACGGGACGCCGTCCGAGACGATCCACTCACAGTGGACGATGCCGGTGCGGAACCCCGCCGCCGCGGTGAGCCGCCGGGTCTCCTCGGTCAGTGTCGCGGTCAGTTCGTCCGGGATGTCCGCGGGGACGATATGCGCGAGCTCGATCGGGCGCGGCCCGGGGAACAGCCGCTTGCCGGTGACGTTGGCGAACAGCGGCTCGCCGTCCCGTAGCAGCATCTCGACGCTGTATTCGTCGCCCTCGACGAAGCTCTCGGCCAGCATCTTCAGTTCCATCGCGCGGTCCGGGACGAAGATCCCCTCGTCCTGCACGACACAGTTCGCCCACGCCTGCTCGGCTTCCGCCGGGTCGGTGAGCACCTGTGTCCCCACCGACGCCTGCCGGTTCGCCGGCTTGAGCACGGTCTTCCCCGGATGCCGCGCCATGAACTCGCGGACCTGCGCCGGGCTTTCGACGCGCGCAGACGCCGGGTTCGCGATCCCCGCCGCGCGGCTGACCAGGCGCAGCACCGCCTTGTCCCGCAGGATCTGCGCCGCGCCGAACCCCGCACCCGGCAGGCCGTAGCGCTCCGCGAGCCGGGCCGCGAACGGGGTCGCGTACTCGGTCAGCGGGACGACGGCAGCCGGATCGAGGTCGTGGTGGACGTGGTAGAACTCGTCCGCCTTGCCGGGCAGGTGGAATTCCCACTCGATCAGCTCGCGCACCAGCGCCGAACCGGCCACCGTCGTCCGTGCGTCGCGTTTGCGGACGACGTCGGGTTCTTCGACGAAGATGACCGATCCGTCCGGCTGGAAATCCTTGATGGACGAACCCAGCGCGGCGGCCACGAACCCGACCAGCACCACCGGCCGCGTCATGACTCGTCCTCGACGTAATACCAGTTCTCCGGATTGATCAGGCCGTACGGGTTGATCGGCGAGAACCCGCGCAGGTTGCCCGCGACCTCGAACAGCCGCCGCGGGAACGTCGGCATGAAGATCACCGGAGCCTGGTCGGCGATGTACTCCTGGTACTCGTAGAGCGCTTCGAGGGAGTCGGTGGTGACGGTCTTCGCGATCAGCTCGTCCGCCTTGGCGTCCCGGTAGTTGCTGAAGTTGCAGGCGGCGCCGCTCTGGAAGAGGTTCTCGCCGGTCGGGTAGTTGTAGACCCAGCCGCCGCCCCAGCAGGACAGCTGCCACATCCGCTTCTCGCCGGGGCCGTCCTCCGCCACCAGCACCGACCCCATCACCTCTTCGAGGCGGATCTCGATGCCGGCCTTCGCCGCGTCGTCCCGGAACTGCGCCATGAGCCGCGCCAGCGACGGCCGCCCTTCCCAGTAGCGCAGGGAGAAGCTCAGTTCGGTGCCGGCCGGGATGCCCTCGCCCGCTTCACCGGGGCCGGTGCCGGGCCGGACGCACACCGCGGGTGAGGCGCTGACGTCCCAGCCGTTGTCGGCGAGCAGCTGCCGCGCCTTCTCCAGGTCGAACGGCCAGAACCCGCCGCGCTCGGCGATCTTCGGCGAGACCAGGTCGCTCTTGGGCAGCACCGGGATCGACCCCGTCTGGCTCCAGCCGTAACCCTGGTAGACCTCGCGGGCGCCGTACTCCTGGTCGAAGCAGCTCTGCAACGCCTGCCGGACGTAAGGCTGCCTGATCATGTTCCCGGCGACGGTCGGGTTGCTGAAGTTGACCGCCATGAAGTTGATGTTGAACAGGATCTGCGGCTCCAGCTGGAAACCGTCGCCCAGCGGGTTCGGCCCGCCCTTCGTCGGGTCGCCGTCGGGCTGGACGCCCATCCCCGGTGGCAGGAAGCCGACCTGGACGTCACCGGACTGCAGCAGTTCGTACTGCTGCTCGTCCGACGTCGTCGAGACCTGGCGCAGCTCGTCGAGATGCGGCGGATTGGGCCCGCTGTAGTGCTCGTTCGGGACGAAGGTGACGACACCTTCCTCGGTGTAGCTCTTGAGCCGCCACGGCCCGTTCACGACACTCCACACAGGACTGCCGGCCCAGCGCGTGCGGTGCGAGTTGTCCTCCTCGACGACGTCACCGTTCTCCGCCATCAGGAACTCGTAGACCGCTTCCGCCTGACCGATGTCGTGCGTCGCGTCGGCGGGCCCGGCCGCGGTGCGGTCCCACGCCTTCGGCATCGGCGTGATCATGGTCAGCTGGTTCAGCAGGACCCAGTTCTTCGAGTACGCCTTGTCGAAGGTGAAGCTCACCTTGTCGTCGGCGACCTTCTCGAACGACACCAGGTTGTCGGGGAAGTAGCCCTCGGAGTACGCGCCGAACTTCGGCCCCTTCACCTTCAGCATGTTCATCCAGAAGATGACGTTGTCCGCGCAGACCGTCTCGCCGTTGGACCACTTCCACGGTTTGATCCGGACCGTGCAGGTGCGGCCGGTCTCGTCCCACACCGGCTCTTCGCCGACGCTGAGGTCGTAGTCGATCTCCGGCGCGCCGTCCCGGCCCAGCCAGTACAGCGGCCGGTACATCAGCATCTGGAACTCGTAGAGGCTCCGCACGCCGAAGCGCTCGCCCGGGGTGAAGGGGAAGATCACCGCGGGCGGGAACCCGGGCAGGCAGGCCCAGGTCGCCACGCCGCCCTTGATCGGCTTGTCCGTCATGACTTTCGCTTCCTCCGAATGTCGGCCGCGCTCAGGCGGCGGTCGCCTCGAGTACCTCGGCCGGCCGCTTCTCCTGCGCCGACAGCGGTTTCGCCAAGCTGAAGTAGGTGCCGATCACGATCGCGCCCTGCAGGATCGCCAGCCCCCAGAACGCGTAGGGCACGGTGGTCGCGTCCGCCAGCGCGGACAGCCCGACCGTCGCCCCGACACCGAGCCCGAGTCCGAGGGCCTGGGTGCTGCCGAAGATCCGGCCGACCCGCTCCTCCGGACTGGCCCGCATCAGCAGCGTGCGCGCCGCGATCCGGCCCTGCGCGAAACAGAAGCCGGCGAACGGGATCGCCGCCATCAGCGCGATGTAGTGCAGCGGCTGGATCGCCAGGCAGATCAGGTTCCCGAGCGTGCCGAGCACGGCCAGATGGATCCCCTTGAACCGCTTGCTGACCTTGCCGTACGCGGCGGCGCCGACGATGAAGCCGACCCCGGCCAGCGCGTCGACCACACCGATCATCCACGCGCCCTGGTCGAAGGTCTGCAGGATCAGCGTCGTCAGGATGACGTTGGCGACCATCAGGCCGATGTTGCCGTTGGCGTAGAGCAGCGCGAGCCGCTTGATCGGCTGGCGCACGGGTGCTTCGACCCGCGCCGACGGGTCGGTGGCCGTGGTCTCCTCGGTCACCGGTGCCTTGGCGGGTTTGCGGCCGATCGCGTAGACCAGCACGGCCGACAGGACGAAGCTCAGGGAGTTGAAAACGAACAGCGGCGTGGGGCCGAACCAGATCACCAGGAAGCCCGCGAGCGAAGACGCCAGCAGCATCCCGGAGTTGCTCGCCATCTCGAAGTGGGAGTTGAACTTCCCGAGCCGCTCGTCGCGGATCCGTTCCTTGATGAGGCCGTTGCTGGCGGGCATGAACAACGCCGCGGTGCACGCGAGCATGAAGTTCGCTATGTACGAGCCGAGATTCGCCGGGCCGCCGATCCACAGCCACACCGGCAGCGCGAACGCGGTCATCGCGCTCACGAGGTCCGCCGCCACGCACAGCATCCGGCGATCGACCTTGTCGACCAGCTTGCCGAACAGGACCGCGAGCGCGACCTGCGGGATGGACACGGCGATGAACAGCCAGCCGACCGCCAGCGTGGTCTGTTCGGCGTGGAAGACCAGGATCGCGGCGGCGGTGATCTGGAACGCGTTGCCCGCCGTGGTGATGAATCCCGCCGGGACCAGGAGGCGTTCGGCGAGCCGGGAACTCCGGACCGCGTCGGCGGAGAGGGTGCTGTCGAGTGACATGGGGTGTCAGACCTCGCTCGTCGGAGGGAATTCCAGTGGTGGCACGGTGAAGGCCGTGGTGTGCGTGACGTCGAAGGCGGCCGCGGTGATGCGGGGTTCGAACCCGCCGGCTTCGGTGGCACGCTCGGCGAGGTCGATCAGGATCGGCGAGGCACAGCCGATCAGCGCCCGCAGTTCGAGGAAGAGGTCACCGAGCCGGGCGCGGAGCATCTCTTGGTCGAGGTTGCCCTTCAACGTGCGTTCCGTCGCCGCGCGCAGGCGTTCGACATGCTGCACCACCAGATCGGCGGCCCGGCTGAGGCTGAAGTCCTCGAGTTCGTAGTTCAGGGCGAACCGGGAGACCATCGCCGCCGCGCGTTCGGTGGCTTCGGTCGACACCGGAAGCGAGCCGTTCTCGCCACCGACCTCGGCGGTGAGTTTCGCCAGTGTCTCGGCGAGTTCGTTCCAAGGCGTGACCAGCCGCTCCCCCGCGACCTTCTCCAGCGCGGCACGGGAGAAGTTGGTCCGCGCGAACTCGGGAGCGGTGAGGTTGAGATGGAACCGCGCGATGTCGCGGGGCACCTCGGCCGCCAGCTCACGGGCCCAGACCACGTGTCCCTTGCTGGTGGAGAACTTCTCGTTCTCCAGTTCGTAGAACTCATTGACCAGCAGGGTGTCCGGGAGGACGTAGCGGCCTTCGAGGGCGATCAGTTCGGCGACGTGGACGACGCCCCAGGTGAACAGGGGGTCGAACCCCATGAACACCACGACCCGCGCGTCGTTCTCCGCGAGCCAGGCGTCGTCGTCGGCGACCTTCGGCTTCCCGTTGCGCCGCAACGCGTACTCCGTGCAGTACATCGAGGCGGGCATGCCCTCGACCCAGGCGTTGAGCCGTTGCCCCGGGGTCTGGAGGAACGGCGCCGGCAGGCCCCATTTCACCGGGTACGTGATCGCGAAGTCGGGCAACGGCCCGGACAGCAGTTCCCGCATCAGCCCGAGTACGTGCGGCCGCCACGCGGGGCCGCGTTCCTCGTAGTAGGCGAGGAGTTGCTCGCGGTACTCCGAGACCGGGAAGACCATGATCTCGGTCTCGCGGTAGGTCACCTCGTCGGCCGGGTCGAGCACCGAGTACGGCTCGATGAGCGCGTCGAAGTCGATCGGGTGCCCGCAGCCCTCGCAGAACCCGCCGCGGCTGTCGGCGAGGCACGTCGGGCAGCCACCGCCGACGAAACCCTCGACCAGGAACTCGCCCTTGCTCTCGCTGTACGGCAGCCGGACTTTGCGCAATCGGAGCTTTCCCTTGTCGTACAGTCGTTTGACGTAGTCGTAGACGAGTGCCTTGTAGCCTTCGTCGGTCGGCGAGAAGCCGTCGACCTCGACACCCATCGCCTTGAACGTGCGCTGGATGTTCTCGGTCGACTGCTCCACCAGTTCGGGCGGCGTCAGCCCGACCCGGGCCGCGCTGGTGACGAGGTAGGTCTGGCTGTCGTCGGTGCAGGAGGCGAACACGGCCTCGCGACCCGCCGCGCGCAGGTACCGCCGGTGCACGTCGGCACCGAGGTACGGGCCGGCGATATGCCCGATGTGCAGATCCCCGTTGGACGTCGGAGGGCCACCGATGATCACCACCGGTCGCGTGTCGGCCATGGTCACACCTCTTCCGTGTGCCGGGCGGCGAACTTCGCCGTCATGTCGGAGTCCCACCAGATCGCGTACATCTCGAAGTCCTCCGCACCGTCGTTGAGGATGCGGTGCTCGGTGCCGGGCTGGTGGAACTCGATGTCGCCGGGCCTGAAGGCGCGGCGCTCTCCCCCGGACTCGACGACCGCCTCGCCGCTGACGGCGATGAAGATCTCGTACTCGTGGTGGGAATGCGCACCCGTCGCGCCGTGCGCCGGCACCGTCACCCAGGCGCCTTCGAACGGCGCGTTCAGCGCCGCCCACGGCAGGAGCCGCTGGCCGTAGGCGCCGTTCTCGAAGACCATCTTTTCCCGCTCGAGCGGACGGATCTCCATGACTTTCTCTTCCTTCTCGTGGATCAGCGGGTGGCGACGATGGGGGCGGTTTCCGAAGTCGGCTGCGGTGGCACCGAAGGGTTTTCGCCGCGGTGGGCGAGGATGTCCTGCAGGATGTCGTTGGCCCGCGGGGCGAGGACGCTCAGCAGCGAGTCCGCGATGCCGTGCGTGGCCTCGTTGACGCCCTGGAGGTACACGGCCGCCGTGGCGGGCTGGTCGATCTCCAGCCGGTAGTCGCGGGTCACCTTGATCTCCGACAGGCCGATCGACTTCGCGATCTCCTGGACCATCCTCGGCATCTCCGGGGAGAAACCGGTGCCCAGCAGCAAGAGATCGGTCCGCAGTTCCTGGATCTCGCCGGTGCGCCGGTCGGTCAGCTCCAGCACGATCTCGTCGCCCTCGTCACGGGCGTCGGTGATGTCGTTCATCGTGATCATCTTGAGCCGGGAACGGCCGGAAAGACGGTCCAGGTATACGGAGCGGTAGAGCGCGTCCATCGTGCCCGGCGCCAGCCCGGAGTAGTTCGTGTGGTGCATCTCCTTGAGCATCTGCTCGCGTGCTTCCGGCCGTGCCTCGAAGAACTTGTCCACATGGGACGGGAAGAACAGCTCGTTGTTGAACTTGCTGCTCTCGTAGTAGTTCAGGCCGATCGAACGCATCACCATGGTCGGCTTGCATTCGGGCAGGTCGGCCTGCACCGAGCTGAACAGCTCCGCCGCGCTCTGCCCGGCGCCGATCACCGCGACGCGGTACGGGAGGTCCTTGCGCAGCTTCGCGATCCTCGGCAGGTACTGCGTGCTGTGGATGACGCGATCCTGGTTCACCGTCCGGAGCAGGTCGGGGATCCGCGCGTCCCGGCCGGCGCCGACCACCAGGTACCGGCTGCGGATGACCTCGCCGTCGGCGACGTGGGTGTCCCAGCCGGTGAGTGTGCCGTCCGTCCACACAGGAGTGATCTCGCGGCATTCCCGGCCGCGTTGCAGGTTCACCAGGGAAAGCGAGTCCGCCGTCCACTTGAGATAGTCGGCGAGCTCGACCCGGTACGGGACGAAACTGCCCATGTTCACGAATTCGTTGAGCCTGTTCGTGGCGTGCAGGTAGTTCAGGAACGAGAAGCGGCTGCGCGGGTTGCGCAAGGTCACCAGGTCCTTCAGGAACGAGACCTGCGACAGCGCCTCCGGCAGGAGCATGCCCCGCTGCCAGGAGACCTCCTCGTCCCGTTCGAGCAGGACCGATTCGCGGGCCAGTCCGGGCGCGAGCTCTTCCAGTGCCACTGCGAGCGCCAGGTTGGACGGTCCTGCTCCGACTGCGAGCAGCTCGACATCACGGTTCGCCATTTGTTTGCTCCGCCATCGTTGAGAGTGCTGGGAAGGTGTGCTGCGGTGCCGGTGCGCGGTCAGGCGCCGGCGGCCACCGAGGGCAACAAGGGGTGCGCGGTCAGCCGGACCTGGGCCATCGCCTTGTCCAGCACCGCTTCGCAGTCTTCGGGGTCGGTGCCCGCGCAGATCACGTACGCGTGCCGCGAGATGAACTCGGCCGGCGGCAGCCGCAGACGCGCACCCGGCTCGACGAGTACGTCGGCGGCGAGGATTCCGTTGTCACGCAGGGAATCCGGGACGGACACGGACTCGACGACGCAATCCTGTTTCGGGTAGCCGAACCGCACGCCGACCCATCGGGGTTCGGCCTCGTGCGGGAGGTGCGGACGCATGCCGAGTGCGACGTCGACCGCGGCCGCGCCCGGGTCGACCCCGGTCGCGAACTTGGCGAGCAACGGGATCAGGTCCCCGCCGAGCCTGCCGTTGATCTCCACGATCACCGGTCCGCGTCCGGTGAGCTTGAGCTCGGTATGCGTGATGCCGTACCGGAAGTCGATCGCGCTGTGCGCGCGGGCCAGCGTCGAGCGCAGGGCCGGGTCGGCGAGCAGTGCGTCCGCGGAGCTGACCAGGTGGCCGAGCTCCTCGAAGTACGGGTGCATGCCGACCGTCTTGTGGGCCACGAACATCGGTGTGTACTCACCGTCCACGACGGCGCCGTCCACACTGATCTCCGGACCGCTCAGGTACTCCTCGACCAGCGCCCCACCCTTGTAGGCGGGAGAGCCGCCGAAGCTGGCGTCCTCCGCGGTCCGGAACGCCTTCCGCACCGCCTCGGCATCTTCCGCGAGGCTGACGCCGATGCTCGCCCCGCCCCCGCGCGGCTTGACGACGACCGGATAACCGATCCGTTCGGCCACGCGGACGGCTTGGTCGTCGTCGTGCACGAACCCGAAATCGGGCTGCGCGACGCCGGCCGCGGTGAGCGTCCGGCGGCTGAACCACTTGTCACGGCAGCCTTCGATCGCGGAGATCCCGGCACCCGGCACCCCGAGTTCGTCCGCGACATGCGCCGCCGCGACGATCAGCGCCTCGTCCCAGGACACCACGCCGAGCACCGGCGTCGTGGCGTGGAGCGCACGGGCCGCGGCCAGCACGGCGTCCTGGTCCTGCGTGTCCAGCACCGTGGCGCCGGTGATGTAGCGCTCCTGCCACGTCGGCTCGGTCCCGGTGAACAGCCACAAGGGATGCCGATGCCCGGCCGACGCCAACAGGTACTCCCGGTACGGCCGCATCCCGCAGCCGATCACCAGGACAACACCCTCCGCTGAGCTCATTCCCTCTCCCCACCAGCCCGTCGCTCCGTCGCGGGCTACTACATCCCGGGGGCGGGTTGACCGGAACCCTTGATTCGGGAAGAACAATCAACGAGGGCGTGGCTTCACAGGGCCGCTTCGTACGCGGCGGCGAGGCGCTGCAGCACGCCGGGGCCGTCCTTCTCCGGCGCCGGCTCGCCGAGGTGGACGACCCGAAGTTCGGCCATGAACTCCGACCACAGTTCCGGCCCGCCCGCGGCGAGCAGTTCGGCCCGCACCCGCAGGTGCTCGGTCGTCGGACGATGCTCGATACCCCAGGCCCCGAGGTGCGCGAACACGGGTACCAGCTGGATCGACGCCTCGGTCAGGCTGTACGCGGCCCGTTTGCCGGGCCCGGCGTCTTCGCGGGTCAGCAGGCCGGCCTTGACCAGCCGCTTCAACCGGTCCGCCAGGATGTTGGACGCGATCCCCTCTTCGGATCCGGCGAGCAGCTCCCGGAAGTAACGCCGGGTGCCGAACATGATGTCCCTCAGCACGAGCAGGCTCCAGCTGTCGCCGAACGCCTCGACCGCGGCGTTGATCGGGCAGCCGGAACGGGCGGGTTCCGCCATCCCTTCACCTCCACCAGAAGTGGTTGCAATCTACCATCGCTCACTTTATCGTGGACCGCTGATTGCAGAACGCAAGCACCAGGGGGCCAGGATGCTCGAACCACAGACCGCGGACGGGAAAGTGCTGTGGCACTTCACGATGTCCCTCGACGGCTTCGTCGCGGACCCTGGCCACGGCATGGACTGGATGACCGGCGTCACTTCCCGGCCGGGCCTGATCGACGAATACGCCACGACCACCGGCGCCGTACTCGGCGGACGTGATGGCTGGGACGCCTACCCCGACCCGAGCGGTATCTACGGCGGCGCCTGGAAAGGGCCACTGTTCGTCCTGACCCACCACCCCGAAGACGCCACGCCCACGGACGGGGTGACGTTCCTGAACTGCGGCGCGGACGAAGCCGTCCGGATCGGGCTGGAGGCGGCGAACGGGAAGAACCTCGAGGTGTTCTCGCCGGACATCGGCCGCCAGTTGCTCGCGCTCGGGTTGATCGACGAGATCGATCTGCACATCGCGCCGGTCCTGCTCGGCGACGGCATCCGGCTGTACGACAACCCCGGTGGGACACCGATCCACCTCCGCGGACTCGGCCGGGAAGACCCGCGAGGCGTGCTCGACGTCCGGTTCCGGCCTGCTGATCGCGCGCCCCGGTCGTGAGTGATCGCATGACTGGCCGGACGACACGCGGCGGCACCCTGGCCACGCGCGTGTCGTCCATCCCGTCACGCGTGTCGTCCACCGGATCACGCGTGTCGTCCGGTCAAGCACACGAAACCGCCGGCATCGGCGCTGACCTCGTGACCACCGACGCGAGCAGGGCTGGACGTCCCTAGGACAGAATGATGTTCACCATCCACGAGATGCCGAACCTGTCGACGCAGGCACCGAATTCGTCGCCCCACATCTGCTTTTCGAGAGGAACCGAAACGGTGCCGTCGGCGGAGAGCTTCTCCCAGTATCCGCGCAATTCCTCGCCGTCGTCGCCACTGAGGCTGATCGACACATTGGTGCCCGGATTGTGCTCCATTCCCGGCGGCGTGTCCGACGCCATGATCGTGTAGCCACTCGGGGAATCGAGCTGGCTGTGCATGATCTGGTCCTCCGCCGGCGTTCCGGCCATACCGGACTCACCGAACGTATTCAGCGTCAGTTCTCCGCCGAACACCGACTTGTAGAACTCCATGGCCTGCCGGGCGTCGCCGGCGAAGCTGAGGTAGGGATTGAGACGGGAAGCCACTGGAACGCTCCTTCCGGTCGGGTCACGAGCATCCTGGCAGACCCCCTCCCGGTGCGACAACGGCTGGACTACGGCCGGGCGAATTCCTTCGCACAACGAAAATTCAACCCCGGCCACCGAAGGCGGTGAGCGATTTCCCGAATGCCGCTTCAGGGTCCACGTATGCCCGCGTTCCGGATCCACCCCGCCACGGCCGACCGGTTCGGCGACGTCGCGACGATCCTCGATCCGAACGGGAACGACCGCGCCTGCTGGTGTCTCGCCTACCGCGCGAAACCCGCGGACTACAGCCGGTTGCGCGGAGACGAACGCGCCGAGCACGTCCGAGGCCTGTGCGCGGCGGATCCCGCGCCCGGCGTGCTCGCCTACGACGGCACCACCCCGGTCGGCCGGTGTGGCGTCGGGCCGCGCGCGCACCTGCACCGTATGACGCGTTCCCGCACGATGCCGCCGATCGATGACGCTCCGGCGTGGACGGTCGTCTGTTTCGTCGTCCGGTCCGGCCATCGCCGCAAGGGCGTGGCGCACGCGCTGCTGGACGGCGCGGTCTCCTACGCCCGGGCGCACGGCGCACCCGTCATCGAGGGCTATCCCGTCGATCCCGGCGAGGGGCGGATCAACTCGTCCGCGGCACACATCGGGACCATCGGGCTGTTCGCCGCCGCGGGGTTCGAGCTCGTCGCGCCCGACACCGTCCGGACGTGTCGCGAAAGCCACTTTCGCAACCCCTCCCAGGGCGCGTCGCGACCGCCGCGCCCCGAACTAGCCCGAAGGGCCCTTCGCCGCGTCAGATGCGGCGAAGGGCGCCTCCAGCCCACCCAGCCGCATCGAAAACCGAGAGCTACCGATTGACTTTCGATAGATAACGCACGAAACTCGATGCATGATCACAGGGCAACGGGCGGTCGCGCCCCTCCGAGTGTTCCTCGTGCTGCTGTTCGGGGTCCTCGTCCTCTTCCAGACCATGTCCCTGCCGGGGCAGTTCGCGCACATGGCACGGCAGGACCCCGAAATGGCGTACCTGCGCTGGCCCGCGACGGCGGTCTCCGTCTTCTGGGTGCTGTGCGTCCAGGTCGTGGTCGTCGCCACCTGGCACCTGCTCACGCTGGTCAAGAAAGACCGGATCTTCACCGAAGCGTCCCTGAGATGGGTGGACGCCATCGTCTGGGCCATCCTCGCCGGTTGGGTGGCGCTGGCGGGCGTGTTCCTCTACGTCGGCTTCAACGCCGAAGACCCGGGCCTGCCGCTGCTGTTGTTCCTCGCGTTGATCGGCGTCGCCGTGCTGGGCCTGCTCATGGTCGTGATGCGCACGCTGCTACGGCAAGCCACCACCCTGCGGTCCGACCTGGAACAGGTGATCTGATGCCGATCGTCGTCCGTATCGACGTCGAGCTGGCCAAGCGCAAGATGAGTGTCGGCGAATTCGCCGAACTCGTCGGGCTCACCCCGGCGAACGTGGCGGTGCTGAAGAACGGCCGCGCCAAGGCCGTCCGGTTCAGCACCCTCGAAGCGATGTGCCGGGTGCTCGAATGCCAGCCCGGCGACCTGCTCGAATGGGTCGAGGACTAGTCCGACACCGTCGAGAACTTCAGATGGAAGTTGTCGAGCGTCGCCGGCAGCGGCCGCTCCGGCCCGAGGACGGCACCGGAGACCAGTTCGAAGCGCCGGTCCTTGATCAAATGCGCCAGCATCGTGCTCGCGCAGAAGAGCACGAGATCCCGGCCGGGACAGATGGCCGGTCCGGCGCTGAACGGGACGAGCGCCGGATTGGCCGCCGCGCTGCCGTCCAGCCAGATCCCGGGTTCGAACCGGTCGGCGTAGGGCAGGGATTCGGGGTCGCGGTGGAAGAACGGGGTGAAGATCAGAACCGTGGTCCCGGCGGGTCCCCAAGCGGTCTCGGCCGTGCTCTCGCGCAGCAGCGCGGGCGTGGTCGGCCACAGCCGGACCGATTCGAGGGCGCAGGCACGCAGGTACGCGAAGTGGCCGGGCGCGGTCAGGTCGGCGGCCGCGACCTCTTCGTCGGCACGTTCCCGTGCGCCGGGGTGGGTGGCCAGCAGCGCGAGCGCGCGGAAGGTGACGATCCCGGCGGCGTCGAACGCGAAGAGCCAATGGGCGACCTGGTCGGCGACGACGTCCATCGTCCGCTCGCCCGACGGACCAGCCGACGCGATGGCTTCGGCGAGGCTGCCCGGTTCCGCCCGTTCCAGATGGCCGATGAGCCGGGTGCGGAACTGATCGTGGAGCCGGTCTCGCCGAGGGTGCGCGTACGCCCAGTTCGCGTCCTTTCGCAGGCGGGCGAGCGCGTCGGTGAGACCGTCGTCGCCCGCCGCGGACTCGCCGAGCGTGACCCGGCGGACCATCCGCCACCAGGCCACGTTGAAGGTGTCCCAGTCCAGCGTGCCGCCGTCCCAGAGTGACACCGCCTCCTCGGCGATCGCCGCGGCGAAGGGCGCGGCGAGGTCATGCAGCGGCTTCCCCGGTTCGAGGACGTCCTCGTTGAACCGGCGGCGCGGCGCGCGCTCCGTCGCGTCCGAGATCAGCACGCCGTGCGGCTGGAAATGTCCCAGCGCCGCCCGCTTCTCCTTGGTCGACGGGCTGAACGGGACCGGCGCGGCGGCGAGCACCTCGCCGACGTCCTCCCCCGACAGCGCCAGGTCGATCGTGCGACCGGGCACCCGCAGCCGCAGCGGGCCAGGACCGTAGTGGGACCGGAGCCGCCCCAGCAGCCGCACGGCAGCGCGGTCGAACTGGAGTTTCTGCGCCGCTGCCATCCCCAGCGGCCGCCGTTTGATCACCCCGCCGGCGAGCGTGGGCAGGACGACCCGCAACGCGACGCGCACGGTGTCCTGGACGGAAGCGGTGGCCGGTTCGGTCGAAGTCGCCATACCCGGGGCTACCCGCCGCGGCGTGCGCATAACCGGTTTGTCCCACGTCCGGGCGGGGAATCCGGCCGCCATGGCGACCAAGGCACCCGGCGCGGATCCACCCGAGACCACGGATCTGGACAGGCTTCGTTCGGCGGCGTCCGGCTGCCGCGGCTGCGATCTCTACCGCGACGCCACCCAGACCGTCTTCGGTGAAGGCTCCCGCACGGCGGAGATCATGGTCGTCGGCGAACAACCCGGTGATCAGGAGGATCGGCAGGGTGCCCCGTTCGTAGGGCCCGCCGGAAGGCTGCTCGACCGGGCCCTGGACGAAGCGGGTTTCGACCGCCGGAAGATCTACGTCACCAACGCGGTCAAACATTTCAAGTTCAAGCGGGACGAACGCGGCAAACGGCGGATCCACAAGACACCGTCCAAGACCGAGATCGTCGCCTGCCGTCCGTGGCTGCACGCCGAACTGGCGGCGGTGCGTCCGGAACTGCTGATCTTCCTCGGCGCGACGGCGGCGAAGGCGCTCCTCGGCGATGACTTCCGCATCACCCGGAGCCGCGGCGAGCGGATCGACCTCGCCGAGTTCGCCACCACCGCGGTCGCCACGGTGCACCCGTCCGCGGTGCTGCGCGCGCCGGATCGCGACGAGGCCTACCGGGCCTTCGTCGCGGATCTCGTGGCGGCGCGCGACCTCTGAATCACGCCACTTCGGAGCTGCGGCCGCCGTCGTGCAGGCCGAGCATGTCCAGCAGGGTCGCGCAGTCTTCGGCGCTCGTCGCCCGCGAAGCCACGGCGAGCGCCGCCTTACGACGGATCGCCTCCTGCTCCGGCGTGTCCTGGCCTTCCGGCAGCAGGTCCGGTACGGGATGAAGGCCGAGTTCGTTGCTCATCTTGTCCCCCTTGGCTGAAGGATGTGTCGCTCTGATACCCGCGGTCCGCGGGTTTGAACACGGGTGACTCCGTTCGGGTGTGAATCAGCTCCGCAGGGCCGGGAGCAGCGTGTCCTCGGCGAAGCGGAGGAAGCCTTCCTGCTGGTCACCGCCGATCTGGATCAGGGCGAGGTCGGTGAACCCGGCCGCCTCGAACTCGCCGACCTGCTTCACGATCCGGTCGGCGTCGGGCCCGCACGGGATCGCCTCGGCGACGTCCTCCGGTTTGACGTACTGGGTGGCCCCGGCGAACCCCGCGGGCCCCGGCAGTTCGGCGTTGACCTTCCAGCCGCCACCGAACCAGCGGAACTGCTCGTGCGCCCGCCGGATCGCGGCGTCGCGATCCTCGCCCCAGGACACCGGCAGCTGGGCTATCTTCCTGCTGGGCGGGCCGAGTTTGGTCGCGTCCCACTCCCGGCACAGCGACCCGTCCGGCTCCACCGCGATCATCGCGTCGGCGATCGGCGCGAACCGGGTCACCGACTGCGGCCCGGACACCGCGACCCCGATCGGGACACGCTGCTCCGGCAGGTCCCACAGCTTCGCGGAGTCCACCCGGAAGTGGTCACCCTTGTAGTTGAAGTAGCCGCCGTCGAACAGCCCGCCGATGATCTGGACCGCTTCGGCGAGCATTTCGTGCCGGACGTTCGCCGGCGGCCAGCCGCGTCCGACGACATGTTCGTTGAGGTTCTCACCCGCGCCGAGGCCCAGGGTGAACCTGCCGTCCGACAACGCCTGGACGGTCGCCGCCTTCTGCGCCACCACCGCCGGGTGATAGCGCATGGTCGGACACGTCACGAAGGTCATCAGTTCGACCCGTTCGGTGCTCTGGGTGACCGCTCCCAGCACGCTCCACGCGTACGGCGAATGCCCCTGCTCGTCCAGCCAGGGCGAAAAGTGGTCGCTCATGACCTCGAAGTCGAACCCCGCCTTCTCCGCTCCGGCGGCGTATCCCACCAGGTCCTTCGGTCCGGCCTGTTCGGTCATGAGGGTGTAGCCGATGCGCATAGAAGCCTCCTTCGCGTCCGCCCCCCGCGTACCCGCCCATCGCCGGGATCAACCGGACGTTTATCCGGCGAATCGAACGGGGTACCTGACCGGGGGAAGGAAGGAGCCGCGATGCCGCAGCAGGCTTGGAGCGACAAACGAGAACGTCAGTACGAACACATCAAGGACTCGGCGAAGGATCGGGGCGCGAGCACCGACCGGGCCGAGGAGATCGCCGCCCGCACCGTCAACAAGAACCGTGCGCAGGCAGGCGAGTCACGCGAGGCCAGCCGCACGTCCCTCCAGGACATGTCACCTCAGCGGCGGGGTGGCAAGCGCTCCGGGAACCGGTTGGGGCCGAACGGCCCCACCAAGGACCAGCTCTACAACGAAGCGAAACAGCGCAACGTCGAGGGCAGGTCGAAGATGTCCAAAAAGGAGCTTCAGCGAGCCCTGGGCCGTTGATCACGCGTCACGCGGCGGAGCACCGCCGCGGTCACCCCACGGCCACGGACGGATGGGTTTCGTAATGGATGCACACGGACGGGGCGGCCTCACCCCCCAGACCCGATCGGGATCGGACGGTCTGTCCGACCGGGTCGAACTCCGCCTTCCCGCCGAGGCGGAGCAGATCCCTCTCGTCCGCACGCTCACCCATGGTGTGGTGGCTCGTGCGGACTTCGGCTTGGACGCCATTTCAGACGCGAAGATGGCCGTCGACGAAGCCTGTTCCCAACTTGTCCAGCCCGCTGAACTGGGAGCCGTTCTTTGTTGTGTCTTTCACGAGATACCGGAAGGAATCGCCGTCTCGATCTCGACCCGGACGAGCAGGCCCTACCTGCCGAGCGAGACGACTTTCGGCTGGCACGTCTTGACGACGTTGACCCACTCGGTGCGGGCGCGGTGCGAACCGATTCCCGGCGAAACAGGGGGCACGACGACGATCGACCTCGTCCTGGCCCCGGGAACGAGCGACGGGTGAGTGGCGAGCGAAAGGCACTCACCCGGCAGGCGGACGACTACGCCCATTGCGAACCGCTCTTCGAGGAGATGGCCTCCCTGCCGGAGGATTCCCGGCGCCGCCGAGAGCTGCGTGCCCACCTCGTCACCGAACTGCTGCCGCTCGCCGAGCACATCGCCACCAGGTTCTCCGGCCGCGGCGAGCCTCGCGAAGACCTGGTCCAGGTGGCGCGGATCGGCCTGATCAACGCGGTCGACCGATTCGACCCCGGCCGTGGGCACGACTTCCTCTCGTTCGCCGTGCCCACGATCATGGGCGAGGTCCGGCGGCATTTCCGGGACACCGGCTGGTCGGTCCGGGTGCCGAGGCGGCTCAAGGAGCTCCACGTCTCGCTCAGCCAGGGCACGGCCGCGTTGTCCCAGCGTCTCGGCCGCGCGCCGACTCCCACCGAACTCGCCGAATACCTCGGGCTCGAGGTCAACGACGTGCGGGAAGGACTGCTCGCCGGCCAGGCGTACCAGACGTTGTCGGTCGACAAACCGGTCCACGACAACGCCACCGAGGCCCTCTCGCTCGCCGACACGATCGGCGAGGAAGACCACGAGATGGCGCTGGTGGAAAACCACGAGGCGCTGCAACCGCTGCTGCGGGAGCTCCCCAAGCGGGAACGCGCCATCCTGGTGATGCGCTTCTTCGGGGGCTATACCCAGACGCAGATCGCGGAACGGATCGGCATCTCGCAGATGCACGTTTCACGGCTCCTGTCGCAGACGCTGGACCAGCTGCGCGGGAAGCTCTCCGAGTAGCGCCGGCCTTTCCAGGCGGATCACACGTGATCCGCCTGGAAACACGCGTGTTCCGGCTCCAGGCACAAGGACCAGACAGCACGTGAAGGTCCCTTCACTGCACCGGATGCCCAGAAGGCTCGCTCGACAAGTCGGCTATCCGCTGCTCAAGCCGGCGCCGAATGAGGCTCGGTACAGTGGCCGTTCCCGACTGTCCGTAGAGGACAATTTCAGGACAGCCGTGACCGATTTGGGCGCTTTATAAAGAGGTCGCGAGTGGTAAAGAGGGTGAGAACCCTCTTTAC
>NZ_CP150484.1:6440198-6637093 GCF_037997115.1 Amycolatopsis coloradensis
TTCCGATCTAGGAAAACGCGTCTTCCTGGGGGAGGTCCCGGGTACCGGTCAGCTGCCGGGGCGGTCCACGTCACCGCGCCAGGCGCCGGACTCGTGGCCCCGGCTCTCGATGAACTCCTTGAACCGCTTCATGTCGCCCTTGACCCGGCGGTCGAGCACACCGAGTTTGTCGGCGACGTTCTCGGCGAAACCTTCCGGATCGATCTCCATCTGCGCCGTGACCCGGGTCTTGTTGTCGCCCAGGCGATGGAACGTGATGACGCCCGCGTGGTCGGGGCCGGAGTCCGACGTCCACGCGACGCGCTCGTCGGGATGTTGTTCGGTGATCGTCGCGTCGAATTCCCGGCTCACCCCACCGAATTTGGTCACCCAGTGGGTGTGGGTCGCGTCAATCTGGCGGATCTCCTCGACACCTTCCATGAACTGCGGGAAGCTCTCGAACTGAGTCCACTGGTTGTACGCGGTCGTCACCGGGACTTCGACGTCCACCATTTCGGTGATCGTGCTCATGCATCCTCCTGTCGGTTGGGTGCTTTTCGAGCCGGCACTTTCCGGCTACCCGGCGCTCAGCGGGGCGAAACACGCTGTGATTGACCGGCCGGGCCGCCGGGTACCCGGCGGGCAGAACGCTCCGAGGAGGTGCCCCATGATCGAAGAGACCCACCGGAAGCCGTCCGCAGAGAAGTCGGTCGGCGAACTGGTTTCCGATCTCAGCGACGAGGTCAAACACCTCGTCCGCGACGAGATGCGGCTGGCCGTGTTCGAGTTGCAGCGCAAAGGGAAGAAGATGGGCTTCGGTGCCGGATTGTTCGGCGCCGCGGGCGTCTTCGCGCTTTTCGGGCTGGCGACCCTGATCGCCGCGGTGGTGCTGGCACTCGCGCTGGTGATGCCCGCGTGGCTGGCGGCCGTGGTGACGGGCGCGGCGCTGCTGCTGATCGGCGGCCTTTCGGCCGTCGTCGGCAAGAAGGAGGTCACGAACGCGACTCCGCCGGTGCCGGAAGAGGCCATCGAAGGTGTCCGTGAGGACGTCGACACCGTCAAGCAAGGAGTGCGGTCATGACCGATTTCCCCAAGAACGCCGAAGAAGCCCGCGCCGATCGCGACGTGACGCGGGAAGAACTCACCGAGACTCTCGACGCGCTCGGCAAGAAAATGGACGTCAAGGCGAGGGTCAACGACAACCTCGACACCAAGGTCGACGAGGCGAGCGCCAAGATCTCCGAGAAGGTCTCCGAGCCCGCGGCGGAAAAGTTCCGTCGGGGCACCGAAGTCGTCCGTGCGAATCCCCTGCCTGTTTTCGCCGGTCTCCTGGCGTTGCTCATCACCATCCGGCTGATCATGCGAAAGAGGTCTTCGTCGTGAACAAGGTTCTCTACAAGCCGTTGAACATGATCGTCAGCGCCGCGGGCGGGGTGCTCGCCGGGATCGCGTTCAAGCAGGTCTGGAAACGCGTGAGCGGTGAAGAAGACGCGCCGAACGCCACCGACCGGGACTTCACCTGGACCCAGGTGATCGTCGCGGCCGCCACGCAGGGCGCGATCTTCGGCGCGGTGAAGGCCGCCACCGAACGGGCGGGCGCGGTCGGCTACCGCAAGGCGACCGGCGACTGGCCCACGGAGGACTGACGATGCGCGTGGTGATCATCGGAGGCGGGTTCGCCGGCTACAACGCGGCCAAGACCCTCCTCAAATCGGTCGGCGACGACACGGAAGTCGTCGTGCTGAACCCGACCGACTATTTCCTCTATCTCCCCCTGCTCCCCGAAGTCGCCGCCGGGATCCTCGAGCCGCGGCGGATTTCGGTGTCCATCCCCGGCACGCTGCGCGGTGTGCGCCTTGTGCTCGGTACCGCCAAGTCTGTCGACTTCGACGGCCGCAGCGTGAGCTACACCGACCCCGAGGGCCGCGAGCACTCCCTCGGCTACGACCGTCTCGTACTCGCCGCGGGCAGCGTCAACAAGTTGCTGCCGATCCCCGGCGTTCCCGAGTACGCCCACGGTTTCCGCGGTCTGCCCGAGGCCCTCTACCTGCGTGACCACGTCACCCGGCAGATAGAACTCGCCGCCTCGGCGCAGGATCCGGCCGAACGCGACGCGCGCTGCACGTTCGTCGTGGTCGGTGCCGGCTACACCGGCACGGAGGTCGCCGCGCAGGGGCCGGCCTTCACCGCCGCGCTCGCCGCCCGGCATCCCGAACTGAAGGATCAGAAGATCCGGTGGCTGCTGCTGGACGTGGCCGAGCGGGTACTGCCGGAACTCGACCGGCGGCTCGGCGCCACGGCGGACGAAGTGCTGCGCGAACGCGGCGTCGAGGTCCTGATGAAGACGTCGATCGACAACGCCGGCGAAAAGGGGGTCACGCTGACCTCCGGTGAATCCGTGCCGACCCACACCCTCGTGTGGTGCGTCGGGGTCCGGCCGGACCCGCTCATCGAGGACCTGGGGCTGAAGACGGCCAAGGGCAGGCTCGTCGTGACAGCGCAATTGAACGTCCCCGGACGGCGCGACGTCTACGCGTGCGGGGACGCGGCGGCCGTCCCGGATCTGACCAGGCCCGGCGAATACACGCCGATGACGGCCCAGCACGCCGAACGCCAGGGCAAACTCGCCGGGCGGAACGTGGCCGCGTCGCTCGGGTACGGCTCGCACGGCACCTACCGGCACCACGACCTCGGCTTCGTCGTCGACCTCGGCGCCCACCAGGCCGCGGCGAATCCCTTGCACATCCCGCTTTCCGGATTCGCCGCCAAGGCGGTGACCCGTGGCTACCACCTGCTGGCCATGCCGGGCAACCGCCTGCGCACCGCCACCGACTGGGCGCTGGAAGCGGTGACGAAGCGGCAGACAGTCCAATTAGGACTCGTCCGCTCGGGTTCGGTGCCGCTGGACACGGATTCTCCCGAACTCCCCCGCACCAACTGCTAGAGGAGAGACGCCCATGACCACCGAATCCGATCCTGTCCGCGCCGAAGGCCCCTCGGTCGTCACCGACGGCGGCGTCGAAGGGGCGAAACTGCTGGTCCTCGACCCCGCGGGCGAGGGCAAGCACGGTGAACTCCCGGCGACGTGGCGGCCGCTCGCGGCCCAGCGTCAGATCATCTGGTGCAGGCTGCCGGTGGACGGCGCGCTCAGCCAGGCCGAAGACGTGCTCGGCGACGCGGAACCCGGTGGCCCGCCGATCGACGTCGTGGCCGCCGGCGACTCGGCCGAGGACGCGCTGCGGCTGGCCGAACGCCACCCCGGAGCCGCGTCCCATGTCCTGCTGGTCGACCCGGTGCCGGACGAGTCCTCCGACCTCGCCGAACGGGTGCGCTCGTCCGGGACCGCGGTGGACGTGCTCCCCCACAGCACCGGCGAACCGTACAACCGGGTACCGCCGCCGCTGCCGCTCGGGCATCCGGACGTCGTCGCGGGGATCACCAGGATTCTCGAGGACGTTTAGCCGCCGGACGGCAGCGGTATCCGGCGACCATGAGCGAAACCGTTGCGGACCATGTTCTGACCAGGCTGCGCGAATGGAACGTGGAGCAGGTCTTCGCCTATCCCGGGGACGGGATCAACGGGCTGGTGAGCGCGTTCGGCGCGGCGGAGAACAAGCCCCGTTTCGTGCAGACACGGCACGAGGAGATGGCGGCGTTCGCGGCCGTCGGCTACGCGAAACTGAGCGGACGGCCCGGCGTCTGCATGGCGACGTCCGGACCGGGGGCGATCCACCTGCTCAACGGCCTCTACGACGCCAAACTCGACCACGTGCCGGTGGTGGCGATCGTCGGGCAGACGGCGCGCAGCGCGATGGGCGGCAGCTACCAGCAGGAGGTGGATCTGCAGGCGTTGTTCAAGGACGTCGCGAGTGAGTATCTCGTCGAGGTCAACGTCTCCGAACAGCTGCCGAACGCGCTCGACCGCGCCCTCCGCACGGCCATCGCGCAGCGCGCGCCCACAGCGCTGATCATCCCGGCTGATCTGCAGGAGGAGACCTACCAGCCGCCGCAGCACGAGTTCAAGCACGTTCCGTCCTCCCCGCCCGATCATCCGCGGGCCAGTGTCATCCCGCCCTCGGAAGAGGTCGCTCGCGCCGCGGAGGTGCTGAACGCGGGCGAAAAGGTCGCGATCCTGATCGGACAGGGCGCGCGCAACGCCGTCACCGAGCTGCGCGAGGTCGCCGAGCTCACCGGCGCCGGAGTGGCGAAGGCGTTGCTGGGCAAGGACGTCCTGCCCGACGACCTGCCGTACGTCACCGGCTCCATCGGCCTGCTCGGCACACGGCCGACGTACGAGATGATGCGGGACTGCGACACGTTCCTGATCGTCGGCTCGAATATGCCGTACGCGCAGTTCCTGCCGGAATTCGGTCAGGCCCGCGCGGTCCAGATCGACATCGATCCCCGGTTCCTCGGGCTGCGGTATCCGACCGAAGTCAACCTGCTCGGTGACGCGAAGGGCACGTTGCAACAGCTGATTCCTTTGCTGGAGCGCAAAACCGGCCGCGGCTGGCGGGAAAAGATCGAGAAGAACACCGGGGAGTGGCACGAGACGCTGACCCGCCAGGCGATGCTGGAGGCGGATCCGGTCAACCCGATGCGGATCGTGCACGAACTGTCCGAGCGGATCCCCGAAGACGCCATCGTCACCGCAGACTCCGGTTCGGCCACCAACTGGTACGCCAGGAATCTCCGGATGCGCGCCCGCATGCGGGGCACGCTCTCCGGCACCCTCGCGACGATGGGCTCCGGCGTCCCGTACGCGATCGGCGCGAAGTTCGCCCACCCCGACCGGCCGGTGATCGCCCTGGTCGGCGACGGCGCGATGCAGATGAACGGGATGGCGGAACTGCTGACCATCGCCCGGTACCGCGAACTGTGGGCCGATCAGCGATGCGTCGTCTGCGTGTTCCACAACGGCGATCTGAACCAGGTCACCTGGGAACTGCGTGCCATGGGCGGCTCGCCGAAATTCGAGCCGTCGCAGACCTTGCCGGAAGTGTCCTATTCGGACTTCGCGCTGGAGATCGGCCTGGGCGGGATCGCCGTCGACGATCCCGCCCGGCTCGGTGAAGCGTGGGACGTCGCGCTGTCGACCAACGTGCCGACCGTACTGGACGTCCGCTGCGATCCCGAGGTGCCGCCGATTCCGCCGCACGCCACCTTCGAGCAGGTGAAGGCGCTGACCGAAGCGGTCCTGAAGGGTGAGCCCGACGCCTGGCACCTGGTGGCGCAGGGGATCAAGACGAAGATGCAGGAAATGCTGCCTTCGCGCCGCTGAGATCAGATCAGGCGCTGGCGCCACCGTCGAGGACGATGTCGTGACCCACGACGTACGAGGACTCGTCCGAAGCCAGCCAGAGCACCGCCGCGGCGATCTCCTCGACCGCACCGATCCGGCCGAGCGGAATGACCGAACCGAGCCGTTCCGCGCGGTCGGCCTCGGATTCGCCGGGCCGGAACGACATCCCGGTGTCGGTGGCGCCGGGGCTGACCGCGTTGATCCGGATACCCTCGCCGATGTGGTCGCGGGCGGCGGTGCGCGTCAGCACGTCCACGGCGGCCTTCGAAGCGGCGTAGGCGGCCATTCCCGGCAGACGGTAGTGCGAGCCGATGTTGGAAGACATGTTGACGATGACTCCCCCGCCGCCCGCCCGCATCTGAGCGATCTCGTGCTTCATCGACAGCCACGTGCCCGTGAGATTCGTCCGCACGACGGCGTCGAAGCCCTCTTCGTCCAGATCCGCCGTCGGCGCGGGACTGCCGAGGATGCCCGCGTTGTTGAAGGCGATGTCGAGTTTGCCGTGCCGGCGCACGGTCTCGGCGACGAGACGCTCGACTTCGGGACCGGCGCTCACGTCGGCGGTCACCGCGTCGGCGGTTCCGCCGTCGGCCTCGATCTCCTTCACCGTCTGACGGAGCTTTTCGCCGTCCCGCCCGGAAACGACGACCTGAGCGCCTTCACGCGCGAACGCCGCCGCCGTGGCGCGGCCGATCCCGGAACCGCCTCCGGTGACCAGGACGACCTTGCCGCTGAATCGCTTCCCCACAGTAGTAACCACTTTCTGGTCCGATCGTTCCATTATTAGTGTTGGCGAGCGGCGTCGAGTACCGCGATGGCCTGCTTCGCGGTAGCCCTGACCCGCGCCGCGGGATCCGGCCCCTTGCCCAGCACCCGCATGCCCTGCAGAACGGTGAGCAGGAAACCGGCGAGCTCCTCCGGATCCGCGGCGGCGTCGAGTTCGCCCTGAGCCTTCGCGCGGCTCAACGCCATCCGCACGGCCAGTTCGAGCGCGTCCCAGCTGCGCTCGACCACCCGCGCGACCTCGGGATCCTTCGGCATCATCTCCATGGCGGCGTTGACCACGAAACAGCCTTTACGCCCCGATTCGCCCAGTATTTCGGCGAGATACCGGTCGATGAGCCGTCGCACGCCCGCGAGCGCCGGGCCCGGCCCGGCGAAGTCCTCGACGAACCGCTCGTTACCCCTGGCGATGTAGCGGTTCAAGGCCGTCAGGTACAGCTCGTGCTTGGTGCCGAACGTGGCGTAGAGACTCGCCTTGCCGATGCCGAGTTCGGCGACCAAGTCGCTGACCGAGGTGGCCTCGTACCCCTGCCGCCAGAACAGTTCCAGCGCGGCTTCGCAGGCCGCGTCGACGTCGAATTCCTTCACCCGGGACACGAAGAGAAGCCTAACCGCATCTGGACCGATCGGTCAAGAAAGCGCCCGCCGCAATTAGTCGCCTACTTGCGGGGGAGGGAAGCGACAGAGCCGGCTCAGGAGGCGGAATCGTAGGCCGACCGGGCCTCTTCCACCTTCGGCAGGTTCTCCGTCGACCAGTCCGCGAGGGTCGCGAAAAGCGGCGCCAGGCTCCGGCCGAGGTCGCTGATCTCGTACTCGACCCGGGGCGGCACCTCGGCGTGATAGGTCCGGGTCAGCAGGCCGTCGCGTTCCAGTTGCCGCAGCCGTTGCGTCAGCACCTTCGGCGTGATCGAACCGATGCGCCGCTCGAGTTCGACGAACCGCTGCCTGCCGAATTCGTTGAGCGCCCACAGGATCGGCGTGGTCCAGCGGCTGAAGACGAGGTCGACAACCGGGGCGATCGGGCAGGCCTGTTCGGGGGTCGTCGTGGCGTCGGCACGCATGAGGCCAAGGTACGCCGGGTTGCCGAGTTGTCATGATCCGGATACCCCACGGCCCCGCCGGTGCGCGTAACGTTCTGTCATGGACTTGACCACCGAAAGGCTCGTCGTCCGTGATTGGTCCGAGGACGACACCGAAGCCGCGCTGGCGATCTACGGCACCACCGACGTGACCCGGTGGCTCACCCCGGCGATGGACCGGGTGACCGACGCCGCCGCAATGCGTTCGGTTCTGCAGGCCTGGCAACAGGCGCAGCCGAATCTCGTGCCGCCGCGCGGGAGATGGGCGGTGCAGCGCAAGGAGGACGGCCTGGTCGTCGGCGGGCTGGGCATCCATCTGCTGCCACCGTACGAAGAGGACCTGGAGATCAGCTGGCAGCTGCATCCGGACGCCTGGGGCGAGGGTTACGCCTCCGAGGCCGCCCGCGCGCTGATCGGCTGGGCGTTCACTCAGGACACGGACGAACTCTTCGCCGTCGCGCGGCCGAGCAACGTGCGTGCCATCGCGACCGCGAAACGGCTCGGGATGATCTGGGTCGGGGAAACCGACAAGTACTACGGGCTTCGCCTGCAGGTGTACCGGATCCGGCACACCGACATCGTCTAGGCGCTGTCCACACGGGACACTTCGCCCGAGACGGCGTGACCCGCGCCGCGCCCGTCCGCCGTGGCGACGATCCGGCCTCGTTCGACGCGGATCGCGACTTCGGTCTCGTCGCTGACCGCGAGCACCCCCGCGGCCGCCGCCAGCGTCCCGGTCGCGTCGCACACCACGCGCAGTCGCGGCCGGAATGGTTCCGGGAAGGCCTGCCGCAGACCGCCGCACACTTCCGCGACGATCAGCCGGGTCAGCGGCACCAGCTCGGCGGGCTCACTGGTCACGACGACGACGGTGACTTCGCCGCCGGAGGCCCGGACGGCCTCTTCCGCGGCGGCCAGCCGGTGCGTGCCCAGAACCACGACCACGCCGTCGGCGGGTACGAAGGATTCGGCGCGCACGAGATCGACGGCCCCGGGCGGTGACCAAGGCCGGTCGGCCGCCTGTGCCGCGGGCGCGATCACCGGCGGCGTCCACCAATCGTTGAAGGCCAGCCCCGCCAGCCGTTCGCAGGCGCTCACGACGTCGAAGGGTTCGACGAGCCCCGGCGCGGCGGCCGCCAACTGGCCGGCGCCGTGCAGGGTGGTCAGCACGGTCTCCGCGAGCCGGACCCGGCGCGGAATCGGCGACCCCGGCGGCCGCTCCGGCGGGTCGAGCCGCTCCAGCGCGAGCCCCAGCAGGAGGCCGTTGAGCTTAACCAGCTGAGCGAACGGCCGCCGGACGCGCTCGTCCGCGAGTACTTCCGGCATCAGGTCGCGCGCGAGGCCGGCCTGATCGTCGTCCAAGGGAAATGCGGCCACTCTCGACCTGGCCAGTGCGCCCAGCGCGCCCTCGAGCGTCTCGCCGGGCACCGCGTGCGGCGCCCCCGCGGCCTGCTCGGCCAGCTCGGCCAGAACGGCGAAGTACAGCGCACGTTTTCCGGGGAAGTTCGAGTAGACCGCGCCGCGGGTGAGCTCAGCCCGCTCGGCGATGACGTCGATCTTGGCGTCCCGGAAGCCCTGTTCCGCGAACTCGTCACGCGCGGCGGCCAGCACCTTCGCGCGATTGCGCTCCTGCGTCTCCGCCCTGCTCAGCCGGACCATCGGCCTCCCGTCTGCCGGCACGTTGCCCTTGGACCCGGATCAAGATACCTTGACCATTCAGATGATGAGAACATCTGATTTGAACATTCGAACTGGGAGAGCCACCTTGACCGACGTTCCCGAGATCCTCCTGACCGACCCCGAGGTCCTGCGCGACCCGTTCACCGCCTACGGACCGATCCGTGAGCGCTCCCCGATCGCCAAACTCAGCGCACCCGGGTTCTCGATGTGGGCGGTGCTGCGCCACGAAGAGGCGCGGAAAATGCTGAGCGACCCGAGGTTCACCCTGAGCGCGAACAGCTACCAGCGGATGGACATCCCCGACCACTGCCGCCCGTACATGCGGACGATGCAGGAGGTCGAGGGCCCGGAACACCTCCGGCTCCGGCGGCTCGTCGCCCCCGCGTTCACCCCGCGCAAGGCCGCCGCCCTCCGCCCGGGGATCGAGCGGCTCGTGGACGACCTCCTCGACGAACTCGCCGGGCAAGACCGGATCGACCTGGTCACCGCCTTCGCGCGTCCACTGCCGGTCGACGTGATCTGCGCACTGGTCGGCATCCCCGCGGCCGACCGCCCGCGGTGGCGCGAATACGGCGCCCTGGTCTCGGCAGGCGACGGCGCGGGACTCGCGAAAGCGGTCCCCGGGATCGTCGAGGGCGCGCTCGCCGCCATCGCGGACCGGAAACTCGACGCGGGCGAGGACGTCGTCTCGCAACTGCTCCGGATCCAGGCCGAAGACGGCGACCGGCTCAGCGAAACCGAACTGGTCGCCCTGGTCTGGCAACTCGTACTGGGTGGCCAGGTGCCCGGAAACCTCATCGCCAACGCCGTCGAAATCCTGCTCTCCCACCCCACACAGCTGGCCGAGCTCCGCGAGGACCCGGCGCTCATGCCCGGTGCGGTCGAGGAAGTGATGCGCTGGCAGAGCCCGCAACTGCTGACGATCCCCCGATTCGCCACCACGGACGTCCGGATCGGCGATGTCGTCGTCCCCAAAGGAGAACCTGTTACCGTCGCGATCGCGGCGGCGAACCGGGACCCGAGGGCGTTCGGAGACCCGGACGTCTTCGACATCCGGCGCGCGGCGGGGCCCGCCTGGCATCTCGCCTTCGCCCATGGGCCGCACTTCTGTCTCGGCGCTTCCCTGGCCAAGGTTCAGGCCGAGGTCGCGCTGACCGCCCTGCTGCGCAGGTTCCCCGATCTCGCCCTCGCCGACGGCCTGCTGCGGATCCCGGACCCGGGCACCTGGCGGCTGAACGCATTGCCGGTCACCCTGCACTCCACGGTTGCGAACTGAAACACGTTCTAATAGCGTGACCGGATGTGAGACACGGGATAGTGCTGTTCACCAGTGACCGGGGTATCAGCCCGGCGGCCGCCGCGCGGGCGGCCGAAGCCGCGGGCTTCGACACCTTCCACGTGCCGGAACACACGCATATCCCGGTCAAACGGGAGGCACCACATCCGCGCACCGGCGACTCGTCGCTGCCCGACGACCGTTACCTGCGGACGCTGGACCCGTGGGTCGCGCTGGCGACCGCAGCGTCGGTGACCACCCGGATCCGGCTCGCGACGGCGGTGGCCCTCCCGGTCGAGAGCGACCCGATCACGCTGGCGAAGACGATCGCCAGTCTCGATCACCTCTCGGCCGGGCGGGTCACCCTCGGCGTCGGCTTCGGCTGGAACGTCGACGAACTGGCCGATCACGGCGTCCCCGGCGGCAAACGGCGAACGGTCCTGCGCGAGTACCTGGAAGCGATGCGCGCGCTCTGGACACAGGACGAAGCCTCGTACGAGGGAGAGTTCGTCTCGTTCGGCGCCAGCTGGGCATGGCCGAAACCGGCTCAAGCGCATATCCCCGTCATCGTCGGCGCCGGCGGCACGGAGAAGACGTTCCGCTGGATCGCGAAGTCGGCCGACGGCTGGCTCACCACGCCCGGCGACACGGACATCGAGGACAAAGCCCGGCGGCTGCGCGAGATCTGGCGCGAAGCGGGCCGCGCCGGCGAACCGGAGATCTCGGCGCTCGGCGTCCGCCCGGATCCGGAGAACCTGGCCAAGCTGGAGGCGGCCGGGGTCACCGAGACGATCTTCGGCCTCCCGGACCGCTCCCCCGACGAGGTCGAGGCATGGCTTCAGCGCCTCGCCGGGAAACTCAGCCTGCCCGCTGGGAGTCGATGAGGTACCGGCCGCCCTGCTGGACCAGGACGAAGGTCTCCCGCTCCGTCGTGGTCCCGCCAGAGGCCCGCACGTAGGTGAGCGTCGCCGTCACCGTGTTGCCGGATTCGGTCACGTTCGACACGGTCACCGCGCTGAACTGCTTCCAGTAGTTCGAATACCGCTCGAAGCTCTGGTTCCTTTTCTGCTTGAAGTTGTCGCTCAACGTCGCGAACCCCGCCTGGAGGTTCCCCGGGATGAGCGCGTAGTACGCCGCGAGCGCCTGACCCGGCGTCTGCGCCGGAGGCGGCGCGGACGAAGACGACGAAGACGGTGTCGAGGGCGGCGCGGACGACGGCGATGGCGGCGGCGCGACCGGCTCCGACGTGGTCGGGACGGCGGACTGCGACGGGGAGGGCGGCGGCGCCTGGCCGGACGGGGTCTCCTCGTCGCGGCTGAGCACCACGACCACGGCCGCGGCGGCGGCCGCCGCGAGCACGAGGAACACGGCGATCACGCCGATCAGCATTCCCTTGCGCGCCTTCGGCGGCGGTTCTTCGGCGACGAGCGTCGTCGGCTCCCCCGCCGCGAGCGCCCGCAACTCCCGCTCGGTCTCGGCCATCGTCGGCCTGCTGTCCGGCCGGACGTCGAGGAGCCGGTTCAGCAGCGGCGTCAGGATCCCCGATTTGGTCGGCGGGGTGATCTCGCCGCTCGACGCGCGGTACAGCAACGCGATCGGGTTCTCGGCCGTGCCGTACGGCGTGCCGCCTTCGAGGGCGGTGTAGAGCGTCGCGCCGAGCGAGAACACGTCGGAGGCGGACGTGGCGTCCTCGCCGCGGGCCACCTCCGGCGCCAGGAACGCCGGTGTCCCGGAGATCTCGCCGGTCGCGGTGAGCTGGACGTCGCCCATCGCCCGCGAGATCCCGAAGTCGGTGATCTTGACGGTGTCGTCGTGGCCGAGCAGGACGTTGCCGGGCTTGATGTCGCGGTGGACGATGCCCGCCCGGTGCGCGGCCGCCAGCGCCGAGCACAGCTGGATGCCGAGGCGGATGACGTCGTCGACCTCCATCGGCCCTTCGCGCAGTTTGTCCGCGAGACTGGTCGAAGGCAGGTACTCCATGATGATCCACGGGCGGTCCTGCTCGTCGATCACGCCGAAGACGGTGATGGCGTGCGGATGCACCAGCCGCGCGGCGATCCGCGCCTCGCGCAGCGCGCGGTTCTTGGCCTCGTCGGCCTTCTGCTCACCGGCTCCGTGCGGCAGAAGGAGTTCCTTGACCGCGACCGTGCGCTCCAGGTTCTCGTCGCGCGCCCGCCACACGGTGCCCATGGAGCCACCGCCGACGGGCTCGATGAGATCGAACCGGTCGGCGAGGCGGCGGATCTCCTCCATTATCGACGTCCCCCTGGAGCTGTGGTGTTCGCGCGAACCTTGCCAGCATGCCAGGAACGCGCCGGGAGGCAGGACCCGGCAGGGTGGTTCGCGACGCGGTGTCGGTCACGTCGACGGAGGGGCCGTTCAGCGGAACATCACCCCATCGGCTGCCCGAAAGTTCGTATCCCGGCCTGCCGGGGGCGCACTTTACTTCTCCGGTGTGACCTTTTTCCGGGAAAGGGGGGCGATGCGGGAACCCATCGGCGGACGCGGCGTGCTCGAAGGCGCGTTCGCGTTGCTCGAAGCGCTCGACGAACACGGCGGGCAGGCCGGGCTGACCCAGCTCGTGCGGGCCACAGGGCTGCCGAAGACCACCGTGCACCGGCTTCTGGACCAGCTGGCCGACCTGGGCGCGGTCGAGCGGGCGGGCCGCGGCTACCGGATCGGTTCGCGGGTGTTCCGTCTCGGGCGGTTCTGGCTGCCCGAACTCCGGGGTCTGGCCAAGGAGCGGCTGCCGTCGCTTTCGGCGCGGATGCGCGCGAGCCTGGTGCTCGTGGTCCCCAGGGAAGGTCGCGCGCTGGTCGCCGCGGGCGCCGTCCTCCCCGCCGACGACGTCCCCGTGTGGCCGGGCCGCCCGCTTCCGCCGGGCACCGCCGCCGGACGGCTCCTCGCGGCTCATCACCCCGCGCTCGCCGAACCGGACACGGACGCGCTGGAGATCCGCGCGGCCGGGTACGCGGCCGAAACGGAGACGATCACGGAAGGACTCTGCTGCGCGGCCGTCGGCATCAGGACCCCGGACGGCCGGGTCGGCGCGGCACTCGCCGCCGTCCTGCCCGCCCGCCGCGACCCGGTATCCGCGGTGGCCGGGCTGACGAGCACCGCACGCTCCTTCGGCGCCGCGCTCGCGGAATGTTCACGACCGAACCGGGCCGGATGATCGGCGAACCGCGAACAATCCGCGATCAACGCGGAACCGGATGCCCCGCCGAAAGCAGGCGGAATATTTCCGACGAAATCACCGATACCCCCTCACCGTGCGTCCGCGACCGGCGCCACCCAGTGCCGAAATCATGATCACCCTTGCCCAGCAGGCTGTTTGCGTGACCGATCGCGTACCGGACCGGCGACCGCGCGGCGATCAATTCACCGTTCCCCGCTTTTCGGGGCCGGTTCCGAACCGGTGCCGCGCACGTACTGTTCAGGAATTCTTTCGAACAGGAGGGAATTCCTTGAAAAGACATTCCTGGAAAAGACGTGGCGCGGCCGTGGCCACGTTTCTCGTCATGGCGTCGGCGGCGTCGGCCACCACGGCCGTCCCGGCATGGGCCACGGGGTCTTCCGGCCGCCCCGTGGTGGCCGGGATCGACCTGGAGCGGGCGACGATCCCCGATCTGCAGCGGGCGATGCGCTCCGGACGGCTGTCCTCGGTCCAGCTGACCGCCTTCTACCTGCAGCGGATCCGCAAACTGAACCCGACGCTCCACGCGGTGCTCACCACGAACCCGGATGCGCTACGGCTCGCCGCGGAGAGTGACGTACGACGGCACCGGCACCGGTCGAAGGGCCCCATGGACGGTATTCCGGTGCTGCTCAAGGACAACATCGACACCGCGGACCGCCAGCCGACCACGGCGGGCTCGACAGCACTGCTGGAATCCCGCCCCTACCGCGACGCCGGAGTGGTCGAAAACCTGCGCGAGGCCGGAGCGGTCATCCTCGGCAAGGCCAACCTGTCGGAGTGGTCGAGTTACCGCTCCACGAGCTCGTCGAACGGCTGGAGCCCGCTCGCCGGGCAGACCGCCAACCCCTACGTTCTCGACCGCAACCCGTGCGGCTCCTCGTCCGGCTCGGGTGTGGCCGTCGCCGCGCACCTGGCGACCGTCGCCGTCGGGACCGAGACGGACGGTTCGATCTCCTGCCCGTCCGGCGCCAACGGCATCGTCGGGGTCAAGCCGAGCCTTGGGCTCGTCAGCCGCAGCGGGATCGTGCCGGTGTCGAAACAGCAGGACACGGCGGGTCCGATGGCACGCAACGTGGTCGACGCCGCGATCCTGCTCGCGGCGCTCAACGGGGCCGACCGTCGTGACCCGATCACCGTCGACGCCGCCCGGCAGTCACTCGACGACTACACGCGATTCCTGCGCCCCCACGCTTTGCACGGGAAACGCATCGGAGTTTGGCGCGAGGTCTACACGCCGGACGACACGACGAAGGCGGCGTTCGAGCAGGCGCTGAGCAGGCTCCGGAAGCTCGGCGCGACCACGGTCGAGATCACCATCCCCTATCTGGACGTCATCGCGGCCAACGAGTTCCCCGCGATCAGGACCGAGTTCAAGCACGACATCAACGCCTACCTCGCTTCCACCGGCGGCAAGCACCCCGCCGACCTGGCGGGGCTGATCCAGTACAACCTGGACCACGCGGCGGTCGAAATGCCGTACTGGACCCACAACCTGTGGGACCGGTCCCAGGCGACCACCGGCGATCTCACCGATCCGGCGTATCGCGCGATGCGGGAAGCCGCGACGAGCGCCGCCCGGCGGGGCCTCGACGAAACACTGCGCGGCGAGAAGCTCGACGCGATCGTGGCGCCGACGAACAACGCCGCGTGGAAGACACAGCTCGGTGTCGGTGACGGCGCGCTGTTGATCGACTCGTCCGGCCCGGCGGCCGTGTCGGGCTACGCCAACCTGACCGTTCCGATGGCGTACGCCGGACCGTTGCCACTGGGTCTGTCGATCATGGGCGGGCGGTTCAGCGAACCGTCGCTGCTGGCCATCGCCTATGCCTTCGAGCAGGACACGAAGGTCCGGCGGCTGCCGACCTTCATCCCGTCCATCGGCTGAACCGTGGGTCGTGGGTGGCCCGGACCCCGACATCGTCAAGACNACGTGGCCACGCGCGAAACCGGGCTCGCGGAACAAACGGTCGCCCAGATGCGTAGTCGGGCCACCCACGACTTGTGGCCTCTCCGGTCTCCTGAGCGTCGCGACCGGACCGGTCACGCGGGCACTGTGTGGATTTCTGGTCATCCAACGCCCCAAAATCCACACAGTGCCCCCTTCAGTGCGCACCACGCCCCCGTCTAGTGGACCAGGAGCCCGAGGCTGCGCTCGGCCTCGGCGACCGCGGCGTCGCGCTCGACGTGGCCGTCGATCACGAGCGTGGCCAGCCCGTGGAGCAGGCACCAGAGCGTGACCGCGAAACCACCCGGATCGTTCCGCTCCCCCACCCGGTCGGCCAGCAACGCACAGGTCACCCGGTGCGCCTCGGCCAGTTCCGGGTACGCGGCGCGGTCACCGATCCCGGCGCCCGCCATCAGCCGGTACAGCGCCGGATTATCCAGGGCGAAGCCGAGGTAGGACCGTCCGAGCGCGGTCACCGTCCCGGCGCCGCAGGCCCGCAGGCGGTCCTGCACTTCGGCGTGCCCCTCCAACGCGACCGCCACCAGCAGCGCGTCCTTGTCGCGGAAATGCCGGTACGGCGCCGCGGTGGACGCACCCACCTTCGCGACCGCGGCGCGCAGGCTCACCCCCTCCGGACCTCGTTCGACGAGAAGTTCCCGTGCGGCGAGGACGAGCGCACGACGAAGATCCCCGTGGTGATAGGCACGTTTGATGATCATGGCGGACCCCCCAGCCCTTGATGCCACGCGAACGCCTCACCTTAACGGGTGCGGAACCGGCCGTGAGCGCTTCGGGGCGTTCCGTGTCCGTCAGTCCCGCCGAGCGGCACCACAAAGCCGCAGGACGCTCTCGGCAAGCGCGTCGACGCCGTCTTCGAGCGTCAGCTGCTGCGCGTCGACGGCGTGGCCGGCGGCGTGGCCGAGCGCCACGATCGCGTTGACGAGCCAGGGATTCGCGAGGCCCTGGTCGAACTCACCCGACACCTTGCCCCTGGTGAGCAGCCGGTCCAGATGATCGGCCACCGCCGAATGCCGGTCCCGGTCGGCTTCGGGATCGTTCTCTTCGGCGGCGCCGGCGGGCAGGAGCGGGTAGCGCCGGAACATCCTCCAGCCGACGTCGAGCAGGCGCAGCATGGCGTCGGCGGCGGGCCCCTCGTCGAGCCGCGCGGCGTCCATCTCGTTCGCGGCCTCCTCGGACACCGCGTCGATCACCGCGCTCAGGAGCGCCTCGCGGGTCTTGAAGTGCGCGTAGACGGTCTGTCTGCTCACCCCAGCCGCTCTCGCGATGTCCTCGACGCTCGCATGGGCTTGTGTGCCTAGGACTTCCTTGGCCGCGGCGAGGATCGAAGCGACACTGCGATCGGCGTCGGTCCGCCGTCGCCTCTGCCGCCCCTCGGCTAGCTCGGACATGTTGTCAACCCTAACCCAGGCCGCTATGTTTGACAGCATGTCAAAGATAATGTCGGGTCTCGTCACCGGTGTCGCCCTTTTGTCGACAGGTCTGCTCGCGGGGGCGTTCGGCTACGGCGCGGTCAACGTCGCCGCCACTTTCGACGTCGTCCCGCTCGACGTGCGGCTGACCTTCCACACGGCGCTGATGCAGCGGAACGGCGTCGTCATGCAGACCGCGATGGCGCTCGCGGCGATCAGCTCACTCACGCTCGCCTTCCTGAGCCGAGGGCGGCCGCGGCAGCTGGCCGGCGTGGCCGTGGCCCTGGTCGTGACGTCGTTTCTGGTCACCCGCTTCGGGAACGTGCCCATCAACGGCCGGATCAAGGTCTGGGCGACCACCTCGGCACCGGCCGACCACGCGGCGATCCTCGATCAGTGGGAGACCTACAACGTCGTCCGGACCGTCGCCGCGCTCATCGCTTTCGTGCTCGTCATCGCCGTTTCACGGCTCAAGCTCGCCGACCGCGTCCTCACTCCGGCGCCTCAGCCAGGCTGATCCGCGAGATCGTTCGCCGCGACATACCCGAAGGTCATCGCCGGGCCGATCGTCGATCCCGCTCCCGCGTAACTGTTGCCCATCACCGCCGCGCTGGCGTTCCCGGCGGCGTACAGGCCGGGGATGACCGAGCCGTCCGCCCGCAGGACCCGCGCCCGCGCGTCGGTGCGCATCCCGCCCTTGGTGCCGAGGTCGCCCGGGACGATCTTGAAGGCGTAGAAGGGCGGCTCCCAAAGCGGCGCGAGGCACGAGTTCGGCAGAACGTACGGATCGGTGTAGTAGTGGTCGTAAGCGCTGGCGCCCCTGCGGAAGTCACTGTCCACACCGGACAGAGCCTGCCCGTTGAACCGGTTGACCGTGGCCCGCAACGCCTGCGGCGGGACACCGATCGCGCTGCCGAGCGACTCCACGGTCCACGCCTTCTTGACCGCCCCCGCCGAGTACCACTCGTCGGGAAACGGCAACAGCGGCGCGACGTCACGGAAGAGATACCGGTTGCGGTAGTGCTGGTCGACGACCAGCCACGCGGGAATGGTGGGCGACGTCGGGTTCCGGTCGTACATCGTGTGCACGACGTCGCTGTAGGGCGCCGCTTCGTTGACGAATCGCTTGCCTGCCGCGTCCACCATCAGCCCGCCGGGCAGGGTCCGCTCGGCGAGGCAGAAGTACGGTTCGCCGGGGAGCGGGATCGCCGGTCCCCACCAGGCGTCGTCCATCAGGTCCAGGGCCGCTCCGGCACGCTTACCCGCCAGGATCCCGTCCCCGGTGTTCGACCGGGCGCCGACAGTCCATTGTGTACCGATCGGCTGGCGCTGGTATTCCGCCCGCATGGCGGCGTTGTGCTCGAACCCGCCGGAACCGACGATGACGCCGCGCCGGGCTTTCACCACGCCCGCCGCGACGGTCACGCCGGTGACCTTCCCGTTCTCGATGACGAGATCGGTCAGGGGCGTGTTCAGCCAGACCGGGACCCCGGCGCGCTGCAATCCGGCCCGCAGTCCCGCGGCCAGCGACTGACCCATGGTGAGCGGTTTCTGCCCGGCCAGCGCGGCGGCCGTGCCGCGCGCGAGGCAGGCGGCCACCACCGCGGCGCCCTTCGGGTTGACCGCGGCCAGCGCGAGCCACTTGTAGTCGGCGCTGAAGACGACCATCCCCGCGGGCGTGGCGAGGTAGGGCGGGTTCAGATTGGCCAGTTCGGCGCCGAGGACGTTCCCGTCGAGCTGATCGGGCTCGATCGAGCGGCCGCCGGGCATCCCGCCGGGCAGCTCCGGGTAGTAGTCGCTGTAGCCCTCCATCCAGCGGAACCGCAGCGGGCTGTTGGCCATCACGAAGGACAGCATCGCCGGCCCGTTGGCGAGGAAGGCCTCCTGACGCGAGGCGGGGATCGACGGGCCGACCACGGCGGCCAAGTACCGTGCGGCCTGTTCCGGGGTGTCGCGGACGCCGGCCTCGGCGAGCACCGGATTGCACGGAATCCAGATCCCCGCCCCGGACCGGGCGGCCGAACCACCGAACTTCGCCGCCTTCTCCAGCACTACGCAGCTGAGGCCGCGTTTCGCCGCGGTCAGCGCGGCGGTCATCCCCGCCGCGCCCGCCCCGACCACGACGACGTCGTACTCACCGAGCACCGTGGAGGCGGCCGAAGCCGCCCCGGCGAACGGCAGTCCCGAAGCGAGCGCGAGCCCGGTGCCGAGCAGGACCTGGCGCCGGGACAGACCGGAATCGGGACCCATGAATCCTCCTCGCGTGGGGATCGAGCGAGGTCATGTTCTCCAGCCGGCCGAAAAAGTGAAACAAGTTCTACCCGCTTGGAGCAGGCGGGACCCGCCGCGCTCGGCCGGTCACCTCAACCGGCGCGGACATTCAGCCCAACGCACGGACTAGATCCAGCGCCCGGCCGAGAGTGGTGAGCCGGTCGGCGACCGTCTCCCCCGCCGGGTACAGCCGGACCGTGTCGACCCCGGCGTCCCGCCAGACGCGCAGCCGTTCGGCGACCATCGGTTCGGTGCCGATCAGTGTCGTGCCGAGCACCATCTCGTCGGTCACCGATGCGGCGGCGCCCTCCCTGTCGCCCGCCTGCCATCGCTCCCGCACCGCCGCGGCCGCTTCGGCCCAGCCTTGCCTGCTGTAGGCGTTGTTGTAGAAGTTCGTCTTCGCCGAACCCATCCCGCCGAGGCTGAACGCGAGTTCGGGCTTGCGGGCCGCGACCGTCCCGCGCAACTCGTCCTCGTCCGCGGCGAAGGCGACCTCGGCACCTTGGCAGACTTCGAGGTCCGCGCGCGATCGGCCCGCCTTCGCGAGGCCGGCGTCGAGATGTGAGAAATAGGCCTGCGCCCCCTCGGGGACGAAACTGGTGCCCAGCCAGCCGTCCGCGATCTCACCGGTCAGCTCCAGCAGCTTCGGCGAGAGCGTGGCCAGATGGATCGGGATATCCGGATTCGGCGCCGTCGACAGCCGCATCGGCTTGCTCTCCCCCGGCAGCGGGATCTCGAATACCTTGCCGGAGAACGAGATCTTCTCCCCCGCGAACGCCTGGCGGATGATCGCGACCGTTTCCCGCATCCGCGTCAGCGGCCGCGCGAACGGAACCCCGTGGAGCCCCTCGATCACCTGCGGTCCCGACGCGCCGAGCCCGAGGGCGAACCGGCCGCCGGAAAGCTCCGAGAGGGTCAGCGCGGTCTGCGCGATCGCCACCGGGGTCCGGGTGCCGAGCTGGATGATGCCCGAGCCGAGCCGGATCCGCTCGGTCCGCGCGGCGAGATAGCCGAGCACGGACGGCGCGTCCGAACCCCAGGCCTCGGCGACCCAGCACTCGTCGAGACCGAGCTTTTCGGCCTCCAGCACGAAATCCAGCGTCTCCCGCCGGCCGCGGGACGCCTCGACCGTGGTCGCCGTCCGCATCACGCGCCGTCCGCCTCGGCGCGCTCCTTGATCGCGGCGAGGGTCCCGGTCATCGCGTTCTCGAACTCGCGCAGCCGGACGAAGACGATCTTCTCCTCCTTGTCCGGCATCTGGTCGATGGCCAGCGAGAGACCGGACCGTCCCGGCCCCATCTGCATCCATTGCCGGAGCTTCGTCCCGCCGTTCTCGGGCTCCAGCGTGAAGCGCCACACCGCGGTCGGCGTTTCGGGGTCCTGCACCGCCCAGGCGAAGACACGCGGCGCCTCACATTCGACGACATACGACGTCGTCTCCCATTCGCCGAACGCGTCGTGCCTGCTGTGGCCGACGAACCGCCTGCCGACCGCGGCTTCGCCGGCCGCGCCGTCGCACCATTCGGCCGATTGGAGTTCCCGGCTCATTGCGGGCATAAGCCGTACATCGGACACGATCGACCAGACCCGCTCCGGAACGGCGTCGACCCACGCCTGCACCTCGACCGTCGGCTTGTCGGCGTACTTCGCGCCCGTCCACTCCATCGTGGTCACCCTCCCATGCCCGTGACCTCGATAGTTGCGTAGATGAACTTACGTTGTCAAATCCTCTTGCGGGGCGAATCGGCGTACGACGTCAGGGCGGCTCGCGAGCTTCGGCGGGTAGCCGCTGCCGAGCCGGGCCCGCGTGTTCTCGGCGGTGAGCGGCCGGGCGCAGTGCGCGCAGACGACCTCCGCGTGAGTGTCGTGCCCGCAGGTCTCGTGGTGGAGCGCGATCGGCGGCCCGTCGTCCCCGGAGAGCCAGCGGTCGCCCCAGCGCGACATGGCGGCGAGCACCCCGTAGAAATCCGAGCCCTTCTCGGTCAGCACGTAGTCGTAACGGACGGGGTCGGCCTGGTAGGCGCGCTTTTCCAGCAACCCTTCCGCGACCAGGCGGCGCAGCCGGTCGGCGAGGGTGTTCCGCGCGATACCGAGCTGCTGCTGGAACTCGTCGAACCTGCGGATCCCGTAGAACGCCTCCCGCAGGACCAGCGGCGTCCACCAGTCGCCGAGCAGGTCCATGGTGCGCGCGATCGAACACGGCCACTGCGCGAACGAAGTCCGTTTCATACCCGCGAGCCTACGCCCGGCAGAATTGATCCGGTCGTTCCCACACTCATTCTCCGGCACTCAGGCACTGGCACGAAATGTTGCGATCCGGTCAAGGATATCTCGCGCGTTAATATCGCCCACCCGCTTCCGCAGACTTTCCGACAGTGGCCGTAGACGATCTCGCGTCCGCGCGGAACGGATTCCGTCCGCGATGTCCATCGCGGCGAAACCGACCTCCGCCGCCCGGTCGAGATCACCCTCCAGCGCGTGGTCGACCGCGAGCCAGATCATCGTCAGCGACCGGCTGCGCACCATGTCCGGCCCATAGCCCTCGATGGCGTCGGTGAGCGCGGGAATGGCCTTCCGGCTGTGGCGGACGTCGACGAGCCTGGCGAGTTCGGTGCGCACCGTGCCGATCATCGCGGCCAGGTCGTTGGCCGTGAAGAAGGCCGACCACGACGGGACGGCGTCGTCGGCGGAGTCCGCGAATTGTTCCGGGGCAAGGGAAATCTTGTCGAGCGCCTGGCGGACGTCCCCGAGCAGCGCATAGGCCCACGCCTCGTTCGCCGACAGGATCGCCTGCGACAACGGCCGTCCGGCGCGGCGTGCCGCGACCTGTCCCTGACCGAACTGCTCGAGCGCCTCCGTCGGCGACCGATGATGCAGGTACATCCGGCCGAGCCGGTAGCGGATGTTGGCGAGGAGGTCGTCGTCACCCGCCTCCGCCGCGAGGTCGAGCGCGCGACGGAAATGCCGCTCCGCCCGCACCGGGCGACCCGAGTCGAACTCCGTCCAGCCCTTCAGGTTGTGCAGGTCCGCGACCACGCCTGCCAGCCGCCGGGCCAGCGGGTCGGACATCATCCCTCGCCGCAGCGCGGCACCGTACGGCTCCAGCACGCGCAGCAGTTCCCGGCAGGACCCGCCGCCTTCCCGGTAGTCACGCGCCCGGAGCGCGGCGATGACGCTCTCCAGCCGGTCGACGTCGGCCTGCCCGACGCGCATCGGGAGCCGGTCAATCACGGCGACACCCCTGGACGCGGGGCACCGCCGGCGCGATCCCGAAACCCGGCGGAGAAGAAACACGTCCGGGCATCGTCCGCCCGCCTGGCCCTTGATTCGTTTCCCGCCGCGCGAGGTCTTCCTTGGGAATGACGACGGTGATTCGTACGCCCATTACCGCTCCCTCCCGATCCGCAACGATCATGCTCGTCGAGGTCCAGGACTGAGCCGCGCCGGTCTCCTGGAAACATTTGAACGACGCGTGCTGATGTTAAACCGCCAAGAATACGGATTCACTCCGCCAAATGGCTGCCCATATTTCCTTCATCGGAATATGCACGTGCGAAGTCTCTTTCTTTTGCACGACTGATCGCCTTTCCGCTTGCTCACCGCACGTGCCCACCGAAGACGGTGAGTGAGCACATGAGACGCAGCTCTCAGCCGAACGTGTGAACCTTGTCAACTCGGGTCACGAAAAGGCTTCACATTGCGTTATCCATAGCTGAAGATCAACAGCAACCGAACGTAAGGGGCTGAAGCATTGGACAGGGAAAGCGACCTCATCCGGGGGACGATCGTCTTCGGCCTGCGCACTTTCGGTGCGGACCCGCTCCCCGTGCGGGCCGACCTCGAATACGACCCCGAAGACCCCTACGCCGTCGTGGTGGCCTACCACTCGGGCGGCGGGACGGTGCGTTGGATGTTCGGCCGTGACCTCCTCGCGGACGGCCTCCTCACCCCATCGGGTGAGGGCGACGTGATCATCAGCCCGGCCGACGACACCTCGATCGTGATCTTCGCGCTCAGCGCGCCCGACGGCTGCGCTGTCCTCGAAGCTCCGGCGCAGGAGCTGGCCGAGTTCCTCGACCGCACCTACGACGTCGTGCCCGCCGGCTCCGAGCCGGAATGGTTCGACTTCGACCAGGAGATCGGCAAGCTCGTCACCGAGTCCTGACACGCCTGACCCCAGTGGCGGCACCGCCTCCCGCGATGCCGCCGTCCGCGCCGGGTCAGCCGAGTTCGCGGAGCCCCGGGACGACCTGTTCGGAGAACGAGCGCAGGAACCGCTCCTGGTCGTGGCCGGGACCGTGGAAGACGAGGTGGTTGAAGCCCGCCTCGACGTACGGCTTGATCTGCTCGACGGCGTCCGCCGGGTCGGAAGTGACGATCCAGCGGCGGGCGACCTGCTCGATCGGCAGCGCGTCCGCGGCCTTTTCCATTTCCGCCGGGTCCTCGATACCGGCCTTCTGCTCCGGCGTCAGCGAGAGCGGCGCCCAGAACCGGGTGTTCTCCAGCGCCTGCGCCGGATCCGGGTCGTAGGACAGCTTGATCTCGATCATCTTGTCGATGTCGCCGGTGCTGCGGCCGACCTGCTCCGCGCCTTCCGCCACCGCGGGCAGCAGCTTCTCGGTGTAGAGCTCCATCCCCTTCCCGCTGGTGCAGATGAAGCCGTCACCCTGCTTGCCGACGTACTTCGCCATCACCGGGCCACCGGCCGCGATGTAGATGGGCACGCCGCCCTCGGGGCGGTCGTACACGGTGGCGTCGGTGGTCTGGAAGTACTCGCCCTCGAACGTGACGCGCTCCTCGGACCACAGCTTGCGCATCAGCTCGATCGCCTCGCGCAGCCGCGCGAACCGCTCCTTGAACGCCGGCCACTCGATCCGGGCGACCGCGACCTCGTTGAGTGCCTCACCGCTGCCGACGCCGAGCAGCACCCGGCCCGGGTACAGGCTGCCGAGGGTGCCGAACGCCTGTGCCACCACGGCCGGGTTGTAGCGGAAGGTCGCCGTCAGCACGCTGGTGCCGAGCACGACCCGCTCGGTGCGCTCGCCGACCGCCGCCATCCACGCGAAGGAGAACGGCGCGTGCCCGCCCTGGTGCCGCCAGGGCTGGAAATGGTCGCTGACCATCACGCTGTCCAGCCCGACCTGCTCGGCGAGCACGGAGTACTCGACGAGGTCGCGCGGGCCGAACTGCTCGGCCGACGCCTTGTAACCGATCTTCAGTGCCATCCGGGGTCACCACCTGGGCTCTTGGGTTGTTCCGCTCTTCACCTTGGCACAGAGTCGATCAGCTCCGCCCATGCCTCGGCGGGGTGAAGAGTGTCGGGAACACCACTGTGTCACCGGGAATGCGTGGAAAGACCCCGTACCCACCCTCGCCCTCCGGGACCGGCACGTGGTGATGAACTGTGCCGTTTGCGCCGTCACCTGTGCGTCGTGCTGGGCGGAGTTGTGATCGGGGAGTCGAACCCCACGCTGCCCGCCACGTACCAGGCGAGCCGGAATACCGCCGGCCCTCGGCTTGTGCCCGCTTCCCGGAGGGCTACCTGCTTTCCACGTTCAGTCCAAGAGGTCGGTCTCCCAGTTGGTGCGCTGGATCTCGACGTCGACCACCCGGATCTCCCCCGCGACCCGGTCCGCGCGGGATCGCAGTTCCGCGACCGGGAGCGCCGAAAGGTATCGCAGTTCCGAACGGAGCTGGCGGCCGTAGCCGCCCTGGTTGCGGCCTGCCGCGGCGTCGGCGGCCGCGGTGAGGACACCGTGCCTGAGCCGGAGGACGTCGCGGCGCGCGATCGCGTCGGTGATCGTGCCCTCCCCGAGCGGGGTCACGGCGTTGGTCCGGTTGATCCGCTGGATCAGCGATTCCAGTTCGCCCAGCGCGGTTTCGGCTTCGACGAGCAGGGCGGAGGCGTCTTCCGACGGTTCCTCGCCCTCCTGGTGCCGCGCGTTGTCGACGATCCGGGAGCGCAGCGCCTCCACCTTCTTGGTCACGTCGGCGCGCAGAGCGAGCGCTTCGGCCAGCTTGATCCGAGACATGCCGGGAATTATCACCAAGATCGATGACCGACGCATCCCGTTTTCAGCCCGCCAGGGAATGCCTCTGATAGGACGAATCCGGCTCGGTGAACTCGATCCCGTTCTCGTCCAAGGCGTTGAAGACGGTGAACCGGCCTCGCGGGAAGACGAAACCGAGCGCGACCATGCCGTTCGCCATGTCCCGCGTCGCGCAGTCGAGCAGCTCGACGTCCTGGAGCACCTGCCCCTCCAAAGCGGACAGTTCCGCAAAGACGTCCTGCCGCCACCGGAGTGGGCTGGGCTCGGCCGGATCACCCCAGTCCCATGAGGACTTCCCGTACGGGTCGATCGTGTTCCAGGTCAGGGAGAGCTCGTCGAACTTCCAGTGCGTGATCTCCAGCCGTTCGGCACCGAAGTCCACCACCACGGGCGCGTCCGAGAGCCACTCGGCGTACTCGACGAACCACGTGAGGTGGACGCGCTGGAGTCGTTCACCCGCCAGCTCACGCAAACGATTCCCGTGGGCCCTCCGGATCGTGTCGAGTCCGGAGAGCCACACGGGTGCATAGCCTTCGATGTCGAAGAACGCCACCGAAGGAGTATGGCGGGTCAGTCGTAGGACAGTGCTTCCACCAGCTCGCCGCTGTCCGGGTTGGGCAGAGCCCTCGCCACGTCGGCCTGTGCCACGATGCCGACGAGCTTGTGGCCGTCGATCACCGGCAGGCGCCGGACCTTGTGGTTCGCCATGGTGCGCATGATCTCCTCGGCGTCGTCGTCCGCGCCGATCGTCACCGCCTCGCCCTGGGCGAGTTCCGAGGCGTGCAGTGCCCTGGGGTCCTTGCCCTCGGCCAGCACCTTCACCACGATGTCGCGGTCGGTCAGCATGCCCTTGAGCTTGCCGTCCTCACCGCAGATCGGGACCGCGCCGACCGACTCGGCGGCCATCTTCTTCGCCGCGTCGAGCACGGTTTCGGACGCGGACACGCAGGTCGCGCCCGCGGTCATGATCTCTCGTGCCGTGGTCATCGCATCGCTCCTTCCATCAGGATCCGCATACCGGATACCCGGCATCCGCGTGCCGACACCTCAAGCCGCCGACGGCTCCAGCAGGATCTTGATCGCGCCGTCCTGTTTCTTCTGGAAGATCTCGTAGGCGTGCGGTGCCTCCGCCAGCGGGAGCTTGTGCGTCGCGAAACCCTCGACGCCGAGCGGGTCGGCGGGGTCGGTGATCAGCGGCATGATGTCGTCGATCCAGCGCCGGACGTTGGCCTGCCCCATCCGCAGGGTGATCTGCTTGTCGAACAGCTCCATCATCGGCAGCGGGTCGATCATGCCGCCGTAGACGCCGCTCAGCGAGATCGTCCCGCCGCGCCGCACGCAGTCGATGGCCGCGTACAGCACGCTGAGCCGGTCGATCGCGGCCTTCTCGGTGACCTTGGCCCCGATCGGATCGGGCAGGAGGGCGACGAGATTCTGCGCCAGCCGCCCGACCGGGGCGCCGTGCGCCTCCATCCCGACGGCGTCGATCACCGAATCCGCTCCCCTGCCGCCCGTGGCCTCACGGATGACGTCACCGAGGTGCTTGTGCTCACGCGTGTCGTAGGTGACGACGCCTGCCGCGGCGGCCTTCGCGAGCCGTTCCGGCACCAGGTCGATGCCGATCACCTTGCCCGCGCCCCGGTGTTTCGCGATCCGGCAGCAGAACTGGCCGATCGGGCCCAGCCCGAAGACCACGACCGTGCCGCCCTCGGGGAGGTTCGCGTAGTCGACGGCCTGCCAAGCCGTGGGCACGACGTCGGAGAGGTACACGAAACGCTCGTCCGGCGGGCCGTCCGGCACCTTGATCGGGCCGTAGTGGGCCTGCGGGACGCGCAGGTATTCGGCCTGGCCGCCCGGGACCTGGCCGTAGAGCTTGGTGTAGCCGAGCAGCGCGGCGCCCTTGCCGCGGTCGGTGACCTGCGTGGTCTCGCATTGCGACTGAAGGCCGCGGTCGCACATGAAGCAGTGACCGCAGGAGATGTTGAAGGGGATCACGACGCGGTCGCCGGGCTTCAGGTCCGTCACCCCGGACCCGACCTCTTCGACGACACCCATGGGCTCGTGACCGAGGATGTCTCCCTCGTCGATGAAGGCGCCGAGTACCTCGTAAAGGTGCAGGTCGGAACCGCAGATCCCGGTCGAGGTGATCCGCACGACGGCGTCGGTCGGTTCGAGGAGTTTCGGATCCGGGACGGTGTCCACCCGGACATCGCGTTTCCCGTGCCAGGTGACGGCCTTCATGGTGCTCCCTTCGGCGGTGTTTTCCGTTGCCCGCCGGATGCCCGTCCGCGCATCCGGCAAACCTCGCCGTTCCGTGCCACCGTGGAGCCATGCGAACCCGGATGCTCGCCGTCACCGTCGACTGCCGTGAGGCCGAAGCGCTGGCCGCGTTCTGGAAGGAAGCACTCGGCTACCCCGAGACCGAACGGTGGACCGACGGTCACGGGGTGACCTATGTCGAACTGAAGAGCCCCGATGTGCCGAGCCTGCTCTTCCAGCCGGTCCCCGAGGGGAAGCCGGGCAAGAACCGGCTGCACCTCGACATCGCGCCCACCGAACTCGAGCAGCGCGAGGAGGTCGCCCGGCTCGTGGCCCTCGGCGCGAAGATCCTCGAAGACCCCGAGTCGGACCACTGGGTGGTCATGGCCGACCCGGAAGGGAACGAATTCTGCGTGCTGCCGCGGCGCTGACCCACTTGGGCTCGTGAGTGGTAAGGACGGTTAGAACCGTCCTTACCACTCACGAGGGTTGTCTCTCAGGCGGCCTCGTCGTCGCTTCGCGCCGACCGGTCGGAATGCAGCCCCAGCATCTCCAGCAGCATCCGGCAATCCGTCGCGTCGCGGGCGTTCGCGACCACCGCTTCGGTCGCCTTGCGCAGCACCGCCGCGCGCACCGCGGTCGCCCCACCGTCGACCAGTTCCTCCACCGGACGCATTTCCTCGAACGGGTTCCCCATGACCCACCTCCATCGTCCCCTTCGTTGATACCCGATTCCGGCGGCGAAAGCCCCCGCGTTCTTGCGGTTCCGGCGGCGNGGAAAGGCGGCCACGGCCGGCTTCCGAGGAGATCAGCACTCGCCCGGTAGCTCGCAAGGCGGAACAGGGCCTGCTCACATTTCGCGGTCGCGCATGATCCACCTCCCTTTCGGCCGGCGCACCGGTGGGGAACGGGCGCGTTCTCGCACAGTTTGCGGGCTGTCTTCGCACCTGCGCATACCCGGTGGCCGTGTTGTGACCCGGGTAATGGGAAGGTTGTGGCACCATCTGCCGCGCAGCGGGAAGAAAGGTGCTTCTGGTGACCGAGAATTCCGGCTCGGCCAGATCGGGGGAGACCGGTAGAGCACGCCCGGTTTCGACGGCCGCGCTGACCTTCGGGCGCGCATTGCGGCAACGACGGCAGGCGCGCGGGCTGGCCTTGCGGGAACTCCAGAAACTCGCCTATGTCGACAAAAGCCTCATCAGCCGGGTCGAACGCGGGCTCACCCCGCCGAGCGCGGAATTCGCCGAAGCCTGCGATCGCGCGCTTGGCGCGGGCGGCGCCCTGATCGTACTCGCCGAAGCCGCCCGCGCGGAACCCTATGTGCATCTTCCCCCGCCGCCGGATCATTTCGTCGGCCGTGCGGAACACTTGGCGCTGCTGGACGAAAAAGTGTTCACCGAAGCGGCCAAAGTGGTCTTCGTGGCCGGTCCGCCCGGGGTCGGGAAGACCGCGCTCGTGCTGAATTGGGCGAACCGGCGGCAAGAGGAGTTCGACTGTGTCCTCTGGTCGGATCTTCGCGGCTATGCGGCAGGTTCTCCGGCACAACCCGCGGACATCCTCGACGATCTTCTGCGCTGCGTCGGTGTCCGCCCCGACCGTGTCCCCGCCGAGGAACACATGCGGCTCGCGCTCCTGCGGGGCCTGTTGCGCGGCCAGCGCACGCTCGTCGTGCTGGACAACGCCCTCGACTCGCACCAGGTGCGGCCGGTGCTGCCGGGCACTCCGGACACCACCGTGCTGATCACCAGCAGGCGACGGTTGTCCGGACTGGTCGTCGGCACCGGCGCGGTCCAGGTTTCCTTGGAGCCGCTGCAAGATCTCGAAGCGGCGCGGCTCATGGCCGATCTCATCGGCGACGAACGCGCGGCAGGCGATCCCGAAGGCGTCGGCAGCCTCGTCCGGCTGTGCGCGGCGCTGCCGCTCGCGGTGAACATCGCCGCCGAACGGGTCGCCACGCATCCCCATCAGAGCGTCGGCGACCTCGCCCGTGAACTCGTCGCCGAGGGACGAAGGCTGGAACTGCTCGCGGTCGACGACGACGCCGTCGGGGTCCGGGCCGCGTTCAGCTGGTCGTACCGCGCGCTGGAGGCCGACACCGCCCGGATGTTCCGGCTGCTCGGCCTCCATCCCGGGCCGCGGTTCACCGCGGGCGCGGCGGCCGCGCTCGCCGGTCTGCCGGAACACGACGCGCGACGGCTACTCGACAAGCTCGTGCAAGCGCATCTCGTCCAGCAGGTCGGCGCGCGGTACTACCGGTTCCACGACCTGCTCCGCGTCTACGCCGCCGGAGAGGCCGCCGCCGCGCGATGGCGGGAGGAGCGGCAGGCGGCGGTCTCCCGCCTGACCCACTGGTACCTCTACGCCGCCAACGCGGCGAGCTGGACGCTGACCCCGGCGCGCGACCACCACATCGACCTGGGTCCCGCGCCCGAAGGCGTCGAGCCGCTCCGGTTCGCCACGTTCGACGAGGCCTATATCTGGTGCACGTCGGAAATGCCGAGCATCACCGGTGTCGCCCGGCTGGCGCTGGACCACGGGCTGTACGAGGTCGGCTGGCGGCTGCCGGTGGAACTGTTCGACTACCACCTGCTCGGCAGGCCGTGGCAGACGTGGATCTCCAGCCACGAGGTGGCGATCGAGTCCGCGGAGGCGGGCGGCGACCTCGGCGGGCTGGCGTGGTCGGCGATCAACCTCGCCGAGGCGCACCGGCGGCGCGGCGACCTCGACCGCGCGCGCGACCTGTTCGGCCGGGCCGTCGAGCTCTCGGAAGAGATCGGCGAGAACCCGAGCCTCGGCTGGGCACTGGTCGGGCTCGGCAACATCGCGCACGAGCGGGAGGACTACGCCGAAGCCGTGCGGCTCGCCGGGCAGAGCGTGGAGGTGAACACCCGGATCGGCTACCGGCTCGGCGAAGCGACCGCGCGGGTCCACCTCGGCCGCGCGTACCGCGACCTCGGCGAACGAGACCAGGCTCTCGACCACGGACTGCGCGCCTTCGAGGCCTACGCGAAGGACGCCGACCAGCACGGCATGGGGTTCGCCCTGGTGCCGCTGGCCAGGACCTGCCACCGGTTCGGCGATCTCGAGCAGGCGCTCGAGTACTGCGAGCAGGCGCTGACCGCCTACCGGAACTGCGGCGACGTCTGGGGGCAGGCCGACGCGCTCGACGAACGCGGCTGCGCGCTGGCCGCGCGGGGACAGGCCGACGAGGCCATGGCGGTCTGGCGCGACGCGCTCCAGCTCGTCATGGATCTCGACGACCGGAAGGCGAGCGTGCTGCGGGGCCGTCTCGAAGGCGCGGTCTAGGGACGCTGGCCGGTCGCGGCTCACCACCTGGCGCGCTTGACCGTCCACAAGGGACACCGGTTCAGGTCGCGGCGTCCCTTATGGGCGCTTTGCCCGGGGGTCGTGAGTGGTAATGATCGTTCTAACCCTCTTTGCCACTCACGACCTCCACCCTGAACTGTACAAACAGACATCAATCGGTCATTTCGCCGCCCAAAAGTGTCCCTTGTGGACACTCCGGACGTGGCCAGCTCCCGTCGTCCAGCACCACGCCACGAAGCGCTCCTTACCACTCACGAGAGCCGCACCGGCAGGTTGTGCAGACCGCGGGTGATCGCGCTCGGCCACCACACAAGCCGGTCCTCCGGCACGGTCAGCGTCATCGACGGCGCGCGGCCGAACAACGTCTCCAGCGCCGCGGACGCCTGCATCCGCGCGAGCGCGGCGCCGATGCAGACATGCGGGCCGACGCCGAAGGCCACGTGCCGCACCGGCCGCTCGCCCGGCCGGAAGGCGAGCGGTTCGGAGTGCACCTCCGGATCGCGATTGGCCGCCAGCAACGACAACAGGATCGGATCGCCCGCCTCCATCCGCTGCCCGGCGAGTTCCATCGGTTCGGTGACGAATCGCCAGCTCGTGTTCTGCAGCGGGGTGTCGCGGCGCAGGACCTCCTCGATGACGAGCGTCAGGTGTGCGCCGTCGGCGCGGGCGCGGGCCGCCTCCTCCGGATGCGTGATGAGGGTCAGCGCGGTGGACACGATGAGGCTGATCGTCGTCTCGTGCCCGGCGATCAGGGACAGGAACGCCGTCGCGGCGACCTCTTCGGTGGTCAGTTTCCCGGCGGCCTCCTGTGCGAGGAGGTCGCTGATCAGGTCCGCACCCGGTTCGGCGCGTTTGCGGGCGACGACGTCGGCGAGCAACGCGTCCAGGTCATCGGTCGCCTTGAGCATCGACGCCATGTCCGTGACGTCGCCGGCGGCGACCACCAGCGCGGGCGGGCGGACCTCGTCCAGCAGGCCGTCCGGGATGCCGATCAGCTCGCAGATCGACCGGATTCCGAGTGGATAGGCGAAATCCTCGACGAGGTCGCCCTCGCCCCTGTCCAGTATCGGGTCGAGCAGTTCGTTCGCGAGCCGATGCGTGCGGTCGCGTATGTGCAGCAGCCGCCGCGGGCCGAAGGCACCGGCACAGGCCTTGCGCAGCCGTGCGTGTTCTTCGCCCTCGAAGTTGTTCATATGCCCGATGAGCGTCGGCCGGTGATCGGCGGGCAGCCCGAGATTGGCCTTGCGCCAGTGGTCCGCCGCGACGGACGGGCATTTGGACAAACGCGGGTCGGCCATCGCGGAAACGACGTCCGCGTGCCGGGTCAGCAGCCAGGCCCAGGTGTTGCCGGGAAGCGGAAGCCGGAACGCGGGGGCGTTCGCCCGGAGCCATTCGTAGGCGGGTGAGGGATCCCTGTCGAATTCCGGGCCGAACAGCACGGGAACCGCGGCGGCGTCGTATTCGGCATCAGGCATACGAGCCACGATGCCAGCTCGTGGCGGAAGAGCGTCCGGCGAACGCGGGTATCGGCCTGTCTCACGCGATCGTCAACGCGGTCCCCCTGTCACCCCCTTGTGGTGACCCAGCAAGATCGAAGCGGGTGCGGTGCGTAGCAGTGGGAGGTGACCCTCGTCAGCGAGTTCGGCAAGCACGACCCTGACGCGGTTTCGGTGCGGCCGCGCGGTTCGCTCCGGGATTTCGCCGACACCGTCGGCCTCGCCGCCGCCCGCGTCTGGCGGCTGCGTGGCCGTGCCTGGAACACCCTGCGGCATCCGGCGGGGTGGGAACTGTGGCGGCTGCCGCCCGCGGCGGTCTTCTGGATGCTCGGCACCGAGATCGCGGTCGCGGCCTGGGCGCTGTACAGCGGTTTCAAGGCCTCCACCACGACCACCGATCTCGTCCGCTTCGGCGTGATCGCGTGTTGCGCGATCTGGTACGTCGTCCAGACGCAGCATCCCGAGGAGCAGCGCCGAGCCGACGACCGGCGCGGCGAACACATCGACCAGACCGCCGTCTGGCTGGGCGGCGGGGCCGTTCTGCTGCCGCCCGCGTTGTCACTCGCGTTGCTGCTGATGGTGCGCGTGCAGCGCTACTCCATCGCGCACAAGGCGATGACGACGTTCCTCTTCACCACCGCCGCGCACGCCGCCTCCATTCTCGGCGTGCACACGATCACCGAACTGACGGCACTGCACACCTGGCTCGAATCGGGCACGCTCCCCCAGCGACCGGGTGACATCGCGGTCGCCGCCGTCGCGCTGGTGGGTGCCGCGCTCTGGTACTTCGCGTCGCAGACGCTCCTGATCAGCATCGCGCGCGGCCTCGCGTGGGGCGGCTGGCGGCGGCAGAAGCTGATCGGCAGCTGGGCCGACAACGCGGACTTCGTCTACGCGCTGCAACTCGCCGCGTGCACCACGATCCTCGGCGCGGTCAACATCGCGCTGGTGCCGCTCGTGATGATCGGGGTCGCGCTGCGGTCGACCCGGCTCTCGCAGGTGCTGGCGGACACGATCGCGCGCAGCCAGCGTGACCGGAAGACCGGACTGCTGACCGAGGACTCCTTCCACGCCCCCGCGGCCCTGCGGCTGCTCGAAGACCAGACCGGACGGCGGCCGACGGCGTTCCTGATGCTGGACCTCGACCATTTCAAGCAGTGGAACGACAAGTACGGGCATTCCGGCGGCGACATCGTGCTCGGGTGCGTCAGTGCCGTGCTGCGGCAGAACACCCGCTCCACCGACATCGTCGGGCGCTGGGGCGGCGAGGAGTTCTCGGTACTGCTGCCGGACACCACCCGCGAAGAAGCGATGCGGATCGCCGAGCGGATCCGGGCGGCCGTCGCGAAGACCGCCATCACCGGCCTGACCGAACTCGCCAGCGGGCACGCCACCAACGAGCCCCGCGCGGTGGGGCCGATCCACGGCTGCACCGTGTCGATCGGCGTCGGGCTCTCGCCCGAACACTCGACGGACTATGGCGAACTCTTCCGCGCGGCCGACGCGGCCATGTACCAAGCGAAACGAAGCGGGCGGAACCGGGTGGTCGTGGCGCCATCCGCGATTCCTCCTTCGCCGCGGGCTCCGACGTCTCCCTTGAGCCGAGCCGGAGACTCGCGCCGCGACTGACACGCGTTCAGTCCTCTGAATGCGTTCGGCGAGCGTCAGCGGCGGGTCACGAGGCGGGTCTCGAGCAGATCGCCGACCACGCGGGTCTCCACGCCGGTCCGCCGTTCGAACGCGGAGCCGCGCAACGGCCATAACGCGACCAGCACGACACCCACCGCCGCGCACGCGGCCAGCACCAGCGCGGCGACGAACTGGGCGGCTCCGGCGGTCGCCGTGCTCAGCACCGCGAAGCCGATCAGGACGATCACGGTGGGCAGCACCGCGGCCAGCGCGACCAGGAAAGCGGGGGTGCGGCGCAGGTCCCGGCGCCGGGTGGTCAGCCAGGCGGCGAGCAGGCAGGCGAACGACGCAGCCAGCAGGCAGGCGCCCGCCGTGTCGCTGAGCCGATGCCAGCCCAGCGCGATGGTCGACGACGCGACCCAGGCGACGGCGACGCCGCCGATCCCGATGATCGCCGGGCGGAATCGTTGCGGCAGAACGAAAGCGAGCGCCATCAGAATGGCCATGGCGGCGCTGACGTGCCCGCTGGGGAAGCTGTTGTGCCCCGGCCCGCGGCCGCCGTCGGGCAGTTCGGGACGGACGAGGACGTAGAGCTTGAGCAACTGCGCGGCGACGAGCGGGAGCACGAGGACGCTCAGCGCGGGGACCAGGAGGCCGGGTTTGCGCCGGAGCAGCGCCAGGACGACCAGCCCGATCCCGGCGGCGCCGATCACGAGCACCATGTCCTGGTCACGCAGCGGTCCCGCCCAGTCCATTGTGGACCACTGGCCGGACTGCGCGCTGCGGACGACGCCGTTCTCCGCGAGCTGCCCGGCCGACGTGTGCACGAAGAGCACATAGGTCACGAGGAACGCGACGGCCAGTCCCAGTCCGGTGGCGAGCTGGAACACGGCCCTGGACAGGGTCCGCCGGGTCTCGGCGTGCCGTCCCGGCAGCGGACGGCGGGCGGGGGTCGGCTTCGCTTCGTGGGTGAGTAGGGCCATGCGTCTCACTGTCCCCACGGCGTTTAGCCATGAGGTCCGGACAATGTCATGGTTCTGCTACAAGATCGAGCCGAGTCGCACACGCGCGAAGACATCCGAATAATGGCGGCGTGGCAAGTGTCCTTGTGATCGAAGACGACGCGTCCGTGCGGGAGGGGCTGGAACTCGCGCTGCGCCGGCAGGCGCACACCGTCCACACCGCCGAGAGCGGTGAGCTCGGGCTGGAGAAACTGCGGGTGTTCCAGCCCGACATCGTCGTGCTGGACCTGATGCTCCCCGGCATCGACGGCTTCGAGACCTGCCGCCGCATCCGCTCGGCGGGCGAGGTGCCGATCATCATGCTCACCGCCCGCAGCGACGACTTCGACATCGTGGCCGGGCTGGAGGCAGGCGCCGACGACTACGTGACCAAGCCGATCGAACCCCGCGTGCTCGACGCCCGGATCCGGGCGGTGCTGCGGCGCGCGGTGAGCGAGAAGCCCGCGAACGACGACGCCGCCGGGGAGCGGCACGGCGGCCTGGTCATCGACCGGGCGGGGCTGGTGGTCACGAAGAACGGCGAACCGGTCTCGCTCACCCCGACCGAGCTGAAACTGCTGCTGGAGCTGTCTCGCACGCCAGGACAGGTCTACAGCCGCCAGCAGATCCTCTCCGCCGTCTGGGATCACGACTACCTCGGCGACTCCCGGCTGGTCGACGCCTGTGTCCAGCGGCTGCGCGCGAAGATCGAAGACGTTCCCGCTAAACCCGAACACGTCCAGACCGTCCGCGGCTTCGGGTACCGGTTCGGCCGTTCATGAGGCTGCTCTCCGGGCTGCGGCCGCGGCTCATCCTGGCCTTCGCGGCGATGACGATCATCGGGGCGGCGGCCGCGGCGGGGGCCAGTTACGTCTCGGCGAGGAACGCGATCCTCAAGGCCGTCCAGGACGCGGCGATGGACCAGCTGAAGGACCGGGTCGGCGCCTACGACCGCCCACTGTCCACGCCACCGACCCAGGACCAGCTCAACGACTTCGCGGGCAGCCTGCGGTTGAACGCCGTCGCGGTCCACGGGACCCTGCGGTCGGTCAACGGCCCGGACCTGACCCGGTTCTCGACCGAACTGCGGCGGACGGTCGCGGGCGACATCCGGATCCAGTTCCAGCGGCTGGACCGCGACACCGGCCCCGAACTCCAGGTCGGCCTGCCGGTGCTGACGCGGCAGCCCGACGGGTCGATGGGGGCCAGCGGCATCGAGGTGTACTCGCTCACCTCGCTCGTCCAGCAGCAACAGGCCATCGACGAACTCGCGAAATCGGCCTGGCAGATGGCCGCGCTCGTCCTTCCGCTGGCCGCGGCGCTCGCCCTGCTCGCGGCGAGACAGGTGCTGAGACCGGTACGGGCGCTCAACACCGCCGCCGCCCAGCTCGGTGAGGGCAGGCTCGACGTCCGGCTGCCCGCCAAAGGGTCCGACGAGCTGGCCGAACTGGTCACGACCTTCAACAACACCGCCGCCGAACTGGAGCGCACCGTCGGGGAGGTGCGTGCCATGGAGGCCGACGCCCGCCGGTTCGTCGCCGACGTCTCGCACGAGCTCCGCACGCCACTCGCGGCGATGAACGCGGTCACCGACGTCCTCGACGAGGACGCGGACACCCTGCCGCCCGACACCGCCGTCGCGGCGCGGCTGGTCTCGGGCGAGACCCGGAGACTGACCCGGCTGGTCCAGGACCTGGTCGAGATCTCCCGGTTCGACGCGGGCCGCGCCGAACTCGTGCTCGACGAATGGGATCTCGCGACGGCGATCAGGGACAGCCTCGACGCCCGCGGCTGGCGCGAGGGCGAAGACCTGGTCACCGACCTGCCGGAAGGTGTCCTCGCCCGGGTCGACCGGCGGCGGCTCGACCTGATCGTGGCCAATCTCGTCGGCAACGCGTTCCGGCACGGCGCGGCGCCGGTCGAAGTCCGCCTGCGCGCCGGCGACGACGGCGTCATCCTGGAGGTCGAGGATCACGGGCCCGGCATCGATCCCGAGGTCCTGCCGCACGTGTTCGACCGGTTCACCAAGGCCGACACCGCCCGTGCCCGCTCCGAGGGCAGCGGGCTCGGCTTGGCGATCGCGCTGGAGAACGCTCGCCTGCACGGTGGCGACATCACCGCCGCCGACACCGGGCACGGCGCCCGGTTCGTCCTGCGCCTGCCGCACCGGACGGAAGGAGGGACGCGATGAGAAGGACCCGGGTACTGCTCGCGCTCGCGGCCGCGACGCTCGTGACGGCCTGCGGCGTCCAGCCGACCGGCGTCGTCCCGGCCGGGCCCGGCCCGTCGATCCGCGCGACCACGGGGACCTACGTTCGCGCCGGTCTGACGCTGTACTTCGTCTCCGACGGCCGTGTCATCCCGGTGACCCGGCCCACCGAAGGCTTCATCTCCCCCGAAGGCGCGATCACGCTGTTGCTGAAGGGGCCGACGGAGCGAGAAGCCGCGCAGGGGCTCACGACGTTCGTCCCGCCGGAGATCGGGCGGGTCGAGGTGTATTCGGGCAACCCGACATCCATCGTGCTGCCGTTCCCCGTCCGCAAATTGTCCAACCAGGCCATCAACCAGCTGATCTGCACGACGATCGCGGCCTCGGCGGACACCGGACGGGCTCCGGTCGCCCCGGGAGTGAACGTGTCCTCGCCGGACGGGAAGATGTACTTCCAATCCTGCAAAGCGGATTGAATTCATCACTCACAGTGCTCACATAAAAGCACTTCTTGTGTCTGTACGGACGTGAGCTCCTTTTGGTTCACCGATCAAGGTAACTGTGGGCGAACACACTCGGGCGTGACATTGCCGTGTCCTTTTCGTAATGTTGCCCGGAGCTCGCGGCCCCCGACGCGAGTTCCCGTCCCCGAAGTGGTGAGTGATCAGAGAAATGGCCGGCAGACATCGCAAGAACAAGGCTCCGCAGTGGAAGCTCCCCGCGGGTATCGCGGCAGCGGTCGCCACGGCGCTCCCGGCGTCGATGTGGCTGACCACCGCAGGTACCCCCGACGTCGAAGCGGCCAGTGCCGCGCTCGCGGTGAAGGCTCCCCCGGCCTCCAGCGTGACGCCCCCGCCGTCGACCAGCAGCACCCCGCCCTCCAGCACAAGCCCTACCCCCTCCACGGCCCCCTCCCCCGCGACCTCCTCGGCTCCCCCGAAGCCGACGACGTCGACCAAAGCCCCCGCGCCGGTCAAGAAGACCGTGCCCGCCGCGACGGCGTGTTCCACCGACCTCGCCGGCACCAAACCGCACGTGGCCCAGGTCGGTAACCACGTCAAGGCGAAGTTCGGCGTCAAGAACGTCGGCGGTGTCGCCGGCCGGGCGAACGCCAGCGACCACCCCTCCGGCCTCGCGCTGGACTTCATGGTGGACACCGCCACCGGCAACGCCATCGCCGAGTACCTCCTGGCCAACCAGAAGGACTTCGGTGTCACCTACGTCATCTGGCGTCAGCGCTACAACGACGGCAGCGGCTGGGACACCATGGAGGACCGCGGCGGCGCGACCGCCAACCACATGGACCACGTCCACGTCTCCTTCGCCAAGAGCGCGAAGGTGAACGTCAGCTGCTAACGATTCCGGGCGGGCCGCTCGCCGGGCTGGATCACCGGTCGTCCGACGACCTCTTCCACGCCTTTGACGGCGAGCCGGTCCGCCCGCTCGTTCTCCGGATGCCCGGCGTGGCCCTTGACCCAATGCCATTCGACGTCGTGCCGTGAGGCGGCTTCGTCGAGACGGCGCCACAGGTCGGCGTTCTTGACCGGTGTCTTGGCCGAGGTCATCCAGCCGTTGTTCTTCCAATTCCGCACCCAGCTGGTGATGCCGTTCCGGACGTAGGTGCTGTCGGTGTAGATGTCGACGGTGACCCGGCGCTTCAGGCTTTCCAGCGCCTCGATGGGCGCGGTCAATTCCATCCGGTTGTTCGTGGTCGGCCCGGGATCCCCGCCGTAGATCTCCTTCTCGACGGTGCCGTACCGCAGCACCGCGCCCCAGCCGCCGGGACCGGGATTCCCGCTGCACGCGCCATCGGTGTAGATCTCGACTTCCGCCACCGGGACACCCTAGCGACGGGTTCAGTCCGGCAGCAGCGGCACCCACGGCCGCTCGGCCTGCCCGAGATGCACCGCACGCGTGATGGATTTCGACCCGAACCGGTCCCGGACGGTGTCGAGCGTCGAATCGAGCGCGTCCCTCGGCTTCGCCCCGAACGGCAAGGCCAGCTGGATCGCGTCGTCCTTCGACAGATTCGTGAGCGCGAGCCCGATCAGCGTGAGCCCGCGTTCGTCGATCAGCGGTCTCGCCGCCGCGAGCAGGTCACGGGCCGCCGCGACGATCGCGCCGGTCTGTTCCGTCGCCTCCATGAGGGTGTGCGAACGCGTCGCCTTCGTGAAGTCGGCGAACCGCATCCGCAGCACGACGGTGCGGCACACCCGGTGCGCCGCCCGCAGACGACGGGCGAGGCGATCGGCAAGGGTCAGCAGCATCGCGTCGAGTTCGGCGGGTGACCGCGGCCTGCTCCCGAGCGCGTGCTGCGCCCCGATCGACCGGCGGCGACGGCCCGTCTGCACGCGGCGAGGGTCGTCGTTGTGGGACAGGGCGTGCAGATGGGCCCCGACGCCGCGGCCGAGCATCCGGACGAGTTCCTTCTCCCCGAACCCCTCCATCTGCCCGACCGTCGTCACGCCGCGCTCGCGGAGCTTCCGCGCCGTCACCTTGCCGACACCCCACAGCCGCTCGACCGGAAGCGGGTGCAGGAACTCCAGCTCCTTGTCGTGCGGCACGACGAGGAGGCCGTCGGGTTTCGCGACGCCGCTGGCCACCTTCGCGAGGAACTTCGTCCTGGCAACGCCCACGGTGATCGGCAGGCCGACCTGCTCCAGGACGTCCTTGCGCAGCTTCGCCGCGATCCGGCTCGGAGTACCCGCGATCTTCAGCAGCCCGCCGACGTCGAGGAAGGCCTCGTCGATCGAGATGCCTTCCACGAGCGGCGTCGTGTTGCCGAAGACCTCGAAGACCGCCTTGCTCGCCGCCGAATACACGTGCATCCGGGGCGGAACCACGATCGCGTCCGGGCACAACCGCCGCGCCTGGCCGCCGCCCATCGCCGTGCGGACACCGAACGCCTTGGCCTCGTAACTGGCCGCCAGCACCACACCGCCGCCGACGATGACCGGCCGCCCGCGCAGCTTGGGGTCGTCACGCTGCTCGACCGACGCGTAGAACGAGTCCAGGTCGGCATGCAGGATGGAACCCTCGGTCGTCATAGAACATATGTTCGCATCAAACGGCCCAGCGACCAAGCGCCCCGCTAACCTGGCCCTGGTCGACGTAGTGAAAAAGGGGGCCACATGCGGCGACTCTCACCAGGGGCGACAGCGGCGGCCGCGGGAGTGGCCGCCCTGACCTCGATCGCGGCCGGCGTGGTGGGAAACCTGGCGACCGACACCGTCGGTGAGATCAGCGCCGGATGGAAACCGGTCATCTGGACGGGGCTCGGCCTCTTGGCGGCCGCACTGACGTTCTCGGCGATCCAGAACGCCTTGAGATCCGCGCGCGATCCGGCGTCCGCCACCGATGTCCCGGACGCCGGATCGGCCGAGCACGGCGAACACGATCGCCGGGCGAGGCCGTGGCAGGTCAAGGCGGTGCTGACGGTTTGGGCCCTGATCGCCATCGCCGGTATTGCCGGTGCCGCGCTCGCGTTCACCTCGCCTGGTTTCTTGGACATCGGCACGCTCTACCTCACGTCCTTCCAGCTCGAACGCAATTCGAGAGGCGGCTGGGAGATCACTCCTCCCGCAGGCATCGCGTTGGGCATCGTGGTCTTCGCGTGGAGCATCCCCCCGTTCCTCGCTGGTGCGCACGCCTACCGCGCCGTTCCTGCTTCCGTCGGCGAAACCACTCGCACACTCGCCGCGTGCGTCGCTTTCGTCTTCGCCGGCTGGTCCGTCTTCTCCGGAACACTCGCCTGCATGGCGGCGCTCCGGCAACTGGTGTCGCCGGGTGTTGCCATTTACGTGGCACTGATCGGTCTCCTGGCCGTGATCTTCACCGCGTGGGGTTGGGCCAAGGAAGCGGAAACGCTCAGTCGAACGGCGGCCCAGAACAGGAAACCCGGTGCTTGAAGATCTCTCCGTCCCGGATCTCGGCGGAGTACGTCGGCCTCGGCGAGATCGCGCGCCAGGCGTTCAGCACCTCCTCCGACTCCCAGTACTCGAAGATGTTCACCCGGCCCGGCTCGATCGTGTCCGCCGAGATCACCACGTCGAGACACCCGGGGTGGGCCCGCGCCTTCTCGACGATCACCTGGTGCCCGGCCACGTACCGGTCCCGTTCCTCCGGGTCGACGTACACCTTGCCCGCCACGATCACGGTCATCTAGCTATCCCTTCGTCCGGTCGGTTCACCCCACCGACGAACGCGGACGCCGGGAACCGACACGGGCGCGGACGAAATCCGTCACCGATCGTCCGCCGGCGAAACACCAGATCGCGATCACCGGGTCGCAGATCGCGCAGCCGAACGACGAATGCTCGGCGAACGGGATGATCGGGGCGCCCTTGAGGTGGTGGACGACGTCCCAGCCGGTGTGCAGCAGCCAGGCGATGCCGATGAACGTCCAGGATTCGAGGCCGAGGTAAGCCACATAGGTCACGAGCGCGGTGAACGCGAACTCCCAGATCCCGAAGCCGCCACCGCTCAGATAGGCGGCGCCCGCCCCCGCCACCATGACCGCGTTGAAGCGGCGGCGGTGCGGTTCGTGGATCAGCGACATCAGCACGACGTAGACGAGGCCGACGAGAATCGGCGCGATGATCATCATGGCTCGACGCTAGAACCGGCCGGGGTCCGCTCCCAGTGGCGTGAACGACGCCTTCCAACGGGATCTCGCCATCGGGTGGGTACGGTGCGGTCATGCACACCGTCGCGGTCCTCGCCCTGGACAAGGTGATCCCGTTCGACCTCTCGACGCCGATCGAGGTCTTCACCCGGACCCGGCTCGCCGACGGCAGCGCCGGTTACCGGCTGCTCGTCTGCGCCGAACACCCGGACGTCGACGCCGGGCACTTCACCTTGCGCGCGCCGTGGGGACTGGAGGCGCTGCGCGAGGCCGACACGATCATCGTCCCCGGCACCGCGGATCCGACCGGACCGTTGCCGGAAACCGTCCGCGACGCGCTCACGTCGGCCGCCGCGAGAGGCAAGCGGATCGCCTCGATCTGTTCCGGCACCTTCGTTCTCGCCGCCGCGGGCCTGCTCGACGGCCTCCGCGCCACCACGCACTGGGTCGCCGCCGAAGCGCTGGCCGCGGCGTACCCCGGAATCGAGGTCGACCCGGACGTACTCTATGTCGACAACGGGCAGATCTTGACGTCCGCGGGCGCCGCCGCCGGCCTGGATCTGTGCCTGCACCTGATCCGGCGGGACCACGGCTCCGCGATCGCCGCCGACGCGGCCCGCCTTTCGGTCATGGCGCTGGAACGTGAGGGCGGGCAGGCGCAGTTCATCGCGTTGCGGCATCCGCCCGCTCCCCGCGGCGCGGCCTTGGAACCCACGCTCCTCTGGATGCAGGAGAATCTCGCGCGCGAACTCACCTTGGCCGACATCGCCACACGCGCCGGGATGAGCACGCGCACGTTGATCCGCCACTTCCGCGAGCAGACCGGGACGACACCATTGCAGTGGCTGCACCGGGCGAGAGTCCGGCAGGCGCAGCATCTGCTGGAGACCACTCAGTACGCCGTCGAACGAATTGGCGCCGAAGTCGGTTTCGGTTCGCCCACGGCGTTCCGCGACCGGTTCAAGCGCATGACGGGCGTCAGCCCCGGCACCTATCGACGCGCTTTCCGTTAAGCGGCGCGGGCCAGAGCGGTGTCCGAGGCCCGCGCCCGGGCCTGTTCCGCGAATCGCTTCCGGGCGGCGACGACTCTGAGCCAGCGTTCCGAGCGCTCGGCGTCCAGATCGGAGGTGGCGCGGGCGAGCACTTCGGCGGCGCGTGCGGCGGAATCGATCTCGGCGGCGGCGCCGAGGTAGTCGCCCACGTCGATCAGCTTGTAGGCGTGACGCATCTCGGTCTGCGCGGTCGAGTAGATGGCGTAGGCGGCGAGGTTGTTCGCCAGCGGGCCCAGTGAATGCGACATCGGATTCTCCGTTCCTTCTCTTACTCACACGTCGAACGGGCACGCATCGGTTCGACACGGCGGACGGATTTTTCTCGAGGGTTGCGCCGGGTGGCCGATTCACGACAGCCTGAAGCGCATGCCAGCCCGAGCGGCGTCGTTCCGCAGTGTTTTCGCGGTCGCCGGATTCCGCCGGATCTGGCTCGCGCATCTGCTCTCGGTCGCCGGCGACCAGCTGGCCAGGGTCGCGCTCACGGTGCTGGTGTTCGACCGGACGTCGTCGGCAGGGTGGGCCTCGGCGGCGTACGCGCTGACCTTCGTGCCCGATCTCCTCGGTGGCGCGCTGGGCGGCATCGCGGACCGGTTCTCACGACGCACCGTGATGGTGGTGACCGACGTCGGCCGCGCCGTCCTGATCGCGCTGATGGCAGTGCCCGGGCTCCCGCTGCCCGTCGCGGCCGCGCTGTTGTTCCTCGTGCAGCTCATGGCCGGGCCGTTCCACGCGGCCCGGCAGGCGATGCTGCCGGATCTGCTCGATCCGGACCGGCTGGTCGTCGGCCAGGCCGTCATTTCGTCCACGTACCAGGCCGGGCTCGTGGTGGGCTTCGGCGCGGGGGCCGCCGTCGTCACCGGCCTCGGCGTGCCGGGCGCGCTGCTGATCGACGCGGGAACGTTCGCGCTGTCGGCGCTCATGCTCCGCTTCGGGCTCGAACGATTCCCACCCTCGGCACCCGCCCACCACGAACGCCCGTCCCTGATCGCGGGCTGCCGTCTGGTGGCACGCGACCGCAAGCTGCGCTGGCTGCTGCTCATCGCCTGCTGCTGCGGTTTCTACGTCGTGCCCGAGGGCCTCGCCGTCCCGGTGGCCGCCGAACTGGGCGGCGCGGGCGCGTTGCCGTGGTTGCTGGCCGCGAACCCGGTCGGTTCGGTGCTCGGCGGCATCCTGCTGAGCCGCGTCCCGCGCGAGCGGCAGATCCGGGTGCTGGGCGCGCTGGCGGTGGCGAGCAGCCTGGTGCTGATCCCGACCGGCTGGGCTCCGGGCCTGGTCACCATCGTCGTGCTGTGGACGATCTCGGGTGTGTTCTCCGCGCACGACATGATCACGCAGACGCAGTACAGCCTGGCCGCGCCGCCTGCCCATCGCGGTCAGGTGATCGGGGTCGCGATCGCGGCGTTGCGGGCGGCTCAGGCGGCGGGGATCGCGGCGGCTGGGCTGCTGGCCCAGGTCGTCGCGCCGACCACCGTGGTCACCGTCGCGGCGGCCGCGGGTGTGGTGGTCGCCGCTGTCGCCGGGGTGGGCTGGTCACGGGCGGTGTCGTCCCGCCGCGGCCTGGCGGAATCCGAAGATCCCGTGGGGCCGGTCGGCGGGACGACACCCGTTGGCGAGCACGGTTCCTGACACATCACGTCCAGTTGTTGTCACGACGGGTCGTCCAGTTATTGTCACGCACTACGTTCACCTCCCTTCGCGAAGCCGCGCGCTCGTGGGCGAGATCACTCACGTCCAGTTGTTGTCACGCATGTCGTTCACCTCCCTCGAAATAGCGATCTATCCGGCAAAACACTCACCAGTTGTTGTCCTGCATCGGTGCACCTCCCTCGTTTCGGTTGGGCTGTCCGGGGGAATTCGGCGCCGCCGGTCCTATCGTCCGGACAACGAGGGTCGTCGCCGTCCCGGTTCGATTACGGTGTAGATCACCGACGGAAGAGGGTGCGTGGACGGACGACTCGGCGGCGCGCGGCGGCGACTCAGGGCCTGGCACCTGTGGAGCCTGCCGCGACCTGTGCGTTCCTACGTCCTGGTCGTGAATCTCATCGCAATCCTCTCGACCGCCGCCACGGCTTGGCTGATCCCGGTGACCGGTACCGACCTGGTCCGATTCGGCGTCTTGACGCTGTGCGCGGCCATCGCGATCGAGGGCACCCGGCAGATCGAACGCCAACGGGAGTACGACAGAGCACCGTCGGTCGCCTACGTCGACACCAAGGCGGTGTGGAGTGTCGCCGCCGTCATCGCGCTGCCGCCGGTGCTCGCCGCCGCGATGGTCGTGGTGACCTACACCATCGCATGGCTGCGGATCTGGCCACACCAACGGCCGGTTCTCCCCCATCGGTGGATCTTCTCCGCCGCGACGGTCCTCTGTGGCACGCAAGCCGCCGTCGTCGTCCTCAGCCTCGGCATGCGCCACTACCCCGGTGCGCCCGATTCCGGGCTGCTCGCCGGGCTGGGCGACCTCGCCGTCATCATCGTGGCCGCGGCCTTGCGGTGGGCGATCAACACCGCGCTGGTGATGATCGCGATCGCGCTCTCGTCGCCGCCGAAGTCGATCAGCGAACTGTTCTCCGGGTTCGGCGACCAGATCCTCGAGGCGGGCGCGCTCGGCCTCGGTCTCGTGACGGCCGTCGTCCTCGTGCAGGCCAACCCGCTCGTGCTGGTCGGGGTCGTCATCGCGCTGGTCGCGCTGCACCGCGGGCTCCTGCTGACGCAGTACCGGCGCGACGCGCACACCGACGCCACCACCGGTCTCGTCACGAAACGCCGCTGGCGTCAACTGGCCGAAGAGGAGCTGGGCCGGACGCGTGCCGGACGCAAACTCGGCGTGCTGTTCCTCGACCTCGACAATTTCAAGACGATCAACGACACCTACGGCCATCCCAACGGCGACCTCGTCCTGCGCGCCGTCGGCGACGCACTGCGCGCCGAGATCCGCGAACAGGACGTCTGCGGGCGGTGGGGCGGCGAGGAGTTCGCGATCGTCATCCCGGACATCCACGGCGAGGAGACGCTGCTCCACGTGGCCGAACGGATCCGGCACCAGGTGGCGGTGGTGTCGGTCGCGCTGCCCGATCGCGACACTGTGCTGACCGATCTGACGGTGTCGATCGGCGGGGCGCTGTATCCGGCGGCCAACATCACCAGCGTCGACGACCTGCTCGTCGCCACCGACATGGCGCTCTACCGCGCGAAACAAGGCGGCCGCAACAGGGTCGAATTGGCTCCGCCCGCGCAGTAGTCTCCCCTCGTCCGGGGAGGCGCGATGGAGCGATTCGCTCGGGGGTCCGGTCGGTCTGGTGGTCGAGATCCAGGTCCTGGTGCTGACACTGGTGTCCGGCCGGTACGGCTTCCATCGGGACGAGCTGTACTTTCTCGCCGCCGGGAAACGGCTCGACCGGGGTATGTCGATCAGCCGTCGCTGACGCCCTTGCTTGCGCAGGATCTCCACCGACCGTCTTCGGCGCCACTCCCGCCGGCCTGCGCGTGGTCGCGACGCTGTGCGCCGCCGCGACGGTGATCCTGCCGGCACTGGTCGCCCGCGAGTTCGGCGGCGGCCGCGGCGCGCAGGTGCTCACCGCCGCGATGACCGCGCTTGCGGCGTTCGTCGTGGCTCGCGATCGGCGCCGTCGTCGGCATCGGGCTGGAGGTCAAGTGGCTCGTCCTGCTGATAGTCGCCTCGATCGGTCTGGCGGTACTCGCCGTCGGCCTGCGGACGGTGTTCCACACCGGCTGGCTCACCGCCGGGATCCTGCTCGCGCTCGTCCTGGCGGCGCCCGGCCTGATCTGGCAGGCCGCGCACGATTTCCCTTTGCCGACCGTGGCTTCCGGCATCAGCGAGGACGACGGTGCGGAGAACCGGATCCTGTTCGTGCCGATGCAGTTGCTGTATCTCTCCCCCGTGGCCGTGCCGGTCTGGATCGCCGGCGGACTCAGGCTGTGGCGCGATCCTGACCTCCACTGGGCCCGCTCCCTGGCGCCGGCCTATCCGGTGCTGTGCGTGATCTTGCTGGCGCTGGGCGGAAATCCGTACTACTCGGCGCCGCCCCCTCGCTGTCGCCCTGGCTTTCGTGGGTGCGGTGGTGTCTCTCGTCGTCGGGCTGCCTCTTTTGCCGCCGTCCGCGCTGGCGCCGGTCCTGGCGGTGAACAAGGGGCAAGGCGAGCAAGTCGGGTGGCGAGAGCTGGCTTCTTCGGTCGCCCGGGTTTGGGAGCGGATCCCGGCGGAACAGCGCTCGACCGCGCTGATCTTCACGCGGAACTACGGACAAGCCGGGGCTTTGGAGCACTACGGGCTTCCCGCGGTCCACTCGGGGCATATGTCCTATGAGGACTGGGGCCCTCCTGCTAACGCCGCAGGCCCTGTGGTCGTTGTGGGGCCGTATCTTCCTGCGTGGTTCACCGGTGCCACGAGGCGGCTGTGCACGACAATGGTCTCGGAGTGGAGAACGAGGAGCAGGGAGTGCGAATTTCCCTGTGTGCGAGGACTTCCCGGCCTTGGTCGTCACTGTGGGGCGAGTTGCGGCATTACTACTGATCGGGCCGTTGCCGGAAAACGGCGACGGACCATGGCGCCGAGGGATGCGAAACCTGTCAATCTCGCACTGGCCGACTCCGTCGCTGTCGGCCTCCAGGAGAAGCCCTGCCACTACTCGGCGAAATCACGCAGAATCTGACGGTTCTGTTGCCGTGTAACGGAAAATGTCTCAAGGTCGGAAACTGTCGTTGGCCGGTTGTAGCTTCTGTGTGTGGATACCCGCAACGCCGCTGTGGCGCTCTTGAAGGAAATCACCTCGTCTGATGTGTTGAAGGAGGTCAATGCCGCACTGGATTCGTTGGAGGACGGCGATACTGTCGACGCCGCTGTCGCGGCATCGGAAGGGATCGCACGGTTGGAGGCGGTCCGGTTCCGTGCGCTCGCGCAGCTGAACCGGCACCGTGGCGGGGTGTCGAGTGTGGTGCAGGAGGTCGCGTTCGCGCTGTCCGTTGTGGATGGTCACGCGGCCGGTCTGGTGTCGACGGCGGCGGCGTTGACCACCCGCCTGCCCCGAACACTGGGGCTGCTGGACCGCGGACAGGTGGGCGGCTACGGGGCGATGAAAGTCGCCACCGTCACCGCGTGGCTGTCCGACGACGACGCGCGTGCGGTGGACGCGGTGCTGGAAGACCGGCTGCCCGGCCGGAACTCCGACCAGATCCGGAAAGCGGCCAACCATGCGGCGGTGATGGCCGACCGTGACGGCGCCGCCCGACGCGCGGAGCGGCACCGCGCCGGGCGCCGGTTGTCGATCCGGCACGGCGAGACCGGGGTCGCCTCGATCGAGATCGAAGACGGGCCCGTCGAGAAGGTCACCGCCGCCTACACCCGGATCGACCGCGAGGCACGCGCGCTCAAGACCGGTGGCGAGACCCGCACCCTGGACCAACTCCGCGCCGACGTCGCCTTGGATCTCCTGCTGGGCGGCCAAGGCGGCAAGACCGAACGGTGCGAGGTCTTCCTCTACATGGACTTGAACACCTATCTGGGGGTGAACGAGGATCCGGCCGAGCTGGCCGGGCACGGGCACATCCCGGCGCCGCTGGCCCGGCAGATCGCGTCCGGCCCGGACACCGTGCTGCGGCGGATCATCACCGACCCCCTCTCAGGGCAAGTCCTCGACCTCGGCCGGGACCGGTACCGGCCCACCGCCGGGCTGGACGAGTTCGTGCGGGTCCGGGACCGGGAATGCCGAAGACCCGGTTGTCACCGTGTCGCCCAGGCCTGCGATCTCGACCATTCCGTGCCGTGGCAGCACGGTGGCCACACTGCCGATACTGAGCTGGTCGACCTGTGTCGCCGCGACCACCGCCTCAAAGACGAACCCGGCTGGACCTACCACCTAACCGCCGACGGCACCCTCACCATCACCACCCCCACCGGACACAGCTACGACAGCACACCACCCCCACTACACGAACCCCGCGTCGAGAAACCACCCTTCTGAACCGTCGCCGAAAAACGACCACGGGTGATGCACTCGCGGAGCCAAGCCCCGGTCGTTGCCGGATTTCGGCTACGGGGACCCCCGCGTAGCCCCTATGCAATGACATCTCGCAGTCCGTGGCTACGCCCGCCGATGCCGCAAACGTCCGCCGCCCTAGCCGCGCGCCCGACATCCACCGTCCCCAGCCGTCGCCGAAAACGGCCACAGCCCGATCGAGGGCGCACTGCAGTCACCAACGCCTGGCGACGCACCGTCTCGCACGTACTCCCGACTCACCACCCGATCGGAGCGTCGTCGAAAACCGACCACGACACCCCAGAGCCACTCGCCACGCCCCAACAGCCGAGCACCCCAGTCCCGGCTGTCGCCGAAAACGGCCACCCTCGCCACACCGGACGGAACAAGCCCCGAGCCACCTCGATGAAACCGGCGTGAACACCGGATGACACCTCGCGAACCCGGCTACCAAGCCGAACCCCCAGTTGTCCACTTCGTCACGTCATCAGGCCCCTCGACTAGGTGTTCCAGGACACTTTTTGGCGGGTTCCTACAAGACCCGGCCCTCGGCATGCGCCACCGGCGACATTCTCGTACCGGCCGGTAAGAGGCAGGCTGTTAGACAGGTACAGGAGACTGTCCCGCGCGTGATCCGGCGGGACGTCAGCTGTTGTGTCGCGTACTTGGGAGGCTCAGTCGGTGTTCAGTCGTGTCGCCATCGTCAACCGCGGAGAAGCCGCGATGCGGCTCATCCACGCCGTCCGCGAGCTTTCGGCGGAGACCGGACGGCGGATCGAGACCGTCGCGCTCTTCACGGACGCGGACCGGTCGGCGACGTTCGTGCGGGAAGCCGACATCAGCTACAACCTCGGCCCCGCGTCGGCGCGCCCCTATCTGGATTTCGCCGTGCTGGAGCGGGCGCTGACCGAGACCGGGGCCGACGCGGCCTGGGTCGGCTGGGGTTTCGTGGCCGAGGATCCGGCCTTCGCCGAGCTGTGTGAGCGGCTGGGCGTCACCTTCATCGGGCCGAGCGCGGACGCCATGCGCAAGCTCGGCGACAAGATCGGCGCGAAGCTGATCGCCGAAGAGGTCGGCGTCCCGGTCGCTCCGTGGAGCCGCGGCGCCGTCGCGGATCTCGACGCCGCCATCAAGGCCGCCGACGAGATCGGCTACCCGCTGATGCTCAAGGCGACCGCGGGCGGCGGCGGCCGCGGTATCCGCGTCATCACCTCCGCCGACGAGCTCAAGGACGCCTACGAGCGCACCAGCCTGGAGGCCGAGCGAGCCTTCGGCAGCGGCGTCGTCTTCCTGGAGCGCCTGGTCACCGGCGCCCGGCACGTCGAGGTCCAGGTCATCGCCGACGGCCAGGGCATCGCGTGGGCGCTCGGCGTCCGCGACTGTTCGGTGCAGCGCCGCAACCAGAAGATCATCGAGGAGTCCGCCTCCCCGGTGCTGGCCCCCGAGCAGGCCGACGAGCTCAAGCGGTCCGCCGAGCGGCTCGCGCTCGCGGTCGGCTACCGCGGCGCCGGCACGGTTGAGTTCCTCTACCACCCCGGCGACAAGCTGTTCGCGTTCCTCGAGGTCAACACCCGCCTGCAGGTCGAGCACCCGATCACCGAGCTGACCACCGGCATGGACCTGGTGAAGGCCCAGCTGCACGTCGCTTCCGGCGGCAAGCTCGAAGGCGTCCAGCCCGCCGAATTCGGTCACGCCGTCGAGGCGCGGCTCAACGCCGAGGACCCGGACCGCGACTTCGCACCGTCGCCCGGCCGCATCGCGCGCCTGGACCTGCCCGCCGGCCCCGGTATCCGCGTCGACACCGGGGTCAGCGAAGGCGACACGATCCCGGCCGACTTCGACTCGATGATCGCGAAGATCATCGCCTACGGCCGCGACCGTGACGAGGCGCTCGGCCGTCTGCGCCGCGCGATGGCCCAGACCACGGTCATCATCGAGGGCGGCGCCACCAACAAGAGCTTCGTCCTCGACCTGCTCGACCAGCCCGAGGTGATCGACGGCAGCGCCGACACCGGCTGGATCGACCGCGTCCGCGGCGAAGGCAAGCTCGTCACCCACCGCCACTCGGCGATCGCGCTCGCGGCCGCCGCGATCGAGGCATACGAGGACGAGGAAGCCGTTGAGCGCCAACGGCTTCTCTCCACCGCGCACGGTGGCCGCCCGCAGGTCCAGCACGAGAGCGGCCGTCCGCTCGACCTCAAACTGCGCGGCGCCGCGTACCGCGTCAGCGTCGCCCGGATCGGCCACCGCCGGTTCCGCGTCGGTGTCTCGGCGGGCGGCGGCGACATCCACCCCGCCGACGTCGAGGTCGACCGGTTCGACGAGCACACCGGCCAGATCACCGTCAACGGCACCCGGTTCCGCCTGGTCACCGGCACGCACGGGCCGATCCACCTGGTCGAGGTCGACGGCGTCACCCACCGCGTCAGCCGGGACGAGGGCGGCGTCGTCCGCTCGCCCGCGCCCGCGCTCGTCGTCGCGACACCGCTGGAGGTCGGCGCGGAGGTCGAGGCCGGCGCGCCCGTGCTGGTGCTGGAGAGCATGAAGATGGAGACGGTGCTTCGCGCGCCCTTCCGCGCGAAGCTGCGTGAGTGCGTCGTCTCGGTCGGCAGCCAGGTCGAGACCGGCGCTCCCCTGCTGCGGCTCGAGCCGCTGGCGGAGGAAGGCGCGGAGGTCGCCGAGGACGCGGGCAGTGTCGAGATCGAGCTGCCCGCCGAACCGGACGGAACGTCGGCGGCGCAGCGGATCACGCGGGGACAGCAGGATCTGCGCAGTCTCCTGCTCGGCTTCGACGTCGACCCGCACGACGAGCGCCGCACGCTCAGCACGTACCTCGCCGCCCGTGCCGAACTGGAGGGCAACGGCGACCGCCCGCTGGAGGGCGAGGTCGAGCTGCTGACGGTATTCGCCGACCTCTCCGAGCTGATGCGCAACAAGCCGGCCCGTGAGGACGCCAAGACGGACACCCGGGTGCACAGCTCCCGCGAGTTCTTCCACACCTATCTGCAGAGCCTCGACGTCGAACGCGCCGGGCTCTCGGAGTCGTTCCAGAACAAGCTGAAGAAGGTGCTCGCGCACTACGGCATCAAGGACCTGGAGCGCACGCCGGAGCTGGAAGAGGCGGTCTTCCGGATCTTCCTCGCCCAGCAGCGGACCTCGTCCGACGTCGCGGTCGTCACCGCGCTGCTGCGGCAGTGGCTCACCGAACCGCAGCCGTTCGAGTCGATGCGGGAGCCGGCGGGTAAGGCGCTGGAGGCGCTCATCGCCGCCACTCAGCTCCGTTTCCCGGTGGTCGGCGACCTGGCGCGCAGCGTGGTGTTCCGCTGGTTCGCCCAGCCGCTGCTCCGCCGCACCCGCGCCGAGGCGTACAGCGAGGTCCGCAAACACCTGCGGCACCTCGACCTGCACCCGGATTCGCCGGACCGCGCCGAGCGGATCGCGAGCATGCTGGCCAGCGCGCAGCCGCTGGTCCGCCTGCTCGGGCAGCGGATCGGCCGCCCCGGCACCGACCACGGCCCGCTGCTGGAAGTCCTGAGCCGTCGCTACTACGGCAACCGCGCGCTCACCGGTGTCCAGCAGGTGACCGTCGGCGGCTGCACCTTCGTCACCGGTGACTACGCCGACGAGAACGAGCGGTTCCACATGGTCACCACCGCCGTCGACCGCGCCGGTCTGCCCGGCGCGGTCAAGGCGGTCGCCGACCTCGCCGCGCAGCTGCCCGCCGACACCGACGTCGAGGCGGACCTCTACCTGACTTGGGACGACGAGTCCGCCGACGACGACACGATGGCGGCCGGGCTGCGCGAGGTCCTCACGGCCGAGTCGCTGCCGAGCCGGATCCGGCGGATCACCACGACGGTCGCCGGGCACGGCGGCGCGGTGATGCACCACCACTTCACCTTCCGCCCGTCGTCGACCGGGTTCAGCGAGGAGCGGCTGATCCGCGGTCTGCATCCGCTGATCGCCCAGCGGATGCAGTTGCAGCGGCTGGCGAACTTCGACCTCACGCGGTTGCCCTCGGGCGACGAGGACGTCTACCTGTTCAAGTGCGTCTCGCCGATGAACCCGGCGGATCAGCGGCTGGTCGCGCTCGCCCAGGTCCGTGACCTGACCCCGTTGCGGGACAACGACGGCAAGCTGCTGGCGCTGCCCGCGGTCGAGGGCACGCTGGCGGGCTGCCTCGACGCGATCCGCGAGGTGCAGGCGAAGCTTCCGCCGAAGAAACGCTTCGACACCAACCGGATCATGCTGTACGTGTGGCCGACCAGCGAGCTCACCGGTGAGGAGCTGGACACCGTCGCGCAGCGTGTGCAGCCGTCGACGGCGGGCGCGGGTCTCGAAGAGGTCCAGTTCCTCGGCAGGCAGCGCGACCGCGCGACCGGCGAGGTCAAAGAGGTCGCTGTGCGGATCGGCTACGACGTCAGCGGCGGCGTGCAGATGTCGCTGTCCGAGCCCACCACCCAGCCGATCCTGCCGCTCGACGACTACCGCCAGAACGTCCTGCGCGCCCGTCGCCGCGACACGGTGTACCCGTACGAGCTGACCGAGATGCTCGGTTCGTTCACCGAGTACGACATGGACGACACGAACACCCTCGTCCCGGTCGACCGGAAGAAGGGCCGCAACAAGGCGGCGATCGTCGCCGGTGTGGTCACCACGCCGACCGAACGTCACCCCGACGGCGTCAAGCGCGTCGTGCTGCTCGGTGACCCGACGAAGGCGCTCGGCGCGCTGTCGGAGCCGGAGTGCTCGCGGGTGATCGCGGCGCTGGACCTCGCCGAACGGCTCCAGGTCCCACTGGAGTGGTACGCGCTGTCGGCCGGTGCCCGGATCTCGATGGAGTCCGGTACCGAGAACATGGACTGGGTCGCGGCCGCACTGAAGCGGATCGTGCACTTCACCCAGAACGGCGGCGAGATCAACATCGTCGTCGCCGGGATCAACGTCGGCGCCCAGCCGTACTGGAACGCCGAAGCGACGATGCTCATGCACACCAAGGGAATCCTGGTGATGACGCCGGATTCCGCGATGGTGCTGACCGGCAAGCAGTCGCTCGACTTCTCCGGTGGCGTCTCGGCGGAGGACAACTTCGGCATCGGCGGCTACGACCGCGTGATGGGCCCGAACGGCCAGGCGCAGTACTGGGCGCCGAACCTCGCCGCGGCGCGTGACGTGCTGATGTCGCACTACGATCACACCTACGTGGCGCCGGGCGAGTCCGGCCCCCGCAAAGCGGTCACGAACGACCCGATCGACCGGGACATCTCGTCGTTCCCGCACGCGGCCGTCGACAGCGACTTCACCACGGTGGGCCAGATCTTCTCGCGGGAGGCCAACCCCGACCGCAAGAAGCCGTTCGACATCCGCACCGTGATGCGCGCGCTGTCGGACCAGGACCACCCGGTACTGGAGCGCTGGCCGGGCATGGCGGACGCGGAGACCGCGGCCGTGCAGGACGTACACCTCGGCGGGCGGCCGGTCTGCCTGCTCGGGATCGAGTCACGATCGGTGCCGCGCCGCGGCTTCCCGCCCACCGACGGCCCCGACACCTACACCGCGGGCACGCTGTTCCCGCGGTCGTCGAAGAAGGCTGCGCGGGCGATCAACGCGGCCAGCGGCAACCGGCCGCTGGTGGTGCTGGCGAACCTGTCCGGCTTCGACGGCTCGCCGGAGTCGATGCGGAAGCTCCAGCTGGAGTACGGCGCGGAGATCGGCCGGGCGATCGTCAACTTCGAGGGTCCGATCGTGTTCACCGTGATCTCGCGCTACCACGGCGGCGCGTTCGTGGTCTTCTCGAAGGCGCTGAACCCGAACATGACGGTGCTGGCGCTGGAAGGCTCGTTCGCCTCGGTGCTCGGCGGCGCGCCCGCCGCGGCGGTCGTGTTCGCGGGTGAGGTCAACGCGCGGACGGCGGCCGACCCGCGGGTGCGGTCGCTGACGGAGAAGCTCAGCGGGGCGACCGGTGCCGAACGCGCCGCGCTGGCCGCGGAACTGGCGGAGCTCCAGTCGTCGGTGCGGTCCGAGAAGCTGGGCGCGGTCGCGGCCGAGTTCGACGGCGTGCACAGCATCGAGCGTGCGGTGAAGGTCGGTTCGGTGGACGCGATCATCAGCGCCGCCGAGATGCGGCCGCGCATCATCGAGGCGATCGAACAGGGCCTGGCCAAGCAGTAGTACTCAACCGCGATGAAGGGGCCTTTCCTAGCAAAATTTGCCAGGAAAGGCCCCCTTCATCTCACGGGTGGGAGGGCGGATCAGGCGGCGGGTCCCCGAAGTCCTCCGGCGCGATCTTGTCCAGCGCCTCCCGGAACTCCTCGACCGCCCGTTCCTGCGCGACCGGATCCGACGGCACCGCGGGCAGTTCCGCGTCCGGGTCGCTTCCGACGATCTCGACCCGCACGGAAGCGACCTCCAGCACCGCGTCGGCCACCTCGATCCCGACCCCGGCGCGCAACCCGATCGCGACCGCGTCACTCGGCCGCGCAGAAACGCGGATACCGGAATCGAGCACCAGGTCGGCGAAGAAGATGCCGTCCCGCAGCGCGGTGACCTGGACCCCGGTGACCCGGTGCCCGAACGACTCGACCACCTGGCCGATCAGTTCGATCGTGCCCGGCCGCGGCAGCCGGATCCGCTCCTGCGCGAGCGCCACCGCGCTCGCCTCGGGGCCGCCGATCGTGATCGCCAGCCAGCGGCGTTCGCCCTCCCGCTCCCTCAGCAACATCACCGGTGCCGCTTCCGGAGCCAGGACTGCCATCCCTTCGACATCCATGGGGATCATGCGCGGTACCTCATTCCCTCGGTCGGGCGGTGTCGTCCTTCAGTGCCTTGTCCGCCACCACTTCCGAAGGGGTGGCCTGGTCGCGACGCTGGAACGGGGTCGTATGCCCCTCGGCGCGCAGCCTGGGGATCATGTGGGGGTAGTGGAGTTCGAACGCCGGGCGTTCGGACCGAATCCTCGGGAGGTCGAAGAAGTTGTGCCGGGGCGGCGGACAGGTCGTCGCCCATTCCAGGGAATTCCCGTGGCCCCACGGATCGTCCACTTCGACGACCTCCCCGAACCGGTAACTGCGGACGACGTTCCACAGGAACGGCAGCACCGAAGCACCGAGCAGGAAGGCGCCGATCGTGGAAATGGTGTGCAGCACCGTGAAACCGTCGGTGCTCAGGTAGTCGGCGTAACGGCGCGGCATTCCTTCGTTGCCGAGCCAGTGCTGGACGAGGAACGTCGCGTGGAAGCCGATGAACGTGGTCCAGAAATGGAGCTTCGCGAGCCGCTCGTCGAGCATCCGCCCGGTCATCTTGGGGAACCAGAAGTAGATCCCGGCGAACGTGGCGAACACGATGGTGCCGAACAGCACGTAGTGGAAGTGCGCGACCACGAAATAGGTGTCGTGGATGTGGAAGTCCAGCGGTGGCGCGGCCAGGATGATCCCGGTCAGCCCGCCGAGCAGGAACGTCACCATGAACCCGATCGACCACAGCATCGGTGATTCGAACGTGAGCTGCCCCTTCCACATGGTGCCGATCCAGTTGAAGAACTTGATCCCGGTCGGCACCGCGATGAGGAAGGTCATGATGGAGAAGAACGGCAGCAGCACCGCGCCGGTGGCGAACATGTGGTGCGCCCACACCGCGAAGGACAGCGCGGTGATCGCGATCGTCGCGAACACCATGAGCTTGTAGCCGAAGAGCGGTTTCCGGCTGAACACCGGGACGATCTCGGTGATGATGCCGAAATACGGCAACGCGACGATGTACACCTCGGGATGGCCGAAGAACCAGAACAGGTGCTGGAACAGGATCGCCCCGCCGTTGGCCGGATCGAAGACGTGCGCGCCGAGCCGCCGGTCGGCCTCCAGCCCGAACAGGGCGGCGGTGAGGATCGGGAAGACCGCCAGGATCAGGATCGTGGTGAACAGGATGTTCCAGGTGAACAGCGGCAACCGCCACATCGTCATCCCGGGCGCGCGCAGGCAGAGGATCGTGGTGACCATGTTGACCGCGCCGAGGATCGTCCCGAGCCCGGAGACGATCAGGCCCATGATCACCAGGTCGGCGCCGACGCCCGGGGTGTGCGCGGCGTTGGACAGCGGCGTGTACATCGTCCACCCGAAGTCGGGCGCCCCGCTCGGCGTGAGGAACGCGCTGAGCGTCATCAGCCCGCCGAAGAGATACAGCCAGTAGGAGAACGCGTTCAGTCTCGGGAAGGCGACGTCCGGCGACCCGATCTGCAGCGGCAGGATGTAGTTGGCGAACGCGAAGAGGTTCGGTGTCGCGTACAGCAGCAGCATGATCAGGCCGTGCATGGTGAACAGCTGGTTGTACTGCTCCTGCGACAGGAACTGCATCCCCGGCCTGCCCAGTTCGCCGCGCATCAGCAGCGCCATGAACCCGCCGATGAGGAAGAACGCGAACGAGGTGCTCAGATAGAGCACGCCGATCGTCTTGTGGTCGGTGGTGCGGACGATGTTGAGGAACACGCTGCCTTTGGGTGCCCGGCGCCGCCCGCCGAAACGGACGGCCTCCGGTCGGAGCGATGTCTTCACCGCGGTCATGACGACTCCCAGCACGAGGACGCACCTTCTGAAGGCTGGTACCCCTCCAGGAGAGTCCCTACACGCGTGCTTTTCAAGAGGCCGAAGGGGACCATGCCCGCGTCTGATGAGGTGAACGCCCTTCACCGCGTGCGACACGGAAAGTCCCCGTCAGCCGCTGAGCAGAGCCTCCAGATGGTCCGCCGCCGCGGCGGCCCCGCCCGCCGCACGGAACGAGGCACCCACCTTTTCGGCGGCCGACCGGTACCCCGGATCGTCCAGCACCCTGGTGACCGCGGCCGCGATCCGGTCCGGTTTCGCGCGGCCGAACCGCAGCCGGACACCGGCGCCCGCGTCGACGACCTGTCCGGCGACGATCGGCTGGTCGTCCCGGATCGGCGCGACCACGAGCGGCACCCCGTGCCACAGGCTTTCGCAGACGGTGTTGTACCCGCCGTGGCAGACGACGGCGTCCACGCGGGCCAGAACTGCCATCTGGGGCACGTGGGGCACCACGAGCACCGTGTCCCCCATCGGCCCCACAGCTCGGCCGGGGTCGGCGATGACGGTTCGGATCCCGTCGATCCGAGAGAGCCCCCGTGCCGCCGCGCGGAGGAAGTCACCCGCGGCGTCGGCGTTCGTGGTCCCGAGGGTGACGAACACGGTCGGCACCGCCGGGTCGAGCCGGTCCCAGGGGAAGTCGCAGGTGGGCGCGCGGCCGCCGATGGACGGCCCGACCAGCCGGACCTGGTGCGGCACCGTGGCCGGGCCGAGCAGTTCGCGGGTGGTGAAGGCGAGCACACCGTGCGGGGACATCCTCGGGTCGGCGGGGCCGCCGTCGATCCGCGAGCGCAAACCGTCGAGGAGTTCGTCGAGCCAGGCCGCCACCTTCGGCGTCCCGGCCAGACGGTCGACGAGCTCCGCGGACGTCGTCGCGGAGGTGATCCACGGCAGGCCGAGCCCGTCGGCGACGAGGCCGCCCGCGATGGCCTGCTGGTCGGCGACCACGACCTGCGGGCGGAACCGGCCGATCGCGGCGCGGACGCCGGGTGCCATCGCCTCGGCCAGCGGGATCAGGAACTCCTCCCACAGGAACCGGAACGCCGCCGGTCCCTTGAGACTCGCGTCGCGCTCGGGCAGGCGGCGCGGGACCGCGCACGGGAACACGTCGGCGCCGTCGCCGGCGAGCCGCCGGATGATCTCCGGCCGCCCCGCCCAGGCGACCTGGTGCCCGCGCGCGGTCAGGGCGGCCGCGACCCCGACCGCGGGGTTCACGTGCCCGGTCAGCGGCGGCGTGACGAAGAGGACTCTGCCCACTCAGGCCGCCGCGCCGTGGTTCTCGGCGATCCAGCCGATCACCTTGTCATTCGCGAGCCGGTTCTTCGCCTCGGCGAGCCCGGCCGCCACGGTTTCAGTGGTCATTCTTCGTTCTCCGTCCAAGCCACGACGTGATCCTCCGCCGGTGTGGTGATCGTGGTGTGCCACACCGGATACCGGGTACCGCTCACCGCGACGGTGAGCCGCCCGTCGTCCGCGCCGACGACGGTGAAAGCGCGCGGGCCGGTGCGGAGCCGTTTCGCGACGGCTTGCTTCGCGGCCCGGAATCTGGTGGACCACAAAGCTTCCGGCGCACCGAGCAGTGCTCGTTCCGCCTCGTTGAGGTCGGCGTCCGTGCGGTCTTCGACAGCCTCGACGTCGATACCGCACGGTCCTGGGCGGGCGATGGCGACGCGGCAGCGCGACGCCGAGGCCAGCGTGATGGCCAGCCGGGCGGTGATGCCCTTGGCCCCGCCGATCAGGAGGACGACCGAATCCCGGTCCAGCCCCAGCGCCTCGGCCTCGGCCGTCCCGTCACCCGCCGGACCGGCGCCCGTGCTGCCGAGGCTTTCCTCGGCCATCCGCAGACCGCGCCGCGCGCCGTCGCGGCGGACGACGACCGGCTCCCAGACCCCGGCGGACAACTCCGCGAGCAGGCTCTCCACCTGTTCGTCCACAGTAGACTTGGGATGCTGCTCGACCACCCGGGCGACCGTGTCCGGATACTCCCTGGCCACCGTCCGGAAGAAGCCGCGGGCACCGTCGGCGGGTCCGTTCGCGATGAGCCAGCGCGGCCCGCCCGCCAGAACCGCTTGATACAGCGCGAAGTCGTCGGGGAAGGACGGTGACAAATGGAACACGCCGTCCGCGCCGTGCCGCGGTACACCCTGGACCAGTTCGGTTTCGGCGCCGTACCCGGCGAGCCGGGCGGTGAGCATCTCGGCGGCCTGGCCTTCACCGACGACGGCGAAGCGCAGCCCGGCCAGCTCCTCGTCGACGGGGAGGGCGTCGGCGAGGTCGAACTCCCGCATCAGGTAGCGCTTCGGCGCCACCACGACCGCGTCCGGCTCCTCGGCGGGCAGTGCCGGTTCGGTGCCGCCGCCGGAGATCAGATCCGCCGGCGCCGCCGCGGTCCTTGCTTTGGCGAGCACCTCGGGATCGGTACCGAGGTAGCCGAGCAGGACGTCCCGTTGCGCGGCGATCATTTCGCGGCCGGTGCGGAGGAACTCCGAGATCAGCGCCTCGCCGCCGTCGGTGCCGGGCCGGGAAGTCACGATCGCCTCCGTGGGGAGTGGCTGTGCGGGGTGCAGGGGATCTCGCCGTCGGCGGTGCGGACGAAGTGCCCGTCGACGGTCCAGCCCGCCTTCGAACACGACCGTCCGATGTGGACGGAGATCGAGCACGGCCCCGACGAGCCGGGCACCAAGAATCGACCTACCCACAGGAAGCCTCCGACACACGGAAGAGTGACTTGGTTACCGGGCGTACTTAAACGCAGGCGAGGCTTCCCGTCAATACTCGACGGTAGGGTTTCCGGTCACAGGAACCGGATGGCGGAACGCCGACCTGCGAAACGCGAAGACCTTCGCGAAAATTTAGCGTTCCGAATAAATCGCAGACCGCTGAGCGGCTTGGTTTTCCCGCAGTGGCAAGGAAGAACGGTCAACGGCCGGGCGACCCAACAGCCGATACGCCATCCGGCCTGTTACCCGGAGTCCACCATTCCGCTTTCATCGGACCACCGGGAATAGTGGTCCGCACCTATTTCCGGAAATCGACGGTGATTCCCCCTATCGTCGGTAGCACGCCGATGACGGACTCGGTATCACGCGCGTTCACGAAGAAACATGAAAGGACTCAGCGGGTATTCGCATTCCGGACCGCGATGCTCAGCAGTTCCGCGGCCGGACCGGCGAGCCGCCGTCCGGCCGGCCACACCGCGCGCAGTTCCCGGCCGAAGTCGACGCCGTCCACCGCGACCGGGACGAGCCTGCGGTCGGCGACGTCCCGGGTGATGGCGAGTTCGCTGATCACCGCCGGTCCGGCGCCCGCGATCACGGCGTTGCGGACGGCGGAGGCGGAACCCAGTTCCAGCAACGGTTTCGCCGGTCCGACCCCGGCCTTGCGCAATGCCGCGTCCACGGTCTCCCTGGTCCCGGACCCCGGTTCGCGGACCACGAGCGGCGTGATCGCCAATTCGGCCGCCGTGAGGGGGCGGCGTTTGCGCGCCCACGGATGGCTCGCGGGTACGACGAGGACCAGCCGGTCGGTGGCCACCCGCCGGGACGAAAGGCCGGGCAGCGAACCGGGCGACTCGACGAACCCGAGATCGACCTTGCCTTCCCTGGCCATTTCGGCGGCCTGGTCCGAGTTGGTGACCTCCAGCCCGAGATACAGCCCGGGGTCGCCGCGTTTGAGTTCGCCGATCCAGCCGGGCACCAGGTACTCGGCCAGTGTCATGCTCGCGGCGACCCGCAGATGTGCCTCGTGCTGGGTGCGCAGCGCTTCGGCGCCGTCGAGCAGGCCGTCGAGTTCGGACAGCACGCGATGCGCCCAGCCCGCGATCACCCGGCCGTCGGGGGTGAGCGCGGAACCACGCCGCGTGCGGTCGACCAGCACCAGCCCCAGCCTCCGCTCAACTGTGGACAGTCGTTTGCTGGCCGACGGCTGTGCGATCCCGAGGCTGGCCGCGGCCTGTCCGATACTGCCGAGCTCGTCCACGAGCACCAGCAGGCGCAGGGAGTCCAGATCGGGAGTGGTCATAGCTCAAGTGTATGACCTACCCCTGGTATTCCCGGCTACCGAGGCCGGCCCGTCCGGGCGAGGCTCGAACCATGAGCACCACGCACGCGAGACCGACGAAGCCCTACCTGACCGCGTTCGCGATCACCGGCGCCGGAGTGGCCGCCGCGTACCTGGTCGGCACCGCTTTCCCGGTCATCAGCGCGCTCACCATCGCCGTCGTGCTCGGCATCGTCACCGGATCGCTGCCTTCGCTGTCCGACGGGACCCGGAAAGCCATCGCCGGAATCACCAAGAAGCTGCTCCGCGCCGGTGTCGTGCTGCTCGGTCTGCAACTCTCGCTCCCGGCCGTCCTGGCGCTGGGCCCCGGGACCCTGGTCGCCGTCGTGCTCACCGTCGGGATCACGTTTCTCGGCACGATCGGTCTCGGCAGGCTCCTCGGCGTGCCCCGCGGCCTGGGGATCCTGGTCGCGACCGGGTTCTCGATCTGCGGCGCGTCCGCCATCGCCGCCATGGAAGGCGTCGTGAAACGCGAGGACTCCGACGTCGCGACCGCGGTCGCCCTGGTCACCTTCTACGGCGGGCTCGCCATCGCCGCGGTCCCGCTGATCGGTGGCTGGCTGCGGCTCGACGCGGCCCGGATCGGCGAGTGGGCGGGCCTCAGCGTGCACGAAGTCGCGCAGGTCGTCGCCGCGGCCACCCCCGCCGGGAGCGCCGCCATCGCGGTCGCCATCGTGATCAAGCTCAGCCGGGTGGTCCTGCTGGCCCCGATGGTCGCCGCGGTCGGCGTGCACGAGCGGCACCGGCCCGTCGACGGCAAGCGGCCGCCGCTGGTCCCGCTGTTCGTTCTCGGCTTCCTGGCCATGGCCGCCCTGCGCAGCACCGGGATCGTGCCGGGTGTCGTGCTCGACGTCGCCAAGGTCGCCTGCACCCTGCTGCTGGCCGGGGCGCTGTTCGGGCTGGGCTGCGCGGTGCGGATCGGCAAACTCGTCCGCACCGGGGGCCGAGCCCTGCTGCTCGGCCTGCTCTCGACCCTGCTGGTCGGGACCACCGCGCTGGTCACACTGGCCGTGCTCGGCTGAGGACGGCGGCCGCGAGCAGCGCGACCACGCCTCCGGTGACCATCACGGCCGGGACGGAGACCGCGTCGACGACCAGCCCGCCGAGCAGCGCGCCCGCCGAAAGGGTCGCTTGGAACGACGAGGTGAACAGCACCGACGCCGCTTCGGGCGTGTGCGGTGCCGCCCTCCCGAACCACGTTCCCGAGCAGACCGGGACGGCACCGTAGGCGAAACCCCAGAGCACCAGCAGCGCGAGCGCGCCCGCTTTCGTGTCGCCGATGAACGGCAACGCGCAGGTCACGACGCCTATCGAGACCGCCGCGGCGAGGAAGGTCAGCCGGAGATCGCGGGCGATCGCCGCGCCGGCCACGAAATTGCCGGCGATCCCGGCGGTGCCGTAGACGAACAGGAAGACGGTGAGCAGCTCCGGGCTCACGTGCGTCACCTGGCGCAGGAGCGGCGTGACGTAGGTGTAGGTCCCGAAGTGGGCGAGCACGGTCAGCACCGTGACGAGCAGGCCGAGCCGGGTCGCGCGCTCGCGGGTCATCCCCCGCAGGACGCCGAGCCGGGTCGCGTCCACCGACGGCAGTGGAGGCAACGCCAGCGCCAGCGCGGCGAGGACGCCGATCGTGAAGACCGCCATCACCGCGAAAGCCGCTCGCCAGCCGAAAAGTTCGCCGAGGAACGTTCCCGCCGGAACGCCGAGAACCGAGCCGAGCGGGACGGCGGAGAAGATCACCGCGGTCGCCCTGCCCGCGCGCCCGGGGCCGATGAGCCGTGCGGCGAGACCGGAACCGATCGCCCAGAAAGCGCCGATCACCAGCCCGACCAGGACTCGCGACAGCAGCATCGCCCAGTAGGCCTGCGCGGTCGCCGCGAGGACGTCGGCCAAGGCCAGGACCACCATCAGCGCGCACAGCAGGATCCGGCGGTCGAGCCGTCCGGCGGCGACGGTGACGGCCGGGGCCGCGAGCGCGGCGAGGAAACCGGGCAGGGTCATGGTCAGGCCCGCCGTCCCCGGGGTGATCCGGAAGTCCTCGCCGATCGGGGTCAGGAGGCCGATCGGCAGGATCTCCGTGGTGACGAGGGAAAAGATCCCGAGCGTCACCGCGAGGACGGCGAGCCATCCCTTCAGCGGGGTCCGCGCGGAGGTGTCGAGGGTCGAAGCGGTCATGTGCTTCAGCCCATCACCACGCGGGCACCGCGGTCTGGCGGATTCGCGACGTTGATCTAGGTCCGCGACCGCTGGGTCACGACGATGCAGGCGACGACGATCAGCGCGGTCACCGGCGCGGCGGCCGGGAGGTGCTCGCCGAGCAGCAGGACCGCCCAGACCAGGGTCAGCAGCGGCTGGGCGAGCTGCAACTGGCTCGCCCGCGCGACACCGATCTCGGCCATTCCCCGGTACCAGGCGAAAAACCCGCCGAACTGCGAAATGAGCGCGATGTACAGCAGGCCGACGATGCCCTCGCCGGTGACGTGCGGCGGTTCGGTCGCGAGTCCGAAGACGGCGAACGCGCCGGTGACCGGCAACGCCATCACCAGCGCCCACGCGATCACGTGCCAGCCCGCCATCTCCCTGGCCAGCCTGCCGCCCTCGGCGTACCCGAACGCGCACAGCACGAGCGCGCCGAACAGGAACAGGTCCGCTGTGGACAGTCCGCCGCCGCTCTGCGCGACGGTGAACACGACGACCGCGCTCGCACCGACCGCCGCGGCGAGCCAGAACCGGCGGGACGGCCGGTTCCCGGTCAGCTTCGAGGAGATGACGGCGGTGGCCAGCGGCAGCAGCCCGATCACCACCGCGGAATGCGCGGTCGACGACGTCTTCAGCGCGAGCGTGGTGAGGATCGGGAACGCGAGGACACAACCGAGGGAGACCACGGCCAGGCCCCGCCACTGGTCGCGCCTCGGCAGCGGGACCCGGAAGACACGAAGACAAGTGCCGGCGACCAGCGCGGCCAGGACGCTTCGCAGCCCGGTGGCGGTCCACGGGTCGAAACCCTTGAGCGCCCATACGGTGGCGGGGAACGTGAACGAGAAGGCGAGGACACCCAGCGCCGCCAGCACGGTCCCGGAGCGGACCGCTACTGCCCGATCCGCGATAGCGCTATCATCCAGTCTCATGTCCGATGGTAGCAGCGTCACCAGCCTGGTCACACAGCTGAGGTCCGGCCTGGAGCGCTATCCGGTCGATGGAAAGCTCCCGTCCAGCCGGGAGCTGGTCCGGCAGCTGAAGGTGAGCCCGGTGACGGTGTCGCGGGCCATCGCCGCGCTGGCCGCCGAAGGACTGGTGATCACCCGACCCGGCGCCGGCGTCTTCCGGGCCCCGCCGCCCCGCGAACGGGCGGTGACCGGTGACGTGTCATGGCAGGAGGTGGCGCTGAGTTCCCAGTCCGGCACCCGCGCGATCGACGCGACCGGCGTGCTCACCGCGCTGAGCGACCCGCCGTCGGGCGTCATCGACCTCAACGGCGGCTACACGCATCCCAGCCTCCAGCCGGAACGCGAACTCGCGGCGGCGTCGGCCCGCGCCGGACGCCGCCCCGGCGCGTGGACACGGCCGCCGATCTGCGGCCTGCCCGAACTGCGGGCCTGGTTCGCCCGCGACATCGGCAGCCCGGTGAACGTCGAGAACGTGCTGATCACCTCGGGCGGGCAGAGCGCGCTGACCACGGCGTTGCGCGCGCTCGGTGCTCCCGGCGCGCCGGTACTGGTGGAATCCCCGACGTACCCGGGGATGCTCGCCATCGCGCGGGCGTCGGGGCTGCGGCCGGTCCCGGTGCCGATCGACCGCGACGGCGTCCGGCCCGGACTGCTCGCGGACGCCTTCCGCGACACGGGCGCCCGGTTGTTCGTCTGCCAGCCCGCGTTCCAGAACCCGACCGGCGCGGTGCTGTGCGCCGAACGCCGGGCCGAGGTCCTGCGGATCGCCCGTGACGCGGGCGCTTTCGTCATCGAGGACGATTTCGCCCGCCTGATGGCGCATCCCGGCAGCCCGGCTCCCCCGCCGCCGCTCGTGGCCGACGACCCCGACGGCGTCGTGGTGCACATCCGCTCGCTCACGAAACCGGCGTCACCGAGCCTGCGGATCAGCGCGCTGGCCGCGCGTGGCCCGGCGCTGGAACGCCTGCGCGGACTTCACGCCGTCGAAAGCTTCTTCGTGCCGCGTCCGCTGCAGGAGACCGCGCTCGAACTGGTGAGTTCTCCCGCCTGGGGCCGCCACCTGCGAAGCCTCGCGGCCTCGTTGCGGGAACGCCGCGACGTCGCCGTCTCGGCACTGCGGGAGTTCCTGCCCACCTGGGCCGCCGTCACGGTCCCGACCGGGGGTTATCACCTGTGGCAGCCGCTGCCCGGCTTCGTCGACGAAGTAGCGCTGACCAGCGCCGCTTTCCGCGCCGGAGTAGCGGTCACCCCCGGCAGGATGTACTTCGCGGCCGAGGCACCGGGGCCCTATCTGCGCCTGAGCTACGTCAGCGCCGCGACCGGCGCGCAGCTGCGGGACGGCGTCCAGCGCCTTTCCCAGGCGTACCAGGAGATCCCCGGCTGACGTCTCGTACGATCGCGCACGGAGGCGACGAAAAGGCATGACACAGTCGGCAGCGGCGCACGATCCACCTGGCAGGCTCTGGGAGCTGCTCGACGACGGCCAGCGCAAGGCGCTGCGTGCCGAGGCCGAACTGCGCCGGTACCCGGCGGGCACGGTGATCATCCGCGAGGGCGACCGGTCGGACTGGGTGCTGATCCTGATGACCGGGCGGGTCAAGATCACCTCGGTGTCCACCGGCGGTTACGACGCCGTGCTGGCCGTCCGCGATCCGGGCGACATCATCGGCGAGATGGCGTCGATGGACGGCAGCCTGCGCTCGGCCACGGCGATCGCCGTCGAGCCGGTGACCGGCCTGTGGCTGTCCTCGCGCGCGTTCAACGCCGTGCTCCGCGAGCATCCCGGCATCTCGGTGGTCCTGCTCCGGATCATCACCTCCCGCCTGCGCTACGCCAACTCGCGCCGCACCGAATTCGGGGACAGCACCGCCGCCGAACGGATCGCCGCGATCCTCGTCGACCTCGCCGAGCGGTACGGCGTGCCCGTCGCCGACGGCACCCTGATCGCCCTGCGGATCAGCCAGCGCGACCTGGCCGGGCTCGCGTCCGCGTCGCGGGAAGCCGTCGCGCGGACCCTGCGGACCCTGCGCGCCGACGGGTTGCTCAGCACCGGCCGTCAGCGGCTGGTCGTGCGGAGCGTGGACGATCTCAGACAGCTGGCACCCGACGACCGCTGAGCCGCCACGGCAGGCCGAAGTGCCGTTCCACGCGCGCTCCGGTCGCCAGGAACAGTTTCCGCACGCGTGGCTCGTCCTCCGGATCGAAGTCCGGCGTGGTCTCGATCAGCGTCGCGAGTTCGCGGACGAGCCCGGCCGCGGACTTCCCCGGCACGAGCAGCACCCGCACCGGCGCGAGGCTCCGCACGGCCGGGGGCGGCGCGACGAGGTCGACCCGCGCACGGGCCAGGCCGGTCAGCCTCAGCAGCCGGAGAACGGCGCCCGCCACCGCCCAGGCCACCAGTTCCGCCACGAGGACCGGCGACAGGATCAGCGCCAGCCCGGCAGCCTGCCCGACGGCGATCCCCAGCATCAACCAGTCCTCGAAGCCCAGGCGTTCTTCCTCCGCGGACCTGCCGCGGTGCCGGGTGAACGACACTTCCCGGTAGCGCTCGCTTTCGGTGACGATCGCGAGCGGGCGGATCCGGCGCAGCCAGGGCGCGAACCGGCGCACGATCAGCCATTCCCCGCCTTCGGCATCGGTCACTCGCATCGCGTTCCCCCTCATCGGTGTGCAGCTCTCCGACGAAACAGCCGCCGATGCCGTTCCCCCGGGCCGGCAACCGCCGGTGGGTCCCGCCAACGGCCGGACCCACCGGCGCCACGACGCGAACCGGTGATCGACCGCCCCTCACCCTCTCCGGATCGATCACCGTCATCGGCCCTCCCTTCCGATCTCACGCCGTGTCCGACGGGAACGAGCTTGGCAGTCATCGTCCCGTCGTTCTGCGTCACCTGACACAAAGCGCGAAACCGGGTTGTACGCGTCTTGTACGAGCCGGAAGGACTCTGATGCCCCGTCACCTGAACCGCATCCAGGACGGAGTCACTCCCGTGAAGATCTCCCGCGTCGCACAGGGCCTGTTCGCGGCCCTCGTCGCCACCGCGGCGGTCGGCGCAACCCCGGCCACCTCTCTCGCCGCGCCGGCCACCGGCGACCAGTTCTCGACCGCCGCGGTCGGGAACACGTTGGTGTACAAACAGAAAACAGAAGGTTACGACTGCTTCAGAATCCCCGCTATCGTCAAGGCGAACAACGGCGAACTGCTCGCGTTCGCCGAAGGCCGCAACGGCGGAGCCAGCTTCTGCAACGACAGCGGCGACATCGATCTCGTCGTGAAACGCTCCACCGACAACGGCAGGACCTGGAGCGCCCCGAAAATCGTCATCGAAGGTTTCGGTGACACCAAAGGAAACCCGACACCGATCGTGATCCCGTCCACCGGGCGGATCGTGCTGCTCTCGGTGATGGAATGCGTCAAGAACCCCGACTGCAACCGGATTCCGCGCGTCTCGATCAGCGACGACCACGGCAAGACGTGGACCGCGCCCAAGGTGCTCACCACGCAGCTCGGGTTCAGCACCGCGCCCGGCTGGCTCGCGACCGGGCCGTCGCATGGCATCGTACTGACCCGCGGCGCGCACGCCGGCCGGATCGTCGCCGGAATGAGTTACACCTTCGACGGCAAGAACAGCGGCGCGCTCATCTACAGCGACGACCAGGGCGTCACCTGGAAGCGCGGCGCCACCGACACCCCGGCGTCGACGGCCGGGCTGAACCCGCAGGAGATCAGCGTCACCGAGCTGCTCGACGGCCGGGTCTACGCCGCGGCGCGCAACCAGGCCAACAACGACAACAAGTGCCTCAGCGGTGGCGCCAAGAACCGCGCCTACGCCATCAGCTCCGACGGCGGGGCGAGCTTCTCGACCAAGTTCACCTTCGAAGAGGACCTGATCACCCCGGTGGTGCAGGCCTCGACCGCGCGGATGACCGCCACCGACAAGGCGGGCAAGTACAACCGGATCCTGTTCGCCGCGCCGTCGGTCTGCGACCGCCGCAAGGAACTCGTCGTGCGGTCGTCGTTCGACGAGGGCGCGAACTGGCAGGGCAACTCCGCCGGAACGCTGGTGTGGAGCGGTGACGCCGCGTATTCCGACATGGTGCAGCTGTCCTCGGGTTCGGTCGGCGTGCTGTACGAGGCGGGCCCGGCGGGGAACGCCAACGAGACCATCCGCTTCTCGACCGTCACCGAGACGACCCTCGGCGCCCCGGTGTGCGGCGGCGGATACGGCGTGATCGACTCGGCGCCGCTGGGGACGGCAGGAACGGTTTACCTGTCCTACAACGCTTCCAACGGGCAGAACTGTGTCAGCACGATGAAGAGCGAGTCCGCGGGCACCGCGACCGCGACGTCGGCCTACCTCGAGGTGGCGGGGGCGTCCCGGATCACCGACTCCGGGTCGTTCTCGTGGTTCGCCGGTCCGGTGCGGGCGGCCGCCGCGGGCAAATGCGTGAAGTGGGGCGGTTCCGCGGGCGGGACGTCGTACAACAGCCCGTCGGAACACTGCGGCTGACCCCTGGGTCTCATGAGTGGTAAGGACGGTTCTGACCGTCCTTACCACTCACGAGGTCACCTGCGGCGTGTCACCCACCAGAGCCGCGCTCCCAGCACCGCCGCGACCGCGGCCGCGGCGGTGAGCCACCAGAACGTCGCCCGGAACGCCGCGTCCGCGCCCGCGGGCAGCAGGTTGGCCAGGACGACGGCGAACAGGGCCGTCCCGGCGGCTCCCCCGACCCGGCTGACGATGTTGATCTGCGCGGCCGCGTCGGGCAACTGATCCTTGGTGACGGCCGCATATCCGGCCGTCGTCGCGGGCATCAGCAGGAACGCGACGGCGATTCCCCTGGCCAGCAACAGGATCTGCACGACAAGGCCGTCCGGCGGGAAACCGCCGATGGCGAAGGGGACGGTGGTGGCGAGCGTCGCGACACTTCCCCAGGCGGCGACCAGGCCCGCGCCGTAGCGGTCGGTGAGCGCACCGGAGATCGGCAGCGCGATCGCCGAGCCGACCCCGAGCCCCATCAGCAGCAGCCCCGTCTCGACGACCCCGCTCCCGCCCAGCACCTGGAAGTACAGCGGCAGCAGGAAAAGCGCGCCGAACAACGCCGGTGCGGCGAAGAAGGACAGAGCGACCGCCGCGGTGTAGACGCGGCTCCGGAACAACGTCAGGTCCAGTACCGGGTTCGCCCGGCCCCACGAACGCCGGACGAACAGCGCCAGCAGCACGAACCCCGCCACGAGCGGCAGCAGCACTCCGGCGCCGAATTCTTCGCCGCCTTCGCCCCAGGTGGTGAGGCCGTACAGCAGTGCCGGGATTCCCGCGCTCACCAGGACGAAGCCGAGCCAGTCGGGCCGGGTCGCCGCGCCCTTCTCGCCGCGAGGCACCAGCTTCAGCCCGAGCGTCAACGCGATCACACCGACCGGGATGTTGATCAGGAACAGCCACTCCCACGAGAGACCGCGCAGCAGGACACCGCCGAGGACCGGACCGAACGTCGGGCCGACGCTCATCACGATGCCCAGCGTCCCCATGACACGGCCGAGCCGGGCGGGCCCGACCGCTTGGCCGAGCACCGTTTGCCCGGCGGGCAGGAGCAGTCCGGCGGCGAGGCCCTGCAGCACCCGCAGCCCGATCAGCCAGCCGATGTTCCCGGCAAGCGCGCACAGCACCGAAGCGACGGTGAACGCCGCCAGCGAAGCCAGCCAGACCCTGCCCGCGCCGAAGCGGCGGCTGAGCCAGCCGCACAACGGCAGCGCGACCGCCAGCGCGACCAGGTACGCGGTGAAAACCCATTGCACGGAGGCGATTCCGGCGCCGAGTTCACGGGTGAGTGTCTCTGCCCCCACCGCGAGGACCGTGGTGTCCAGCATGGTCATGAACGCGCCGAGCACGATCACCCAGGCCATCCGCCAGGCCTCGGCCGGAACCTTGTCCGGCGGCGGAACCGCTTTCGCCCGCCGTTCCAGCGAAACAGCCATCGGAGTGTTCTCCTCACGTGCCCCAGGGATCTTGACCTGGCCCACGCTAAGACCTCGACTTAACTCAAGGTCAAGCGAAGAACGCTTCGATCACTTCGGCGGACGCTGCCGAGGGGAGAGCTTGGTGAGCGCCAACTTCTCCAGCCGGCTCGAGATCTCCGCGATGCCGGCGTCGAACCGGTCCAGGTCCACGCCCTTGGCGGCCAGCTCCTCGCGAACGTGCTTCTCGACCTTCGCCCAGTCGTTGCGGTACTCGGTGGCGAGTTCCTTCCACGGCACACCGGCCAGCCCGGCGGTGAGGCCGCTGTCGTAGGCGAGCACGCCGCGCTCCATCAGGTACGCGATGCCCGGGTACCCGAGATAGCCCTGCCAGTAGGACCCGTTGTCGTTGGCCGTGATCGACCCCGCCGCCGGATCATGGCGGACGTCGTACGTCTTCGCCTTGTCCGACGACGCGACCCGCGCGGTGTCGCCGTCGATCTCGACCCGCCCGTCGGCGACCGCGCCGAGTGCCTCGTAGATCTTGATGACCGGGGACGGCTTCCAGTCCGCGGCCACTCAGCCCTCCAGCCGTTCGAGCAGGACGACCTCCACCGTGTCACCCTCCTCCTTGCCGATCGCCTTGCGCACATCGGCCTTCACCGGGAGCTTGTGGGTGCCGTCGCCCAGCGCCATGAACGAGCTCCGGAACGGATGCCCGTCGATGGTGCCGCGGACCTTCACCAGCCCCTTGGTGCCGAAGAACTCGGCGGAGCCGGGCATGACCACGTACGTCCAGCCGCCCTTCTCCGGGCTCTTGACCAGCGTCGCGGTGAACCGTTTGTCCATGGGGGCACCATACGGCAGGGCACCGACGAAACGGTCTTTCACAGTGCGACACGGATGCGCACCCGGCGGCCGACGTCACGGGCCCACGCCCGGATCGACGGCCAGTCCCGGAAGTCGCCCGCCCACGGGCCCGCGGCCATGATCTTCCAGAACAGGCCGCTCGCGGTGGCCGGGGTGAGCCTGCCGCCGAAGGTGGCCGTCCGCTCGGCGTCGATCCTCGCGGCCAGCACGGCGACCCCCGCCGGCAGGCTCACCCGTTTGCCCGCGGCGCGCGGCCCGCACGGCCCGCTGTGGAACAGCCAGACCGGCCGGTTCCGGAGCGCCTCTTCGTGCTCGGTGAGCAGGCGCACCGCCTCCGGGCGCCAGCGCCGGTGGTACAGCGCGCTCCCGACGATCACCGCGCCGTACGGCTCGACGTCCTTGACTTCGGCCGCGTTCAGCAGCTCGGCCGTCAGACCGCTTTCGCGCAGTTCGGCGGCGATCACCTCGGCGATCTCCCTTGTCCCGCCGGACTTGCCGGCGTGGGCGACGAGCACTGCGGTCATGCCGCCATTGTCCGCGCGGCCGCCTGCCGTGCCACCGTCCAGCCCATCGACACGCCGCATTCGGCTCACCTCTTCACCCGTCGGAGCGCTACCCGGGAGGCAGGAACGCCGGTCTCGCCGCCGGATCGGGTTCGTCGTAGTAGCGATGGAACACGGCGGTCTGCCCGCCGGACAGTGGCGGGACTATCCAGCTCCACTCGGCCTGGCAACGGCGTCCCGCGCGCTCCTCCTTGGCGATATGCGTGAGGAACCGCCGCGATTCGGTGTGATGGTCGGCGACGGTCACGCCCGCCGCGTCGAAGGAGTGCTGGACGGCCAGCGTCAGCTCGACGAGCGCGCGGTCGCGCCACAGGGTGCGTTCCGACTTCGTCGACAGGCCCATCAGGTCCGCGATCACCGGCAGCAGGTCGTAGCGGTCGGTGTCGGCCAGGTTACGCGCTCCGATCTCGGTGGCGAGATACCAGCCGTTGAACGGTGCCGCCGGGTAGGTGATCCCGCCGATGACCAGCCGCATGTCGCTGATCGCCGGTACCGCGTGCCAGCGCAGCCCGAGCCCGGCGAACCAGCGGTGGTCGGGATGCGACAGCGGGACCTCCAGCACGGCGTCCTGCGGCAGCCGGAACAGCCGCCGCTCCCCCGGCACGGACTCGATGAGCAGCGGAAGGACGTCGAACGACCCCTTGCGCTCGGGCGGGCACCAGCCGTGCTCCCGGACGGTCTCGGTGAAGCCGGCGTAGCGCGGATCGCCCAGCACCGAGCCGTCGCTCAGCCGGTAGCCGGCGTACCGGACGAGCTGGTCGTTGTGGATCTTCGGACCGGGCCCCTCGGGACCGTCCGGCGCGAACACGGTGATGGTCGGGCGGATCCGGCCGCCCCGGGTCGCCTCCCGCAAATGGGTGACGCATTCCTCGGCGACTGCGGCGGCTCCGACGACGTCGCGCCGATCCCGCACCCTCAGCCCCTGCCAGTACAGCCTGCCGATGCACCGGGCGGAATTCCGCCAGGCCACCCGCGCGCCGAACTCGACCTCGGCCGTCGTGTGGCGGTACGTGCCGGTCGCGGCGATCTCGGCGCGGACCCGGTCGAGCCGCTCGCGGAGCCGCGTGGGCCCGCCGTCCGTTTCGGCGTGGAAGAGCTGGAGGAAGTCCTCCGCCTCGGCCACGTCCACGCTCCGTTCCCGCGGCGCCGCCTCCGGAGGCAAGCGAGGGATATCCGTCACCCGCATCGAGGCCGTCGCCACCTCCGCTTCCCGCTCTCCGAATTCGACGCCGGCACCGGCGGCGGGAACGATCACCATTCCTCCTGCACTCGGAAATGCCCGGAGGGATCATGCCTGATCGGCAAGATGGCCAGGTCCGGACCAGACGAAAGACGATACCCCACGGAAAGACGACCACGATCCTCCAAATGGCAGAAGCTTCGCCCGCGAGGATATTTCAGCAGGTGGAAAGCTTGCGGACGACAATATTTGGAATTGCGTACGACTTCGCTGGATATTCACCGAATTGCACCGCGTGAAACGATCACCTCCGGCCAAGATCACTTACGATCGTCGCTAATCACTCTTTCGAGCGTATTCGACAGCGGACTCTTCTGCACTTTCCCCGTGCCGGTGTATTGGCCCGCTCCCACCGTCGCTAGAGTGCGGGGAGCTCCGACGGAAAGGAAAATCGTGGTCGACAGGCGGATTCCGGTCATCCTGGTCGCGGGCTTCCTCGGCTCCGGCAAGACCACCCTGCTCAACCACCTGCTGGCCAACCGGCAGGGCGCGCGGATCGGGGTCGTGGTCAACGACTTCGGCAGTATCGCGGTCGACGCGATGGCCGTCTCCGGCCAGGTCGACACCATGATGTCCTTCGGCAACGGCTGCCTGTGCTGCGCCGTCGACGCCAGCGGGCTCGACGCCATGCTCGCGAAGCTCTCCGAGGCCGAGGCCGGGATCGACGTCATCGTGATCGAAGCCAGCGGACTCGCCGAACCGCGTGACCTCATCCGCCTGATGATCGCCAGCGAGAACCCCGTCATCGCCTACGGTGGCCTGGTCGAGCTCGTCGACGCCGCCGAGTTCGAGTCGACCAGGAAGCGGCACCCGGAGCTGGACGAGCACCTCGGGTTCGCCGACCTGGTCGTGCTCAACAAGACCGACCGGGCCGACGAGGACACCTTGGCCAAACTGCGCGGCACGATCGACGAGATCGCGCCCGGCACGCCGGTGATCGCGACCTCCCACGGCCGGATCGACCCCACCCTGTTCTTCGACGCCCGGCCGCGCGAACGGGCGGGCCAGCTGTCGTTCGACGACCTCCGCGAGGAGGAGCACGACCACGAGCACCACTTCCACACCGCGTACGACAGCGTCGCCTTCACCACCGAACGGCCGCTGGACCCGCGACGGCTGATGGATTTCCTCGAACAGCGCCCCGGCGGGCTCTACCGGATCAAGGGTTTCCTCGACTTCGGCCCGAACGACCCGCGGTCCCGGTTCGGCCTGCACACCGTCGGCTCCTTCATCCAGCTGGACCGGTCGGCTTGGCCCGCCGGCCGGCCGCGCCGGAGCGAACTGGTGCTGATCGGCTCGGGGATCGACACCGAAGCCGTCACCGCGCGCCTCGATGCCTGCGTCGCGGACGATCCCGAGGCCGTCGACGATCGGGGCATGCTGCGCGTGCTGCGGTTCATTCAGGACTGACACGCCGAAAGGCCGCTTTACCCGCATCGCTGCCTCGCGTGTCCAGGGCCGGATCTCCCGTGATCGGGGGCGGCTCTCGTTCCGGTGGTGAATCCCGCCTCCAAGCACGCGAGTTCCGCTCCCAGGCACGCGTGTCCTTCGCCTGGACACAGGGATCGCGATTCCCCGGCCTGCCGAGTGAGTCAGGACCGGACGTACTTTGACACGCCGAAAGGCCGAAATACCGGGAATCGCGGCGCGTCTCGTCGACACTGGCCTGCGGAAGGAATCTCGAGCTGGACCACCTGTATCGGGAGGACAGTTCCATGACGAACACCGCCGGACGCTGGTACCTGGTCGGCGCGCTGCCGGAGGACTCCCCCGCCGCGCATCTGATGACCCGCTCCGAAGACCTCCGCTATCGGCGTTCCGCCTGCGGGGACAAGGAATCCCGGCTGTGGACACCGGTGGATCTCACCACCACCGACGTCGCCCCGTGCCCCCGCTGCGCCGCGACCCTCCCCGGCCACCGGTCCACCCGCAAGGCCGAACCCGCCGCGAACACGCAACTCGCTTTCGACCTGCCGCTCTGACTCCCCCGCGTTTAGTCCTCTGAATGCGATTATTGCGCGTGCAACTACCGCATTCAGAGGACTAAACGCTGTCTTTCTTGGCCCTGCTCGGCGCGACCCGGGGCGGCTCGTTCGGCATCTTCGGGTAGACGGGCGGCCAGGGCGCGTCCATCAGCCCGTTCGCCATGTCCTTCCTCGACAGTGCGAGCAGCGGCTCGATCGACTGTGGTTTCGTTCCCTCCCAAGGGTCTCCGCGTTCGGCGAGCCGAGCGGGCACAGTGGACAGGGTGAGCTTGTCCGGCTCGATGGTCTCCAGTTCGTCCCAGCCGATCGGTGTCGACACCTGCCCGCCGACCCTCGGCCGCACACACCACGCGCCGAACACCGTCTTGTGCGGCGCGTTCTGGTTGAAGTCGACGAACACCCGGGAGCCGCGTTCTTCCTTCCACCACTGCGCCGTCATCTCGTCCGGGTGGCGGCGTTCGAGTTCGCGGGCGAGCGCGACGGCGGCCGCCCGGACCTCGTAGCCGTCCCACTTCGGTTCCAGCGGCACATAGAGATGCAGGCCGCGCGAGCCCGAGGTCTTCAGCTGCGCGGTGATGCCCAGCTCCTCGAGCAGCGCCTTCGCCAGGACGGCGCCATGCCGCAATTCGGGGAACCCGATCCCCGGCGACGGGTCGAGATCGACGCGGAGCTGGTCGCTGATGTCCAGCGCGTCGGCCCGGTTCGGCCAGACATGGAAACCGAGGCAGCCCTGGTTCACCGCCCAGATGATATGCGCGAGGTCCTTCGCCACGAGCGCGTCCGACGTGGTCCCGTTCGGGGTGGACACCATCGTCGTGGTCAGCCAGCCGGGTGCGTTCTTCGGGACCCGCTTCTGGAACCACGACTTCCCGCCCGCGCCGTCGGGATAGCGTTCCAACAGCAGAGGCCTGCCGCCGAGTTGCGCCAGAAGCGGAACCGAGACCGCGCGGTAGTACTCGACGAGGTCCAGTTTGGTCTCGCCGTGCTCCGGGAAGTAGACCTTGCCCGGATTGGACACCGTGACCTCGACGCCGTCGAGGTCCAGCGTGACCGGCTCTGCCTTCATCTTTCCCCCAGTTCGGTGAACAAAGTGGCCAGCTCGGCGGGCGGGACCTCTTCGAGCTGCGCGTACGTGCACGAGGCAGGTTCGCGGTCGGGGCGGAAGCGCACGAGCCTCCCGCCGTGGCGGAACCTGGTGCCCTCGACGTGTTCGTAGCGGACCTCGGCGACCCATTCGATGCGGAGCGGCTCCCAGCTCAGATCCTTCTGCGGCGCCCACCGGCTGCCCGCGCCCGGCATGCGGCCGCCCGCCTCCTCGTGGGTCTCGGCCCACTCGCGCCACGGATGGTTCTCCAGCGCGTTCTCCCGCAGCGGCGCGAGCTCGTCCACCAGCTCACGACGCCTCGCGGCGGTGAAACTGCTGGCCACGCCCACACTGTGCAAGACGCCTTCGTCGTTGTAGAGCCCGAGCAGCAGCGACCCGACGCCGACGCCGTCCTTGTGCCACCGGAACCCGGCGACGACGCAGTCCGCCGTCCGCTGGTGCTTGACCTTCCACATCACCCGCTTGTCCTGTTCGTACGGCGCGTCGGCGGGTTTGGCCATCACGCCGTCGAAACCCGCGCCCTCGAACCGGGTGAACCAGTCCTGGGCGACGTCGGGATCGTCGGACAGCGGGGTGAGGTGGACCCGGGCGAACTTCGTGTCGACGACGCCCTCGAGCAGCTTCCGCCGTTCCCCGAACGGTTCGGGCGTCAGATCCCGGTCGTCCAGCGCGAGCAGGTCGAACACCACGAAACTGGCGGGCGTCTCCTCGGCCAGTTTGTTCACCCGGGACGCCGCCGGGTGCAGGCGCAGCTGGAGCGTCTCGAAGTCGAGCCCGCCCTCGGTGACCAGCACGATCTCGCCGTCGACGACACAACGCTCGGGCAGCGCGTCCTTGAGCAGCCCGACCAGCTCGGGGAAGTACCGCGTCAGCGGCCTGTCGTTGCGCGAGCCCAGCACGACCTCGTCGCCGTCGCGGAAGACCACGCACCGGAAGCCGTCCCACTTCGGCTCGTACAGCAGCCCCGGCGTACGAGGCAGTTCGTGCACGGCCTTGGCCAGCATCGGCTTGACGGGTGGCATCACGGGCAGTTCCACGAGGCCGATCCTAGGCCGCGCCACCGACAGAAGCGCGGCATCAGAGCTCGGCCAGGAGGAGCCCGCTCCGCGGTTTCGGCGTGAAGTAGGTGGCCTTCCTCGGCATCCGCGATCCGGCCGCGTGCACGGCGAGCACCTCCGCGTACGGGACCGGGGCCAGCAGCACTACCGCGTCCGCGTCTTCGGGCACCGGCGCGCCCGGCAGCAACGGACGCACGTTCGGCCCTTCCGGATCGACGCCGAGCGCCCCGCGAAGCAGCTCCTGCTCGACCATCGCGTGGTCGCCGCCCGCCTTGCCGAGCGTCACCCGGAGCGCCGACTCTCCGGCCAGCACGGTCACCTCGCCCGGCTCGGCGGGCGGCCCCGGCGGGCCGGGATGGACGTCGAACCCCGCCTCCGTCCATCGCCGGAGAAGGGTGGCCGGGTCGAGGCCGGTGCCGGCGAGCACCCGGTGGATGGGCCCGATCCGCAGCCCCGGCCCGCCGGTGACCAGCGCGAGCAACGCGCCGCGCCCCGAAGCCGCGGCGGCCGCGACCCGGTGGTTGCCGTCCGCGACCAGGAGATCCAGCTCGTCCAGTGCCGCCAGCAGCTCGTCCTGGGCCGGGCCGGGACCGGCGAGCCACAGTTCGTGCTTGCGACCCGGGCCGTCCACTGTGGACAGGCTCGGCACCTGTCCCCGGCAGAGCCGCTCGATCAGCGCGGTCAGCTCCCGGCCACCGGTCGCGGGGACCAGCATCGCGGCACTCGTCGCGACACCGAGCGCGGCCAGCATCGCCGCCCGCTCCGCGACGACGTCCGGATAGACGTCCTCGGTATGCCGCACCCGGGTGACCCCGTCGTCCCGGACCGCGGCCGGATCGACCAGGCACAGCACGCCCAGCGCGACCCCGTCCGGTCCGTCGATGCGATACGGCGCGACGACGTCGGCGACCGGGCGATAGTGCCGCTCCCGGATCCGCTCGAACGTCGCTCTGGCCTGCGGCAAGGCCGCCTCGATCGAGAGGCCGCCCGCCAGCGCGGCCGGGGTCCTCGCCGGATGCTGGACCGCCAGCAGGCTGTCGCCGTGCGCCCCGGCGAGCGCGGCCTCCACCCGGTCCGGGTCGGCGAACTCGTCGACGTCGGGCCCCGGGACGCAGTCGCGGACGGCCCAGCCGCGGCCGATCGGCCGGATCCAGGTGCTCATCCGATCCATTCTGCGGGATAGCTCACGGAAAAAATCGGTCCCATGACCGGGTGTCTCCGTGGAATGCTTACCCATACGAAGTAGTTGACGCCGTTCATGAGCCTGAGGAGACCGCCACAGATGACGACCCCGGCCCCGGTCACCGCGAAGGAAGGGGTCGGTTTCCGGTCCGAACGCGGCCCCGTCCTGATCGCCGTGATGCTGTGTTCCGGCCTGATCGCGCTGGACTCGACCATCATCGCCACGGCGGTGCCCTCGGTGGTCGCCGATCTGGGCGGGTTCTCGCAGTTCCCGTGGCTGTTCTCGATCTACCTGCTGACCCAGGCGGTCACCGTTCCGCTGTACGGCAAGTTCGCCGACGTCCTCGGGAGGCGGCCGGTGATGTTCTTCGGGATCGCGGCGTTCCTGGTGGGCTCGGTGCTGTGCGGCGCGGCCTGGAGCATGCCGGTGCTGATCGCGGCCCGCGCGGTGCAGGGCATCGGCGCGGGCGCCATCCAGCCGATCGCGCTGACCATGGTCGGCGACATGTACACCGTCGAGGAACGCGCCAGGGTGCAGGGCTATCTCGCCAGCGTGTGGGCCATCTCGTCGGTGGTCGGGCCGACGCTGGGCGGCGTGTTCGCCGAGTACCTCGACTGGCGCTGGATCTTCTTCATCAACCTGCCGCTCGGCGCGCTGGCGGCGTGGATGCTGTTCCGCAACTTCCGCGAACGCGTCGAACGCCGCTCGCACCGCATCGACTACCTCGGCGCCACGCTGCTCACCCTCGGCTGCTCGCTGCTGATCCTCGGCCTGCTGGAGGGCGGGGTCGCCTGGGGCTGGGCGTCCGCGCCGAGCCTGGCGATCTTCGGCGGCGCGGTGGTGCTGCTGGCGGCGTTCGTGTTCGTGGAACGCAAGGCCGACGAGCCGGTGCTGCCGCTGTGGATCTTCACCAAACGGACCCTGATCGGCGGGAACCTGGTCGCCGTCGTCGTCGGCATGCTGCTGATGGGCCTCACCTCGTATTTGCCGACCTTCTCCCAAGGCGTGCTCGGCACCGGCGCGCTCGTCGCCGGATTCGCGCTGGCGGCGCTGACCGTCGGCTGGCCGATCTCGGCGTCGCTGGCGGGCCGGGTCTACATGCGGATCGGGTTCCGGGACACCGCGCTGATCGGCAGCGGGATCGTCATCGCGGGCGCGGCGCTCACGGTATTCCTGACGGCGGGGTCGTCGATCTGGCTGGCGGCCGCGGCCGCGTTCGTCCTCGGGCTGGGGCTGGGCCTGGCGTCGAGCCCGACGCTGATCGCCGTGCAGTCCACGATCGGGTGGGAACGCCGCGGCGTCGTCACCGCGACCAACATGTTCAGCCGCTCGCTGGGCAGCGCCGTGGGCGTGGCGATCTTCGGCGCGATCGCGAACGCCACGCTGGCGAGCCGCTTCGCCGGCCCGCCCGCGGGGGTCACCGGCCTGCCATCCGGGGTCGACGCGACCAGTGTCGTCCTGGAGGGCCACGGCCCGGACACCCCGACGACGACGTTCGTGCGCGGCGCACTGGCGGACGCCACGCACCACGTCTTCCTGGCGATGCTGGTGGTCGCCGTGCTCAGCGTCGGCGCGCTGCTGCTGATGCCGCGGCGGACCGAAGAGCTGAAGTTCGACTAGCAGGCCACTCACGACCACGGTGACCCACTTAGTTCTGCAGCGGGACGGCGTGTTCGACGAAGTTCTCGACGAACCGCTGGATCGGCTCCGGCCCGGCCGGGTACAGCACGAACTTGCTCAGCCCGGCGTCGACGTACTCGGCGACCAGATCGCGGGCGGCACGCCAGCCGCCCGCGATCAGCCGGGACGGGTCCGCGTCGGACCGGGCCGCGATCGAAGCCGCGAGCGCGTGCGGGATCCCGTCCTCGGCGACGATGAGGCTGATGCCGAAATGGTCGGCCTCGATTTCCCTGCCCGCCTCGGCCGCGGCCTCCTGGATCGCCTCGCGGCCGGCACGCGCTTCCTCCGGCGTGAGGAAACTGGCCAGCCAGCCGTCCGCGAGCCTGCCGACCCGCCGCAGCGCGCCCGGTGCCTTCCCGCCGAGCCAGAGGTCGAGCCGCTTGACCGGCCGCATGCCGAGCCCCGCGCCCTCGACGCGGAAGAACTCGCCATCGAAGGTGACCTCCTCCTGTTCCAGCAAGGCCCTGATCAGCCGCAACGACTCGTCGAACACCGCGGCGCGGCGGCCCGGCGGCACCGGGAACAACGGCAGTTCCGCGTCGCGCGCGGGCTTCAGCCCGAAGACCGGCAAGACCCGCTTCGGCGCGAGTGCGGCGAGGGAGGCGAGTTGTTTGGCGACCAGGACCGGGTCACGGCCGGGCAGCACCATCACCCCGGTGCCGACCTTCAGTTTCGTGGTGCGGGCGAGCGCGTGCGTCAGCCCGACGACCGGATCGATCCTCGGCGAGTACACCGCCTCGGGCAGCCAGAGCGAATCGACGCCCGCCCGCTCCAGCAGATCGACCGCGGCACCGAACTCCCCTGGCGCCGTCGCTGTCCCCAGCCCGGCACCGATCCTGATCTTCAGGTCCTCCGCCACGTCCGCTCCTTCCGCGGGCCAGGCCGCGGCCCGGTGTCCAGTGTTCCCAGCGTGAACAACCCCGCACAAGCATGGACTCATTCCGCGAATCCCCCGTACATTCCAGTGTCGTGCGGGCCGTTCCCGCACGGATTGGGGGATTTCGATGGCAGGACAGGCTCCGAGCAGCTGGACGCGATGCTTCCATCGGGCGCCGTCGGCCGGGATGCGGCTCCTCGCCTTCCCGCACGCGGGTGGATCGGCGAGCGCGTACCGCGCGTTTTCGGCGGCCCTCTCGCCCACGATCGAGGTGCACACCGCCCAATACCCGGGGCGGCAGGACCGGATGGGCGAGCCGGTCATCGACGATGTCCACGTCCTGGCCGAGCACCTGGTGGACGTCGCCGCCGCGCTCCCGAAACCCTTCGCCCTCTTCGGCCACAGCATGGGCGCGATCGTCGGCTTCGAGGTCGCCCGGCGGCTCGAAGCGCGAGGCATCGTCCCGGCCGCGCTGTTCGTCTCGGCCCGCCGTGGTCCGGACGTGCAGAAGGAGAAGTCGCATCACCTCGCCGACGACGACACCTTCCTCGACGAGGTCAGCCGTCTCGGCGGCACGGACCCCACGATCTTCGCCGACCCGGACATCCGCGCGCTCGCGTTGCCCGCGCTGCGCGGTGACTACAAGGCCGTCGAGACCTATCGCTACCGGCCCGGCCCCGACGTGAGCTGCCCGGTCGTGGCGCTCGCCGGGAACGCGGACCCGGTCCTGCAGCTGCCGGACGTCGAAAACTGGCGCGAGCACACCACCGGCTCGTTCGAGATGGAGGTGTTCGAGGGCGGTCACTTCTTCCTCGAAGACAACCTCGACGCCGTCGTCGCGCGCATCCTCGGCAAGCTGACCGTCAGTCCCTGAGGCCTTCCCTGCTCGCCCACGCGACGACCTCGGTCCGGTTCGCCAGGATGCTCCGGACGTGGCCTTCCACCGTGCGTTCGGAAAGCACCAGCTTCTCGGCGATCCGGCGGTTGCTCAGCGCGTCGGCGAGCAGGGCGACGATCTCGCGTTCCCGCCCGCGCGAGCGGTCCCGGTATGGCCAGTCGCCGGAACTCGTCGAGCGCGTCGCGCGCGATCCCTTGCGCGCGAACGAGATCGCCCCGGGCGACCAGTGTTTCGGCGAGCAGCAAGCTCGCCTGGGCGACACCAGGCCGGGCGCCGATGCCTTCGTTGACGGCGATCGTCGCCCAGGACGGCGGGCTGACCGGGCTCGTCGTCGCGTTGTGGCGTGACCGCGGGTCCGCGCTCGCCGCCGCCGATCGCCCCGCCGGGATGATCAGGCCCAGGCGGAAAGTTCCTTGGCGAGCGCGGACGGCCCGCCGGCGGTGCGCAACGTCGGCGCGCCGGGCCAGCAGTCCTGGTGGTCGCCGGTGCGGAGGGTTTCGGCGAACCTGGCGACCAGCCGCGGCTGCGACGCCACCGTCCGGCCACCGAGGTAGGCGACGACGACGTGGTGATCGTCGTCCGAATGCGTCACCACGGCGGCCGACCAGCCGTGCTCCTCGTGCCACATCAGGTCGACGTCGCGCTCGGGGAAGCCGGGAAGGCGCCAATTCAGCCTCATCCTGGCGGTGACCGGACCGGCGAGGTCGACCGTGCACGCGTCCCTCCGTATCCCCAATGCCGCGGCCACGTCCTCCAGGTAGGCGTTCAGCCTGGTCTTGAGCTCCAGACCTGCTTCCGTGGGCGCGGGGGTCGAGGTGGTCACGGTCCCTCATCTTCCTGTCACTGTGAGTTGGCGTGACGGGAATTACCCACCCCGGAGCGGCTTCACACCCTCATTTCGTCACACCACGGTTTCGGTTCGCTCAAGCCGTGGCTTCGATGACGCGGGTCAGTGCCGTGTGCAGCGCCTCCAGCTCGGAGACCTCCATACCGAGCTTCTCCACCACGCGATACGGGATCTTTTCCGCCTCCGCGCGCAACGCGCGACCGGATTCCGTCAGCTCGACCGTCAGCAGCCGCTCGTCCTCGGAGCTGCGCCTGCGCGTGACGTACCCGATCGTCTCCAGGCGCTTGAGCAGCGGTGACAGCGTCGCGGGCTCGGCACGCAGAGCGACACTCAGGTCCTTGACGGCCTGCGGGCCTCGCTCCCACAGCGCCAGCATGACCAGGTACTGCGGATGGGTGAGCCCATGGGGTTCCAGCAGCGGACGGTAGATGGCGATGACGCTGCGCGAAGCGACCGACAGCGCGAAACACACCTGACGCTCCAGCGCGAGCGGATCCTCGCCCAGATCGATCGACTTCATCTCCGGCCCCTCCGAGTTCATGCCGCCGATCCTAGCCACGACGCTAACGTTTAGCGTGCTAATCATTAGTGTACTGTGACAGCATCGACGGAAGGAGTCGCCCGATGCCCCGCAAGCGCCCGGACGTGTTCCGCTGGCTGTGGTACTCACTCGGCGGCAGGCTGCCCGAGCGCTACCACGCCTGGATCCTCCACGACGCGACCACGGGAAGCTGGCGCTGGCGGCACGTCGCCCGCAGCACGGTGATGATCGCCCCGCTCTGCGCCGTATGGCTGCTCCTGCCCGGCCCGCTCACGCTGCGGCTGGCGATCGTGCTGATGGCCGCGCTCGTCGCGTACTTCTACTCGATGGCCTACATGGAGGAGAGCATCGAGCACCGGCTGGCCAAGAACGGCTTCCCACCCGGCATCGGGCGCCGGACGCGCGCGGAGGCCATCGCGGTCGCGGAAGCCGAGGTGACCGAGCGGTACCTCGCGCGGTACCGGAATCAGGCCTGATCTCCTGATACCTTCGGCGGGCGCCCGCCCCGGCACCGGCCCAGTGTCGCGAAAGTGGCTTTCGCGACACATGCGCACAGCCGGCACCCCAGGAAGCCGCCCGCGACCAGGACGGACGAGCCGCCGCGGCTAGAGTGCGCGGTGATGAGACGCAAGCTCCGCCCGCCGCTCCCGCCCCGTCACGGGCTCGATCCCGCGAGGCTCAAGATGCCCGCCGAGGGCCCCTGGACGACGTTGCGGGAGCACCTCGTCGAGCGGCTCCCCCGGGTCGCACCCGAGCGGATCGAGGAGATGCTCCGGGAGGAGCGCATCGTCGGGCTCGACGGGCCGCTGGGCGTCGATTCCCCGTTCGTGCCGGACTCGTTCATCTGGTTCCATCGCGACCTGCCCGACGAGATCGAGGTGCCGTTCGAGGTCTCCGTCGTGCACCGCGACGAGCATTTCCTGATCGCCGACAAGCCGCATTTCCTCGCGACGATCCCGCGCGGGCGGCACATCCTGCAGACCGCGCTGGTCCGCCTGCGCCTTGAACTCGGCCTTCCCCAGCTCAGCCCCGCCCACCGGCTCGACCGGGTCACCGCGGGGCTCATCCTGTTCGTGATCACCCCCGAAGTCCGCGGCAAGTACCAGACGATGTTCCGGGATCGCCTGGTGCACAAGGAATACGAGGCGATCGCCCCCTACGACCCTGATGTCGTGCTGCCGCGCGAGATCAGCAGCCGCATCGTCAAGGAACGCGGGGTCATCGCCGCGCAGGAGGTCGACGGGCCGCCCAACGCGGAAACGCGCGTCGAGCTCATCGAGCACCGCGACGGCCTCGGCCGGTATCGCCTGATCCCCGCGACCGGCCGCACCCACCAGCTCAGGCTGCACATGAGCGGTCTCGGGTTGCCGATCCTCGGCGACGACTTCTACCCGGAGCTGACCGAAACCCCGCTCGACGACTTCACCGAACCCCTGCAACTGCTGGCGAAGGTCCTCGAGTTCACCGATCCGGTCTCCGGGGAACGCCGCCGGTTCGAGAGCAGGCAGACGCTCCAGGCGTGGACGGACCTCGACGCGTGGCGCCGCGGGCCCTTGCCGTGAAGGCCTCCTTACCTACCCTGAAGGTAGTGAAGGAGGCCTTCACGGACTTCGGGGTTACTTCCGCCAGAACTTGATCCCGCTCCAGGTCACCTTGACCGGTCCGGCGCCACTCGCCGTCCGATAGGCGCCGAACTTGTCGTAGTAGCTCCCGCCGCTGCTGCTCACGGTCTGCTTCAGCGAACCGTTGATGTACACCTTGTGCGTGCTCCCGACCTGATGCACGGTGTTGACCCGCACGGACGTCCCGACGGTCGCCCCGCTCCCCAGCGTGTCCCCGCCGTGGACGGCGTAGAGCCGCCCGCCGCGTTCGACCGCGAGCATGAAGTACGGCCCGGCGGTCGGCGCGTCGCGGAAGGTCTGCTTCAGGCTGATCCGGGTGCCCGCCATGCTGGTGATCCGGAACGATCCCTCGAACTGCCGGGTCCCGCCGGTGTAGGTCGCGTAGCGCCGTTCCGCCCGCTGATCCCCGCTTCCGGTGGAGCAGGTCAGTTCGAAGTTCAGCCCGTCGACGGTGCCGCAGCCGCGTTCCTGGACGTTGAACGACGGGTTCTCCGCTGTCCACGGCCCGGTGCCGACCTGGGCGTTCGCCGGCATCGCCGACGCGATCAGGCCGAGCACGGCCGCCGCGGCCACCCCGGCGGTCCGAAGTCGTCTCCGCATCCTGCCTCCTGCACACTCAGGGCGGCGGTGATGGTCCAGACCAGGACCAGGCTGCGACTGTACGAGTACGGGCCGTCATCGGACAAGACGTTGACGCCCCGGCGTCCCGCTGATTGGGTAACGACGGTGATCCTCTCCTTGACGGTCCTCGAAGGACTGGCGGCCGGGACGATCGACCTGGCCTTCCGGCGCTGGTCGAAACAGAACGTCCACCCGGGCGACATCCTGCGCCTCGAGGCCGGGGTGATCGAGGTCGTCTCGGTCGAGATCGTCGACCCCGCCACCATCGCCGACGCCGACGCCCGCCGATCCGGCGCCGAATCGGCGATCGCGGTGCGGGGCACCCTGCGCGGCCTCGCGGACGCGCCGGTGTACCGCATCGGCCTGCGCTACCTCGGCCCCGATCCCCGGCGCGCGCTCAGCGCGGACGCCGAACTGTCCGAAAAGGACTTCGAGGAGATCCGCCATCGACTGTCCAAAATGGACAAACAGCGCTCCTGGACGCACGAGACCTTGCGCCTCATACACGACAATCCCGGACGCCGGGCCCAGGAGCTCGCCGACCTCCTCGGCCGCGAGAAGGATCCGTTGAAGGTCGAAATCCGCAAGCTCAAGAACCTCGGCCTCACGCTCAGCCTCGAAGTCGGCCACCGGATCTCCCCGCGCGGTGCGGCGTACCTGCGTCTTACCGAGGATCCCGGTAGAACGCGCTGAGTTCCGGCGCGAGCCGTTCCGGCGGGACACTGTGGAACTCGCCGTCCAGCCCGACCTGCCGCGCCCCCGGGACCACCTTCGCGGTGACGAGAGCGGCGGCCTTCAGCCAGTCCGTGCTGCCGTTGCTGTTCACCACCAGAACAGGTGTCGCGATCGACGCCAGCTCACCAGGCACCTTCGAATCCTTCATCACGAAGGCGTCGTAAACGAGCGTGGGCACGAACGACCGCAGTTCGGGCCACATCGGCGACGCCTTGGCTTCGGCCACGGCCTCCACCGGGGAGCCGACCGCGGACATCATGAACAGGGCGACGGCGTCGTCCCACCGGTCCGCCGCGACCAGCTCGCGCATCTCGTCGGCGTACCCCTCGGGGACTTCTTCCGTTTCGCCGCGATAGGGCGGCTCGAAAACCGACAGCCGCGCCATCGGCACACCGGCCGCGGCGGCGAGGAGGGCCAGCGCGCCGCCGGAGGAGATGCCGTGCACGATCGCCGGCTCGCCGAGCGCGGTGACGACCGCGGCCAAATCCTCGATCTCGCGCTCGACCGCGTACGGCGCGGTGTCCCCGCTGTCGCCCCGCCCCCGCCGGTCGTAGGTCACCACGGAGAACTCGGCCGCCAGCTCCGCGACCAGCGGTTCGTCACCGTGCCGGTCATTGCCCGCACCCGCGACGACGACCACGACCGGCCCCGCGCCACGTCGTTCGAACGCGATCGGCGTCCCATCGGCGGACTTCGCTGTGTGGATCATGCGAGCCATCGTGCCACTCGAACATCCGTTCGACAAACGGCCGGAACCGGGGTAGTTTCGGTTGCCATGACCCCCACGCTTCAAGCCTCGCTGTTCGACGAGTGCGCCGCGCTCGGGCTGGGCTCGCTCGACGGGCTCCGGCGCACCGAGCTGACCCGTGGCGCCTGGATAGACGTGCTCCCGGGCTGGCTCTCCGGCGCGGACGAGCTGTTCACCCGGCTCGCCGAAGACGTGCCATGGCACGCCGAAAGGCGGCAGATGTACGACCGCGTCGTCGCCGTCCCCAGGCTGCTGAGCCATTACCGCGAGGGCATGCAGCTCCCCCACCCGATCCTCACGGAGGCGAGGGAGACGCTCTCCGCGCACTACGCGGAAGAGCTCGGCGAGCCGTTCGTGACGTCGGGCCTGTGCTTCTACCGGGACGGGCGCGACAGCGTGGCCTGGCACGGCGACGACACCGGCCGGTCCCGCACCGAGGACACCATGGTGGCGATCGTCTCGGTCGGCGCCGCCCGCCAGCTGGCCCTGCGGCCGCGCGGCGGGGGTGCGACCGTCCGGCACGCCCTCGGCCACGGCGACCTGATCGTCATGGGCGGCAGCTGCCAGCGGACCTGGGAACACGCCGTCCCCAAGACCGCCAAACCGGTCGGGCCGAGGATCAGCATCCAGTTCCGCCCGAGAGGAGTCGCCTGAGGATCAGTCCAGCAGCACGGGCAACGCGTCGACGCCGTAGACGATCGAGACCTTCCGGAAGCCGACCGAGTCCGGTTCGATCGCCAGCCGCATCTCCGGGAACCGGCGTACCAGCGCGGGATACGCGGTGCGCAGTTCCATCCTGGCCAGTTCGGCACCGATGCACCGGTGGATGCCCCAGCCGAAGGCGAGGTGCGAGGTCGGCTCGCGGGTCGCGTCGAACTTCTCCATGTCCTCGCCGAGGTCGCCGTCACGGTTCGCGACGCTGAGCGAGACCAGCACGATGTCGCCCTTCGCGATCCGGACGCCGGCGACCTCCATGTCCTCCTTGGCGAACCGCGGGAAGGCCATCTGCACGACGGTCAGGTACCGCAGCAGCTCCTCGACGAACCTGTGGACGGCCTCATCGTCGCCGCGGACGGTTTCGAACAGCGAGCGGTCCTTGAGCAGCACGAGCGCGCCGAGCGCGATCATGCTCGCCGTGGTTTCCAGCCCGCCGGTGAGCACGCCGTCGGCGAGGCCGGCCAGTTCGCGGTCGTCGATCTCGTCGCCGTGCTCCTTGATGAGCATGCCGAGCAGGCCGTCGCCCGGGTTCTCGCGCTGCTTCTTGACGATCTCGTCCAGATAGGACAGTGACTCGGTCATCGCTCCGAGTGACGCGCCCGCGCCACCGAAGAGGTCGAACCGGGCGGTGCTCAGCCGCTGGAAGTCGTCGCGGTCCTCGTACGGGACGCCCAGCAGTTCGCAGATCGTCAGCGACGGGATCGGCAGCGCGAAGGCCTCCCACAGGTCGACGGGACCGTCGGCCTTCGCCATCGCGTCGAGCTGGTCGGCGACGATCTCGTCGATCCGCGGCGCCAGCCGCGACAGCCGCCGCATGGTGAACTCCGGTGTGAGCAGCCGCCGCAGCCGGGTGTGCACCGGCGGATCGGCGAACCCGAGCCCGCCGGGGTTCTGGTCCTCGGTCACGCCCGCGTTCCCGACCAGGTTCGTGAAGTCGTTGCTGAACTCGCCCACCTTGCCGAGTACGGCCTTGGCCTCGTCGTAGCCGGTGACCAGCCAGCCGTTCATTCCGAACGGCAGGTCGAGCTTGCTGATCGGCTCCGTCGCGCGGATCCGGCCCAGCTCGGCCACCGGGTCGAGACCGTCGCGCTTGAGCGGCAGCAGCGCGTTGTCCGGGATGATCGACATCTTGGACAGGTCGAAACCGTTCTTCTGCTGACGCGCGAGATAGCGACGGCCGATCCAAGCCAGCACGCGCGAGCGAATGCTCCCCATACCCCGCACCCTACTCCAGCCGCTGACCACCTGACCTGGCACAACAGGCCGCCTTCGCCCGGCAGGACAGGAATTTCGACGGCTGTTCACCCGCCGTCCCACTCGATTAGTCACGTCCAGAAAGTCGGTTTTCCCGCCCGAGGGGTTCCCTGCGACCGGGAGACGTCCGTCACCGTCGGTCACGACGGACCGCGGGTAACGCCTGACATCGGGCGCGCGTCGTGAGATTGTCGGACCTTACTGGGAGGATTCGGACATGTCAGCCGCGCTCATCGGACGCGACCATCCCGCGGGGGTGCTCCGCGCGGAGATCGCCCGCGCCGCCGAAAGCCACGGCGGGCTGGTGCTGGTCACCGGCGAGGCCGGGATCGGCAAGACCACGCTCGTCACCGGCGCCGCCGAAGAGGCGAAGCGCCTCGGCGCCCTGGTGCTCAACGGGTCCTGCTGGGACTCGGCGAGCGCACCGGGCTATTGGCCGTGGACGCAGGTGGTCCGCGGGTTGCGGCGCGCGGTCGGGCAGGGCCGCTGGGCCGCGATGGCCGACAGCGAATTGGACGTCCTGCTCGGTGAGGCGCGCGGCGACGGCGCGGCCGACGGGTTCCGGCTGTACGACGCGGTGACGAGCGTGCTGGTGGCCGCCTCCCAGGACCAGCCGATCGTGGTGGTGCTCGACGATCTGCACTGGGCCGACGCCGCGTCGCTGCGGTTGCTCGAGTTCGCCGCGCAGCACACCTGGTTCGAGCGTCTGCTGTTGATCGGCACGTACCGGGACGTCGAGGTCGAGGCGACCGATCACCCGCTTCGCTCGCTCATGATGCCGCTCCTCACGAAGGCCACTTCGGTCACTCTCACCGGCCTCGAACCGGACGAGGTCGGTGCGCTCATGACCAGGACGGCGGGCGCGGCACCCGACGACGCGCTGGTCGCCGAGGTCCATCGCCGCACCGGCGGCAACCCGTTCTTCGTCGAGCAGACGGCGCGGCTCTGGCACAGCGGCGGTTCCGCCGAGACCATCGCGCCCGGCGTGGCCGACGCCCTGCAGCGACGGCTTTCCCTGCTCCCCCAGCCGGTCCTCGATCTGCTGACCACCGCGTCGGTACTCGGCAGGGAGTTCCACCGCCGGCTGCTCGCGGGCGTGGCGTCGGCGCCCGTGCCCCAGGTGGACCGGCTGCTCGACCAGGCCGTCGCGGCACGGCTGGTGGTGGTGCAAGGCCAAGGGCGCTTCGCCTTCGCCCACGACCTCGTCCGCGAAACGTTGTACGCGAGCCTGTCCGAGCCGGACCGCCGGAAGCAGCACGCCGCTGTCGTCGCGGCGGTCGGCGAGACGCCGGCGTCACGGGACAGCCTCTTCGCCGCGGACCTGGCCCGCCACGCGCTGCTCGCCGGCCGGGAAGTCGATCCGGACGAGGCGATCGACCTGTTGCTGGCCGCCGCGGTCGACGCCACCGGCCGCATGGCGATCGAAGAGACGACCACGCACTACCGGCGGGCGATGGAGATCGCCGAGGACCGGCGGCGGAAGGCGGTCATCGCCCTCGAGCTGGGCGCGCATCTGACCCGTCACCACGAGACGGACGAGGGCAGACAGGTCCTCGACGAGGTCTCGGTGCTCATCCGTGAACTCGACGACGACGATCTTCTCGCCCGGTTGGCGCTGACCCTGGTCCGCGCCGACCACAAGAGCCTCCGGGTCGACGAGACGGTCGAGGTGCTCACCGAAGCACACGCGCGGCTGTGCGGCCGCGAGCCCGGACAGGAGCTCACGGTCGAGGAGATGACACAGGAACTCTCCGCGCACATCATGATGACCGCCCGCGACGACCACGACGATTCCGCGCTGTTGTTCGGTTTGTGGGCCCGGCACGACTCGATCTGGGGGCCGGGCAGCGCCGCGGAACGGGAACGGCTCACCGACGAACTGGTCGCCGTCGGCCGCCGCACGGCGAATCCGGAATTGGAGCACTACGCGGCGTCCTTCAAGTGGGTGGCGCAGCTCGAACAGGGCGATCCCCGGTATTTCGGGCAGTATCAGGAGTTTCTCGCCTTGGCGGCCACCGGCAGGGCCCCGAGTTCGCAGCTGGCTTCCCGGATCGACCAGAGCATCATCGCCACCCTTCAGGGCCGGTTCGCCGAGGCCGAGGCGTACATCCAGCAGGTGATCTCGTGCCACGAGGGGGACGAGCATCCTCATTTCGCCGATCTGAACCAGCTGCAGCTGTGGGTCCGGTGGTGTCTGGAGGGGCGGTTCGACGAGCTCACCGGCCTGCACCGCGAGATCTCGCGCAGCGGGTACTCCTACGGCCGGATACTGGAGGCGATCACCGCGGCCCAGCGCGAGGACGCCGGGGAGGCCGTACGGCTCACCGATCTCGCGGCCGACGCGAAGCCGTATCCTCGCGACCTGGCGGCCTTGTGGTTGCGCTGCCAGGCGCATACGGCGGCGGTCTCGGGCGATCCCGAACGCTGTGAAGCGGCCCGCGCGCTGCTCGTGCCCTACAGCGGGGAGTGGCTGGTTTCCCTGTACGGCTGCGAGATCTCCGGCCCCGTCGACCTCTGGCTCGGCAGGCTCGACCTGGCGCAGGAACGCTGGAACGACGCGGTGAACCGGCTGCGCGGTGCCGTGCTCTCCGCGGATCGGCTCCGGGCCGCGGTCTGGGCGACCGAAGCCAAGTCCTGGCTGGCGAAGGCGCTGCTCGGCCGCAACCTCGAAGGCGACGCGGCGGCCGCGGCGGCCCTCCTGTCCGAGGTGACCGAAGAAGCCACCGCGTTCGGCATGCGGCCGGTCGTGGCCAGGATGACGAGAGCACGTGAGGAGACGCGGGCTCCGGCCGCGCCGAGGGCGGAGTTCCGTCGCGACGACGTCGTGTGGACCTTGCACTTCGACGGCGTCACCGCCCACCTCCCGGACTCGAAAGGCTTGCGGGACCTGCATTTCCTGCTCGGCAGGCCGGGTTCGGAGGTCGCCGCCGTCCGGCTGCTCGATCCCGAGGGTGGTGAGGTGGTCGTCGCCGCGAAGAGCCTCGGCGGAGACGCCGTCCTCGACGACGAGGCGAAGGCCCGGTACCGCGCGAGGCTCGACGAGCTGGACGAACTGATCGACACCGCGGCCGGGATGGGCCAGGACGCACGCGCTGCGGCGCTGGACCGTGAACGGGACGCGCTGCTCGCCGAACTGCGGTCCGCGGCCGGGCTCGGCGGCCGCACCCGGCGGCTCGGGGACGAGGCGGAACGCGCCCGCAAGACGGTGACCGCGCGGATCCGGGACACCCTGCGCAAACTCGACGAGCAGCATCCGGCGCTGGCCGCGCACCTGCGCGCGGCGGTCACCACCGGTTCCTCGTGCCGTTACGCACCCGAGGACAAGGTCCCCTGGCGGCTGTGAACCCACCGACTCGTGAGTGGCCAGGACGGTTAGAACCGTCCTAGGCTTCATCGAGGCCGCCGAGAGCGGTCGCGACGGTGCCCGCCCCGAGCGCACGGTGTACCGGANCGGTTAGAACCGTCCTGGCCACTCACGAGGTTGAGGCTCACTTGCGGTTGTAGAGCCGCATCGTCAAGGTGCCGAAGATCGCGAGGATGACCGCGCCGGCGATCAGCACCCAGGTGATCTCGCCGCCGTCCCAGTTGCCGTCCATCATCGAGCGGACCGCCGCGACCACGTGGGTCACCGGGTTGACGTCGACGAAAGCCTGCAGCCAGCCCGGCATCGTCTCCGGGTTGACGTAGATGTTGCTGAGGAAGGTCAGGGGGAACAGCACCATCATGCTGACCCCCATCACCGACTTCTCGCTGCGCAGCAGCAGGCCGAACATCGTCCAGATCCACGAGAACGCGAACGAGAACGCCAGCAGCAGGAGGATCGCGGCGGCCACGCCACCGAATCCGCCGGCGGGGCGGAAGCCCATGATCAGCCCGACGCCGAGGATCACCAGCGACGCGATGAGGTACCGCAGCATGTCGCCGAGCAGATAGCCGACCATCGCCGACGGCCGCCAGATGGGCAGCGTGCGGAACCGGTCGAAGACGCCCTTCTCGATGTCGGTGTTGACCGAAATTCCGGTGTACATGGTGATCATGAGGATGCTGCTCGCCATGATGCCCGGCAGCACGAACTGCAGGTACTGCGTCGGCGAGCCGGACAGCGCGCCGCCGAACAGGTAGGTGAACATCAGCGTCATCATGATCGGGAACGCCGTGACGTCGAACAGCTGCTCGGGCACGTGCTTGATCTTCAGCATCGCGCGCCACCCGAAGGTGACCGAAGTCGACAGCGCGCTGGGGCGCTGAGGACGGTTCTTCGCGATCAGGACGGCGGCGAGATCCTCCGCCTTCGGTGCCGCGAGAACGGGTTCGTTGTCTTTGACTGCCGTGGTGCTCAAGCTGCACTCTCCTCAGGCGTGGCGGTGCGGTCGGTCAGGGCCAGGAAGACCTCGTCGAGGCTCGGCTGGCCGAGGGAGAAGGTGTCGACGACGATGCCGGCGCGCGCGAGCTCGGACAGTGCGCGCGCGGCGTGCTCGGCGGCACCCTGTTCGGTGCTTTCGCCCGTGAGCCGCGCGGTGAGCGCGACCGGGTCCGGCTCCAGCAGCACCTGTGCCTCCAGGTTGCGGACGAGCAGCGCTTCAGCCTCGGCACGCTGGTCGGCCTCCCGAAGGCGGACGTGGATCGCGCCCGCGCCGACCGACGCCTTCAGCTGCCCCTTGGTGCCTTCGGCGATCACCTTGCCGTGGTCGATGACCGCGATCCGCGAGGCCAGCTGGTCGGCCTCGTCGAGGTACTGCGTGGTCAGCAGGACAGTGGTGCCGTGCCGCACGATCGCGCGCACGATGTCCCAGACCTGGTTGCGGCTGCGGGGATCGAGCCCGGTCGTCGGCTCGTCGAGGAAGAGCACGTCCGGGGTGTTGAGGATGCTCGCGGCGATGTCGATCCGCCGCCGCATCCCGCCGGAGTAGTTCTTCACCTGCCTGCCCGCGGCCTCGGTCAGGCCGAACGCCGCCAGCAGCTCCTCCGCCCGTGCGCGAGCGGCCGGTTTGCGGTGCCCGGTCAGCCTGCCGATCAGCACCAGGTTCTCGGTGCCGGTCAGGTCTTCGTCGACCGAGGCGTACTGCCCGGTCAGGCTCACCATGGACCGGACCGCGTCGGCCTCGCGGACGACGTCCTTGCCGAAGACGCGCGCTTCTCCACCGTTGGGGCGGAGCAGGGTCGCGAGCATCTTCACGGCGGTGGTCTTGCCGGCGCCGTTCGGCCCGAGGACGCCGTACACGGTGCCGGCAGGGACCTTCAGGTCGATCCCGTCGACCGCCCGGTTCTCCCCGAACACCTTGACCAGCCCCGAGGCTTCGATGGCCAGTTCACTCATTTTCGTTTCCTTTCAGAAGCATTCAGCAGACGTAGGGGCGAGCGGCGCGTGCTTCGCGCAGGGCGAGGCCCCACCAGGCGAGCTCGTCGAGCAGGGTGGTCACGGCCTGTCCCTGCCCGTCGCTGTCGAAGGGGGTGCCGTCGCGGGCGAAGGTGCCGTCGAGGAGGTTGAAGGCCACGGTGTCGCGCATGGTCACCGTGTGCAGTTCGGTGAAGATAGTGCGCAACTGCTCCACGGCGTAGAGCCCTTGCGAGCGGTAGCCGTAGGAGACGAAACCGACCGGCTTCGCGCGCCACTCGTCGTAGGCGCAGTCGATCGCCTGCTTGAGCGACGCCGGGAAGCTGCGGTTGTACTCGGGGGTGACGACGACGAACGCCTCGGCCTCGTCGACCAGCCTCGCGAACCGCTTCATGTCCGACGTCGGATGCTCCGGCAGTCCCGCGGGCAGGTCGAAGTCGACCAGGTCGAGCACTTCGGTGACGAGGTCTTCCCGGTTTTCCGCCCGGCCGGTGAACCACTTGCCGACGGCGTCCCCAACCCGCCCCTCGCGGGTGCTTCCGATGATCACCGCGACCCGCAGTGGACTGGTGTCCATGACCGACCTCCTCTCGCTTCACCCCTTGGGCGCGAGAAAGCCGCCGGACTTTCGCTAGATCGGATCTAGCGGGCGCCCGGCGGCTTCGGTCGGTGATCGCTAGGCGTCCAGCGCGATTGCGATCGCGCCCAGCAGGGACGCGTCCTGGTCGAATTTCGCCGACACCAGTTCCGGCGGGAACGGCGCGGCTTGGGTGAGCCGCTCGCGCAGCGCGGGCAGCAGGATGTCGGCCGAGCGCACCAGTCCCCCGCCGACGGCGATGCGCTGCGGATCGAGCGCGATGGCGAGGTTCGCGACGTGCATCGACAGTTCGTCGAGCGCCGCGCCGACCAGTTCCTTGGCCTGCGCGTTCTCCCTGGCGAGGCCGAACAGCTCACCCGCGGTCACCGGGCGGCCGAGCAGCGCACTCGCCCGGCCGCCCAGCCCACGCCCACCGACGGCTTCCTCCAGCGGCGCCGCTCCACTGGCGAACCCGTCGGTGTCCTGCGGCGAGAGAAGGTTGTACCCGATCTCTCCCGCAGCGCCGTTGGCGCCGGCCACCAGCCGGCCACCGACCAGGACCGCCGCGGCGATCCCGGTCCCCAGCGAGAGGAACACCGCCGGATCGGTGTCCGCCAGCGCCCCCCATCGCCATTCCGCGAGCGCCGCCGCCTTGGCGTCGGTGCCCACCTCGATCGGCACGCCCTCGAACTCGGCGGCGACGAGGTCGCGCAGCCGCAGTTCCTCCCAGCCCGGCACGTTCGGCGCGAGCAGGACGCGGTCCTCCAGCACGATGCCAGGGCTGACCACACCGATCGCGACGAGCCGGTCCGCGGCGCCTTCGTCGGCGAGCAGTTTCCGCGCGGCGGCGAGCGCGCGGCTCACCACCTGTCCGGCGCCCGCCTGCGCGTCGGTGTCCAGCCTCCGGGTGACCAGGAGGCTCCCGGACCGGTCGGCCAGCCCGATCGCGACCTTCGTGCCGCCGAAGTCGATCCCCAGGATCAGGTCTTCCCCCGTCACTTTCCGTTCCCCTCTGCCGCCCCCGCGAACGCTTCCTGAATTCCCTTGGGCCCGAACGGCCACACGCGCTCCGCCTTGGCATAGGCCAGGAACGCCGCCACGCCGAGCGCGATCCACCCCACCGAAAGCCCGATCGAAAGCCACGTGGCGGAGAAGTAGATGTAGATCCAGCCGAGCAGCGCGATGATCGTCGGGATCGGATAAAGCCCTTGCCGGTACGGCCGCTCCAGTTCCGGCCGCCGTCGCCGCAGCACGACGATCGCCGCGACCTGCGCGAGCGACTGGATGAGGACCAGCACCGTCACCGCGGCGTTGATCACCGCGGTCAGCGTGAAGAGCGAGCCGATCGCGGCGATGACCCCCATCGTCAGCACGCCGGCGGTCGGCAGGTTCAGCTTCGGGTGCAGCCTGGCGAACACCGGCAGGAACACCTTGTCGCGTGCCGCTTCGAACGGGACCCGCGAACCGCCGAGCAGGCCGGCGAACACCGAACCGATCGCGGCGATCACGATGAACACGGTGATGACCTTGGCCGCGCCCGTGCCCCACGCCTGTTCCAGCACGGTGGAGGCGACCGAAGTGGCGTTCTTCAGTTCCTCCAGCGGGATCGAGCCGAGCACTCCGAGCTGCAGCAGGAAGTAGAGGCTCATGATGCCGAGGATCGAGAGGATGATCGACCGTGGCAGCGTCCGGCCTGGGTCACGAACCTCGCCGCCGAGGTAGGCGCTGGTGTTGTAGCCGAGGTAGTCGTAGATGGCGATGATCAGGCCGGCGCCGAGCCCGGCCCAGAACGCGCCGCCGTCGAACGAGAACGCGCCAGGTGTGAAGGCGAACGCTTGCGCGCCGTCGAAATGGGTGAAGGCAGCGACGATCACCGAAAGGGCGGCGAACAGCATGATCCCGAACAGGACGGTGGTCAGCTTCCCGATCTCGCCGATCTTGCGGAACAACGCCAGCACGATCAGCACGATCACGCCGAGGCCGATGACCTTGCCGAGCGCCGTCGTCCCGCCGTCGTCGGCGACCCCGGGGACCAGGTACCCGAGGTACTGGACGAGCCCGATGATGCCGGTGGACATGATCAGCGGGATGAACAGCACCGCGCTCCAGGCGAACAGGAACGGCATGAGCCTGCCGGTACGGGAGCCGAACGCCTCGCGCAGATAGACGTAGGTGCCGCCGGCGCCGGGGAGGGCGGCGCCGAGTTCGGCCCAGATCAGGCCGTCGGCCAACGCGATGACCGCGCCGATGAGCCAGCCGAACATGGCCTGCGGGCCGCCGAGTGTCACCACCATCGCGGGAATGGTGACGAACGGGCCGATGCCGCACATCTGGGTCATGTTGATGGCGGTCGCCTGGAGCGGCCCGATCTTCCGCTCGAGCCCCGGCCGCGGGGATGAACTCAAAACGCGCCTCCCTGTTAGTTAGTAAAGTTTCTTAACATAATTTCGGGCGTGTCGGAAGGCCGGTCCGCAAAGTTGTCGTGCTCCGGTCCACCAAACCGGGACGTATCAGGGGGCCGTCGGTCCGCGTCCTTGTCCGGAAGGACGTCTTCCCCAGGAACGGTGGGGTCCATGAAACGGCTGTTCAGCGCGGCGATGGCGATCGCCGCACTCGGGTTCGCGGCGGCCTGCGGCGGGACCGACGGGCGGGCCGGACACCGGCCGCACCGAAGACCCCCGTCCGCCTGGCGTCGTCGCCGGGAGCCCGATCAGGTACAACAGCGACCTGCTCGGCACCGCCAAGAGCGCGATCGAGCAGAACCTCGAGCGTCTCCGCAAGAGTTCCCGGCGGTGCGGCGTTTCGACGATCACGGTCGAGGCCCGTACGTCTTCCTCCCGGCGAGCCGGCGGGCTTCGACCGGCGTCGCGTTCGTGATCCCCAGACCGACGAGCTGCGCCTGGAATTCGGGCGTCCCGATCGGCCCCGCCGCCAGGCTGCTGACGCGGGTCAGCGCAGGTGGCGCTCCAGCCACTCGGTGACCGCTTCGTCGGCGAGCTTCGCGATCGGCAGCTGCGGCGCGGGATCGATGCCCGGGTCTTCGGCGAGCGGGTGGGCGAGACCGGGGAGGCGACGTAACCGGACGTCTTCCGACACCGCATACCGGGCACGCACCGCGTCGACGAGTTCGTCGGCGTCCGCGCGGAACGCGGGGAAATCCTCTTCGCCGCTGACGACCAGCAGGGGAACCTGCGGTTCCCTGGCCGAGATTTCACCCGATCGTGCGACGAAGTCGAGCTGATCCGCCGCCTGGTTCGCTTCGTCCGTCCACGTATAGGGCTGTTCCAGCATGGTTTCCACCACGCCGACCAGCGACCGCGCCCGGACGGCGGGGTTGACCAGCGCGGCGGCCCGCACCGGGATCTCCCTGGTGGCCAGGATCGTGAGCGCCACGGCACCACCGAGGGAACCGCCGACGACGGCCATCCGCGAGGTGTCGAAACCGAAGCGTTCCCGCAGTTCAGCCAGTGCGGCGGGGAATTCCAGCGCCGCCTGCCGGACGAACGGGTCGGCGTAGGCGAGCACCGCGTCACGGACGGCCCGTTCGACCACCGCGTCCATGCTGCCGTCGACCATTCTCGCGCCGCACAACGGCATTCCGAGATACACCCGCCACGCGGGCACCCCGGCCAGCGGCAGCGCGGCCGCGAACGCGGCGTCGGTGCGGGGCGCGTCGATCATGTGCCAGGCGACGACCACCGGCGCGGGGCCGCTGACCTCGGCCGATGGCGGCAGGACGGTGAACGGTACCCCCGCCGCCGTGCCCGTGACCGGTTCTCCCACCGCTGTCCCCCCTCGCGTGCTGTCGATCTCCACGATATCCAGGACGCAGCGGAGGCTGACCTCGTTCCGCCACAAGCGAAACAGTATGCCCGCGAGTCACCCCGACGCGCCGCGGAGGTGGTTGCGGGCGCCCGGCGGCGGCCGAATAGTGTTGCGGCCCGGCCCTTTGGAGGTGAACCGCCCGTGCCCGATGTCGACTACTACGAGGTGCTCGGCGTGGGCAAGGCCGCCTCGGTCAACGAGATCAAGACCGCGTACCGGCGGCTGGCGAAATCGCATCACCCGGACACCGGCGGGTCCGCGCTCACCTTCCAGCTGGTCCGCGAGGCCTACGACACGCTCAGCGATCCGATGCGGCGCGCCGGCTACGACGCGGGCGGCCGCTCGGTGCGCGCCCCGATCCGGCCGCGCCCGCGGCGTCGCTTCGGCGAAGAACCGGGCTACGAGCCCGAACCGGTCGTGATCGATCCGGACGACCTCGAATGGTGGGAATTCGCCGCGCAGGACGCGCGCGTGCGGCACGGGCGGCGGCGCGGGCCCGGGCACACCCCGGTGGTGGCGGCGGTCGGCGGGATGGTGCTGGTGCTGCTGCCGGTGCTGACCGGCGTCGGATTCTCGGCCCCCACGCTGATCGTCTGGCTGATCCTGACCGCCGGGACCGCGCTGCTCGTACAACGGCTCGCACGCGGCTACCTGGCGGCGTCCCGCGCCAAGACCCGGTTCGCCGCCGAATTCGGCGGGAAACGCGTGTTCGGCACCCCCGGCGTCGAGACCGACGAACTCGCCGAACGGCTCACCGCCGACCTGCTCGAGCGCTACCTGACCCGGCTGCCCGGCGCCCGGATCTTCCACGGCCTCTCGTGGCCGGATTCGGTGTTCGCCGACGTCGACCACGCCGTGTTGTGCGGAAAGCGGCTGGTGCTCATCGAATCGAAGCTGTGGCTGCCGGGGCACTACGAAACCGATGACGACGACCGTCTGCTGCGCAACGGCCGCGCCTTCCGCGGCGGTGGGAGCAGGCTGACCGAAAGCCTCGATGAATACCGGCGGATCCTGCCGGGGGTCGCGTTGCGCGGGGCGATGATCGTGTACCCGAGCCGGACCGGTGAGATCACCACGGACCTCGATGATCCCTCCCCCGCGCCACCCATGACGCCGGAACAGTTCCTGCACGAGATCGGCGGGTGGCTGGCGGCGGAGCCGTCCACTGTGGACTCGGCGACGATGCGGGTGGTGCGGGACCGGGTGGTCGGCACCGTCTGAGCCGCGGCAGCCCGCATTTCGGGGCGAAGCGCGTGAAGGCCCCCTTCCCTCGGCTCAGCCGAGGAAACTCGACCTNCGGCTCAGCCGAGGAAAGGGGGCCTTCACGCGCAAAAAGAACTACCGGACCGAGCGCTCCTTCTTGGCGCGCGCGGAGCGGGTGCAGACTTCACCGACGTCGACCGTCTGGCCTCGGTCGATGTAGACGTCCGTCAGCCCGACGAGCTTGCCCTTCGGCGACGTACAGGTCAGCTGGTACGCCTCCTTGGGGCCGTAGGTCGGCGGGATCGGCGACTGGAACGACACTCCGCCGGTCCAGTCGTCCACAGTGGACGGATTCGCCTGCGAGTAGTTGACCAGCACTGCCGTGTAGTCCCCGGCGGGCGGGTCGTACAGGATCGCGTGCTCTTCCGTGGTCGAACCGTTCGCCGACGACGACACCATGTTGCCCGCGGAGTCGAAGACGTACAGGTCCCAGTCCGTGTCCTGGCTGGCCCACTTGACGTCGACGCTGAACTTCCCGTTGTCGACCTTGGGGAGTCCGTCGACGTGGAACGTGAAGCTCTCCGAAGCCGGGTCGGCCGGGTAGTTCGTGTTGATCGCCGGGACCCCGGCCGGGTTGACGGCCTGGATCGCGGGCTGCGCCGGACCCTGCGGCTCGCGGCCGTAGCGGCCGGCGACATAGGGCCGGGTCGACGGGTTGATCGACCACGCGAACCGGCCGCCGGTGGAGGACAGCGACGAGTTCAGGTCGTCGGTGACGTAGATCGGCGGCTTCGTCGAGCCGTCCGGCTGCACCACCGGCGAGGTCGGCGTCTGGAACGTCTTGTGCAGCTTCAGCTGGTAACCCTTCGGCGCCGTACCGATCAGCGTCGAATGGGCCGCCGGGTCGGCGGTGTTGGCCAGCATGTCGATGAACGCGGCCCGGTTGCCGCCCTTGCCCGCGCCCGCCGCGGGGGCGACACCGGTGTACTCGGCCACGACACCGTCGGCGAACGGCGGGTGGAACTCGTTCGGGCCGACCTCGAAGGTGAAGCCCCAGCCACCGGTGGCCCAGTACGACCAGTCCTCGGTCGAGCCGGTCGTGTCGTAGAGCGCCCACGACGGCTGGCTGGTGTACCCGTTGCGCGAGGCCATCTTGTCGCCGAGCGCCTTGTACGCCGGCTCGTCGAGCGGCGGGCGGACGGCGGCGACGCCCGGGACACGCAGCACCAGGTTGGAGTAGGTGTGCAGCGTGATCAGGTTGGTCACCTGGCGGTTGGACACGATCGAGCGGATGTTCTGCGTCTCGGGCTCGGAGAACGGGCCGGAACCACGGAACGTGTCACTGCGCCACAGGGTCGACGCGCCGGCGCCGCCCCAGAAACCCGCGTAGTTGCGGTTCGGGTCGGTTCCGCGTTCGCGGCCGGCGGGGTTGGCCTTGCAGACACCGGTCGCGAATTCCTTGGGCGAGTCGTTGACGTTGCAGTTCTTGCGCTTCATCTCGTAGTCGAACCGCGAGAAGTCACCCTTGGGCTCGGCCTCACGGGAGATTTCGAAGCCGTCGGGGTTGACGATCGGCACGATGATGTTGCGCGTCCGGCCGACCAGGCCGCGGATCTCGGCGTTGCCGCCGGTGTAGCCCTTGACCAGCTCGTGGGCCCATTCCATGGCGTGCTCGCCCGCCGGCCACTCCCGGGCGTGGTGCACGCCCATGGTGAAGTTGACGGGTTTGCCGTCCGCGATGTTCTTGACGTCGCTCGCGACCTCGAGGCCGATGACGTCACGGCCTTCCCAGGTCGGCTGCGGCAGCGTGAACGCCGTGACGAGCTTGGGGTTCTTGCGGGCCAGTTCCTTGACCTCGAACTGGTAGTCGTAGAGGTGCCGGTAGCTCGTACGCCCGGACGGCAGGGTGGAGCCCGGCGTCTTCGCGGCGTACTCACGGTCGGTCTTGGCGTTCTGGATCGACTTGGCCGAAAGGTCGGCCTCGACCACCTTCGACTTGAAGCCGTTGTCCGCCAGCGTCTTGCGGTCGGCGTCGTTGGCGAGGACGACCTCGACGCCGCCGGCGTCGGCCTTTTCGGTGACGTCGAGGCCCAGCCGGAGCAACTTGTCCTTGTCCTGCTTGGCCGGGGTTTCGACGCGGACCAGCTCGGCGCGCTGCGGCGCGTGCGCGGCACTGGTCGGTGTCCCCTGCGGCGTGAGGGCCAGGAAGTCGACCCCGAGCAGCGCGTCGCGCGTCTTGCCGTCGTACCGGCAGGTCTGCACGACCAGCTTCTGGTCCTTCTTCACGAAGCCTTCGGCGAGTTCGTGGCTGCGCAACGCGGCGGACGCGGCGACCACGGCGCCGGTGTCCTTGTCGAAGACCGCGAGGTCCCAGTCGCCCTCGGCGCCGCCACGAGGCGCGATCCGCGCCTGCAGCAGACCGTCCACTGTGGACGTGAACTCGCGCCGGTCGGTACCTGCCGTGCCCGGCTTCTGGAGCGCGGCGAAACAGGAACGCGCCACGGCCTGATTGGCCCGGACCACGTTGTCCGCGGCCACCGCCGTCGTGGCCGACGGAAGTGCCACGAAGGTGCCGGCGAGCACCAGGGTTGCCGCCGTCCATCCCGCTCTTCGCCGGTTTGGTGAATACCCCACAGACTGACCTCCTTGGACAGTCCGGTGACCGGGTGAGGTCACCGGTAGCGAGACCCTAGACCCGGGACACCGCCGAAGGGACCCGCCACAAGTCGCCTGCACCCCTTTCGGCCCAACGATCTCACCGACCGTGCCGGAACGATCACCGGGATTCCTGTCGATTCCGACAGGATGGCCTAAGAAAACCTTCAGGTTGGGTGGTTACCTTTCAACCATGACGACGCCCCAGGTCACCACCAGGTCCCCGCTGGCCCTGCTGGCCGCCGTGGCCTCGGTCGCCGGCGGAGCGCTGCTGATCCTGCTCCTGCAGATCCTCCCCGCCACCAGCGACATCAGCCCGGTCCGCCGCACCATCAGCGAATACGCGCTCAGCGAGAACAAGTGGATCTTCGACGTCGCGGTCCTGCTGGTCGCGCTGGGCTCGGCGATCGGCTTCGGCGCGCTGATCCGCCGCAAGCACCTTCCCGTGCTGTCCGCGGCCTCGGTCTTCTGCGCTCTCTGGACGGTGAGCCTGGTGGTGATCGTGGTGTTCCCCAAGAACAACTGGGCGATCGGGCCGAGCATCGGCGGGACGGTGCACCGGATCGCGAGCGTCGTGGCCTTCGTCTGCCTGCCGCTGGCCGTGTGGTTCGCGGCGAAGGCCGTCTTCCCCTCTTCCCGCGCGCGGCGCGCCGTGACGCGGGTGCTCGCGGTGGCGGCCTTGGCCTGGTTCGGTGTGATCCTCGGAGCGATCGTGATCTCGATGAACGGCGGCGAGCCCTGGTGGCGGGCGATCCCGCTCGGGCTGGTGGAGCGCGCGATGGCGCTGACCGGGCTGCTCGCGCTGGCGTCGCTGCTCATCCCCGCGCGCGTGGTCACCGCACCGGTGACCGAGCAGGCCGAAGCACTGGAGACAGCGTCCTGAACGCCGAACGCCTCGCCCGAGCCTGGGACGAAGCCGCCGACGGATACGAGGCGTACTACGTCCCCCGGTTCGCGCCTTGGGTCTCCGCGGCGGTGCGCGCCCTCCCCACCGAACTGCCCGACGGCCCTGTCTTCGTCCCGTGCTGCGGGACCTTCCCGGAACTCGACGTGCTCAGCGGGCACCTGCCCGGCCGCGAGATCGCCGGTATCGATCTGTCCGCCGGCATGGTCGCGAGGGCAAGGCGACGGGGCGCGGGCGATCCACTCGTACGCGTCGTCGAGGGTGACGCCTCGGAACTCGAACCGGCCTCGGCCGCCGCGGTCGTTTCGGTCTTCGGCCTCCAGCAGCTCCCCGAGCCCGACGCCGCACTCCGGTCCTGGGCAACCGCGCTGCGCCCGGGCGGCGTGCTTTCGGTCGTCTACTGGCCGCACAGCACCGAACCGGGCGGGCCGTTCACGGTGCTGTCCGACGTACTCCGGGAACGTGTCCCCGCCGGCGACCGGTCCTGGGAGGAACGGCTCGTACCCGCGCTGGAGGGCGCCGTGCTCGAACGGGACGAGCCTTTGTCGTTCCCGATGGTCCACCCCGACGCGGACACGTTCTTCACCGCGCACACCCGGTCAGGACCGATGCGGCCGCTGGCGGACGCGCGCGGCGAAGAGTTCATCGCCGGGCTGCGCGCGGAATTCCTGCGAAGATCCCCGGCAGGGGAATGGCGGCACCGTCCGACTGCCCGGCATATCGTCGCGCGGGCGGCAGACCGGGCTTGACCTCGTCCTCTTCCGCGTCCTTGCGCAAGCGTGCGGTGCAGACCGAAAGGTGCACGACGTTGGCGCGCTTGTGATGGCGGTACACGTGGACGTCGGAGGCGAAGCACGCCGCGGCCAGTAAGGCCCGCCGCTGCTCGATGCGCTCGTAGCCGACCCCTGCCGGACAGAACACGGTGACCTCGACCTCGTCGCCGCGCGGTTTGGTCCACAGGATCACCGGCAGCTTGCCGTCGAGCGTGCACACCCGGGCACGGGCGAATCCGGTCCGCAGCCGGTGCTGCACGACGATCGAGCGGAGCCGGTCGCGGAGGAATCGCCGCGCCGAGCGCCAGTAGAACAGCCAGTTCGCGACGCCGAACAGCACGACCGCGCCCCAGATCGGGCCGACCGCCCGGAAAAGCGAGACCAGCGCGTACGGGAGGACGAGTAGCGCGCCGATCTCGTATCGCCAGTGATAAAGGACGGTGACCGGGTTCGGCCTCCTGACCACCGTGATCTCCCTGGCCAGTTCGGCGATCGCCTGGGGTTCCTGCCAACGGCTCATGACCTTCCTCCTGTCCGTCCGGCGGTTTGCTCGGCGGCCACGGCCGCCGCGGGAATGGAGCGGACGACACCGGCACCGGCGCAGTCCGGGCAAACGGCGTCCTCATAGGGCCACCACCCCGTGCCTCCGCACGGCGCGCAGGCGTGAACGGTGTCCCAGCGGGGATCGCGGTAGACGCGGCGCCTGCTGTCCGGCACCCGCGTCACCTGCCAGCCGCGAGCGGCCGCGCGCGTGTCCTCGCCGGTCGCGAAGAGCCATTCGTGGAAGCGTTCGAGAAGTCGATCGAACCAAGATCGGGGCGCTGCCGTGTGGTTCTCGTGGTGGGACATGAGGTTCACCCCCGATACTGCGAGGCGCGGACTCGGGTCGGCACACGACGCCTACTCCGGCATTCGTGTGCCCGCAGGCGACGCGAACCGGTCAGATGCGCAGCGTCACATTCAGATGGCTGACAGCATCCGTTCTCCGGTCGTGCCCGGGTCGGACCGGCCCTCGTGACCGGGCGGGTCACGCACACCAGGACCAGGTAGAACCGGGTCCGCCGCGGCACTCGACACGTTGTGACACGACGTTGACCCACGCGCCAGCACGGTCCGATTCCCTTGCTGTACTCTCGCCGTTGTGTGCACGTTCAGTCACCGCCCTACATTGCCTACCAAAGGTAGGTAAGCCTGTGTCTAGTGCCTACATGAAGCCTACATCGGCCGGGCAAGGGCCGGTAAGCCCTGATGCGGAAACCGTTACCGCGTCGGGTGTCGGACGTGAGCTGCGGCGGCTGCGCAAGGCCGCGGGCGAAACGCAGGCGGAGACCGCCCGGATCATCGGCGTCACCAGGGCGAACCTGACCCAGTGGGAGACCGGGAAATACCTGCCGTCGGCGCACAACGCGCGTCAGCTCGACGATCACTTCCGCGCCGCGAACGCGCTGTTCACCTTGGTGGAGACGGCCCGTTCACCCCAGAACCACACTCCGCCCGCCCTCGGTGACGCCGCCGTCGTCGACACCTCCCGGTCACTGCTGGAGGTCTTCCACACCGTCGGCGCCAAACTCGCCCAGCGCCTGATCCGGGACGAGCACGGGAAACCGCTGGGCTGGCGGCACAACCTGCAGAAGAGCACCGGGCCGAAGGCGCTCAGCACCGCGTACGGGATCAACACCATGCTGGTGGTAGGCGATCCCTACATCGACCTACATACGCTTGCCGAAGACCTGTACCGGCTGCAATCCGCCCAGGGCTGGCGGGGCCGCGCGGGCGGCAAGCGGCCGGAGACGACCGCTTCCGTGGTGGACGCGCTCTTCCGCACCAGCACCATGTCCGCCGACGAAGGGCTGGAACAGCTCGAAGGGTCACTCGACCCGTACAGCAGGACCCGCCCCTACCTGTTGTCCGCCGTGTTGCACACGGCGGTCCGGCTCCGGCCGGACGCCCCGCTGACCGACCGGCTGATCGACGCCCTCCTGGCGGCCCGGCTCGACTTCGACGGCTCACAGCTGTGGCCGGAGAAGAACGAGGACGGGCTCGTCGCCCCGGAGGCTTCGGTGGTGCACACCGCACGGTCGGTCGTCGCCTTGCGGGAAGTCCTGCGCAGCCGTGAAGATCGCAACGACGTCCGAGAGGCGGCCGACGAAGCCACACAATGGCTCATCGACCGGTCGCATTCCGACGATGGCGTGGCCGAGGATCTCGAAAGGCCTCGCCCCGACGGGGAAGGAACGACCCGGATCATCATCCGGCACTTCACCGCAGCCTGGGTCGTCCAAGCGCTCGCCACCGCCCCCTTCCTGCCACTCCCCCGGCTCAACCGGGCGCTCGGAACCCTTTGGGAGCGCTACGACGCCGATCAGGGACTGTGGGCCTGGGGAAGCGGCGACCTACCCATCTGGCAGACGTTGGACGCCGTCACCGCGCTCCGCGCGGCCGCCTTGGCCGCCGCCGGGCCCCCGCTCAGCCCTCCAGGAACTCCAGGAACTCCATGATCGACACCCCGCCCTCGACCCTCACGGCCGTGCCCGCGTTCCTCCGTAAGGTCACCGACAGCCGCCCCGGCCACGGCGACGCGGACCTTCCCTGGCTGCGCACGGTCGCGCACCGGGTACAGGACTCCCCCGGCACCTTCTTTTCGTGGCTCGAAGAAATCCTCGGCGACGAGGAAGCCGTCCGAGTCGCGGCGAAGCGTTCCTACTGGCATCCGAACGGATTCGCCAAAATGGTGCTCCACGCCTCTGCCGATTTCCGCATCCGGCTCCATGTCTGGCCGGAATCCGCGGAGCCGTCCCGCGGCGAGTCCAATCCGCACAGCCATCGGTGGGAATTCGCTTCGACCATCGTCGCGGGCGAAGGCCTGCACATGGTCGAGTTCCACGAAACGACCGAAGGCGGGAAGCCGTACGCCCGGTACCGCTACGGCGCCGATCCGGCGAATCCGGCCGCGTTGCTCGCGGACGGCGATGCCCGGCTCACCGTGGAGAAGACCCCGCACGTCCGGCTCGGCGACGTCTACTCGTGCGACACCGCCGTCGTGCACACCGTCCGGCCCATCGAAGCGGGATTGACCGCGACGGTGGTGGTCCAGGGACCGCACCGCACCAGCACCACGGTCGTGTACTGCGAGCCCGGCGAGTCCGACGACCAGCCCAACGGCGAACTGACCGAGACCGATTTCCGCGTCCTGGTCGGCGCCGTCGCGGAAGCGGTGGCGTCATGCCGTTGACCTGGCCCGCCCCGCGCCGCGGGATCCTGACCGACCGGGCCATCAAACGCGCGCACCGCACCGGGGAACTCGCGATCACCCCGTTCGAGCCCGGCCTCGTCCGTCCCGCCGCGATCAGCCTGCGGCTCGGACGTCAGGCGTTCGCACTGGAATCGACCGGGACCGTCGACATCGCCGACCGGAGCACGTATCCGGAGCTCCGGCCGAAGGAACTCGACGCCGAAGGGAGGCTGCGCGTCGAACCCGGCGAAGTCGTTCTCGCCCCGACGCTGGAGAAGATCGGGCTTTCCGAGAAGCTCGCCGGGCTCGTCGACGGCACGAGCGACTACGCGCGGCTCGGCATCAGCGTCGTCCTGTGCGGTCAGGTCAGCCCTGGCTTCGGCAACGAGACCGGCGCCGTGCTGACCCTGGAAATCGTGAACCACCTGCGGCATCCCGTACTCCTGCACCCCGGAACGCGGATCTGCAACCTGATGCTGTTCGCTTCCACCGGCAGCGAACAGCCCTACGGCACGATGCCGAACAACTACTCCAGCGACCACAACGTCGCGCCGTCCCGATTGGCGGATCATGTCGGGCGTAACTGAACTCTCGCCGATCGGCGACGGCGTCCGGCTCGGCGACCTCGGCGAGCACGCGATCCTGGAGCACATCCTGCGGCCGCGCTACGGCGGTGTTCGCGGGTTCGGGGACGACTGCGCGGTCCTCGACGCCATGGAAGGGCTTCGCGGCGAGCTGGTCGCCACCACCGACAGCTGCCCGACGCCGCTGGTCACCATCCTGGGTGAAACGGACCCCTACCACGCCGGATGGCTACTGGCGACGATCAACCTCTCCGATCTGGCCGCGGCCGGGGCCACCCCGCTCGGCCTGGTCGTCAACTACACCCTGCCGAAGACGACCACCGCGGGCGAGTTCCGGCGGCTTCTCGACGGCGTGGACGACTGCACGAAGGTGCACGGCACCAAGGTCGTCGGCGGCGATCTCCGGGACGGCCCGGTCCGGCAGCTCACCGCGACCGCGATCGGCCGGTGCGTCCCCGGCGGGCGGCTCGGGCGCGCGGGGGCCGAAGCCGGCGACCGTCTGCTGCTGGTCGGTTCGCCCGGCTATCTCTGGGCGTACGCGCTACTGGTCGAAAAGCAGGCACAGCTTCCCGGACCTCTCGTCGCGGACATCCGTGAGCGCGCCTGCCGTCCGATGGCCCAGGTGGCCGCTGGCAGGACCCTCGCCACGGCCGGGCTGGCACGCGCCGCCATGGACGTCTCCGACGGTCTCTTCCCGACCGTGCGAACCCTGTGTGGCGCCAACGGTCTCGGCGCGCGGATCACCAAGGACATCCGGCTGGACGACGCTCCCGCCGACGTCTGCGCGCAGTCGGGGCTCGGCCGGTTCGAGCTCGCGCAGGCTTGGGGCGACTGGACGCTCGTGGTCGCGGTGCGGGTGCAGGATGTCGCACTCGCCAAGAAGATCCTCGCCGGCGAAGGCGTCGCGGCACAGGAAATCGGCTCCCTCGTGCCCCGCGAGGAAGGCATTTCGCTGGACGACGGCGAAAGCTGGGAAGGGATCGCGCAGGAGCGGTTCTCGCCCAGTTCCTGGCACGGCGGCGAGGTGCCGAAGCTGATCACCGAGGTTCTCGGCAGGCGCGCGGGCTGAGCCCCTGCGGGCGCGGAAACGATTGTTCCGCGCCCGCATTCACCAAAGGACGCCTCAAAAGGCATTGACAGTACCGACGTCGATGCCGTTCCGTGAATACGGAAGATCACCGGAGTTCCACGGTCGCCCGAAAACACGGGCGGCGCGGGTGTCACGCAAGGCCACGGTCGCCGCCATGAAGGAACGAATGGACCAGCCATCGGCAAATCCCACCACGCGTATGTCGCCGTGTGTCAGCGGGATGCCGCTTCTCCACCCTTGGGAACACCCGTTCAGCCCAGAGCGTTCCTGCTAGGATAAAACGTAGGATGTTTGGCCGGTTTTCGCCATGCGAGCATCATATCCATTGCGCATACGGGGGTACCATGAAGTTGCGTATACTTGGCCGTCTCTCAGTGACCGTGAATGGCGTTGACTACACGCCGACGGCACCCAAGTTACGACACCTTCTCGCATTGTTCATGATTAACTCCAACGAAGTCGTTTCGGTGGACTGCTGCATCGACGAATTATGGCCGACGGACCCGCCCAAGAGTGCGTTGTCGACGCTGCAGACCTATACGCTGCAGTTGCGCAAGATCCTCCGGTCCATTCCGGTGAGCACCACCTCGCCGGACGCGACACTGGAACTGCGCACCCGGCACCAGGGGTATCAACTGGTGGCACCCCGGGAGAGCCTCGACAAGGAACTCTTCGACAGACTGGTCGAAACGGCGAGGGAAGAACTCGGACGAGACAACGTGCGCCGGGCCGCCACGCTCTTCCACTCCGCGCTGCGATTGTGCGAGGAGCCCGTTCTCGCCGACGTACGCCAGGGCCCCTCGATCGCCGCCTACCGGCTGGAAATCAAGGAGACCAGGTTCAGCGTCCTCGGCGAGCGCATCGACGCCGATCTCAGACTGGGAAGGCACCGCGCGGTGATCGCCGAACTGCGGCAGCTCATGTGCGCCCATCCGATGGACGAGAACATCCACGCCCAGCTGATGGTGGCACATTATCGTTCCGGGCAGCGCGCGGAATCGGTGATGGTCTTCCATCGGCTCCGCCGCACTCTCGCCGAAGACCTGGGACTGGAACCCAGCCCGCAGACGAAAAGGCTGTTCGAGGCCATTCTCAAAACCGACGAACTGCCCACCGGCGAAGTGCCGGACAGCCTGTCCGGCCTGCGGCTCGCCTGATAATCGTCGACCCGATGACGAGGTAGCGGACTCGCCAACGAGACCCGACACCTTTCAACTGTCCATAAGAACCTTTCCCGAGGGGACGGCGCCCGATTAGCCCGATTTGCATGATTTCGCGACGGGTCAGTGAGTGACAAAGAGGGTGAGAGCCCAATGTCACGTAGCTTAAGTTGATCTTGGGCGAGGTTGGCAGGTGAGGTGCAGGCTCCCTTCGCTGCGCCTGATGCGACGAAGGGGGCGCCTTCGGCCCTGGTCGTGGGTCGGGTTGGTCGTGAGTGGCGTTTCGGGTTCTAACCCGAAACGCCNACCCGAAACGCCACTCACGACCCCCACGCGAACCCGCACATAGACCTGAAGCGGACATCCAACCGGCCGAAATAGTCCTTTGTGGACACTCGGAGCACGGCGGGCCTCCGCCGGCCGGTCAGAACCACGCCACAAGGCCTCCTTCCCACCTTGAAGGGGCCATCGGCGAGCCTGACCGCGGATCCCGGTGGTGGTAATCGTCAACCTAGTACTGGCATTACCAGCTTACCGAGGTTGTCGGCCGCGACGGTTCCGCCATAATGGGTAGGTGCAGGCAAGGAAGGAACTCAGCGATTTCCTGCGGTCCCGGCGCGATCGGCTGCGGCCGGAGGACGTGGGACTGACGTCCGTCGGCCGTCGGCGCACCCCGGGCCTGCGCCGTACCGAAATCGCCCACCTCGCCGGGATCAGCGTCGATTACTACGTGCGGATGGAGCAAGGCCGTGACGGGCGCCCGTCGCCCACGGTCCTGGAGGCGCTGTCGCGGGTGCTGGGTCTCGACGAAGACGAACGCGGTCACCTGTACACCCTCGCCCGCTCGGAACCGGCGCCACGGCGCGAGAACTCCGACGAGGAGGTCCGGCCGAGCGTGCGCAGGCTGCTCGAGCTGCTCAACCCGAGCACACCCGCGTTCGTCGTGGGGCGGCGTATGGAAGTCCTCGCCTGGAACGATCTCGCGGTCGCACTGCTCACCGATTTCGAGGCCTGCCGTCCCCCGTTGCGCAATATGGTGTGGCACGGTTTCTGCGATCCCGCGGCCCGGCAGTTGTACGTGGACTGGGAACAGATGGCCCGGCAGGAGCTGGCGCACCTGCGGGTGGCGGTCGGCCGCTACCCGGACGATCCCGGCATCGTCGCGCTGGTCGGGGAACTGTTCCTGAAGAGCGAGGATTTCCGGCAGTGGTGGGAGAATCACGACGTCCAGGACCGGAGCCACGGCCTGCGGGAGTTCGATCACCCGTTGGTGGGCAGGCTCGAATTGCACTATGAATCCCTCGCCGTCCCCGGCGTACTCGACCAGAAACTCGTGACCTACACCGCGGACAAGGGCAGCCCCTCCCAGGCCGCTCTCGACACGCTCGCGGCGGCGGCTGCCGAGACGAAGCGTGCGCATGGGGAGCGCGATCCCGCGCCGAGCGGCTGACTTCCGTCGATTTTCGCCCGATTCTTCAGCGTGCGCTGCCAGCCTGGCTGCAGGGAGACTCCCGCACCGCTCGAATGCCGGATGCGGAGCCCGGAGCCAAAGGCAGGTACTTCGGACACGACACGCTAGGCGGGCAGATGTCAGTCACTCTTCTCACCGGGAAATCACTACGCATGGCGCGCCTTTCCCGGCGCGCCGACAACAGATACCTCTTCGTGCCGCTCGACCACTCGATATCCGATGGGCCCATCGGCACCGCGGCGGCTTTCAATCGCTTGATAGAAGACATCTCGGACGGCGGCGGCGACGCGATCGTCGTGCACAAGGGCCGCGCGCGAATGGTCGATCCGGCCTCGCTGGGCGATTGTTCCCTCGTGGTACACCTTTCCGCCAGCACCACGCACGCCAGCGACCGCGACGCCAAAGTGCTCGTCGGTGGCGTCGACGAAGCGGTGCGGCTGGGCGCGGACGCGGTCAGCGTGCACGTCAACATCGGATCCGAGACCGAAGCAGCGCAACTGGCGGATCTGGGCGCCGTCGCTTCGGCCTGCACGAACTGGGGCATGCCGCTGCTGGCCATGATCTACCCCCGTGGCCCGCGGATCAGCGATCCGGGCGATCCGGAGCTGCTCGCGCACGTGGTCGGCATCGCGGCCGACCTCGGCGCGGACATCGTCAAAACGGTGCTCGCCTCCCCCGCCGAGCGGATGGCCCAGGTAGTGCTGAGCTCACCGATCCCGGTCGTGGTCGCGGGCGGTGCCGCCGCCGAAGGGGGCCTCGCCGAGTTCGCCACCTCGGCGCTGGCGGCGGGTTGCCGGGGCGTGGCCGTGGGCAGGCGGGTCTTCGAAAGCCCCGACCCGCGCCACGCCGTGCGTGAACTGGCCGCGGCGATCCACGGCCCTCAGATGACCGACTCCCTGCGCAAGGAACTGGTTGGTGCCCCGTGAAGTTCGCCTGGATCGATCTCCGTACCGTGCCCGACGCCCAGCGGGAGGCGGTCGTCGACGCGGCCGTGCACGCGAGGGTGGACGCCTTGGTGCACGACGACGTGCGGCTCCTCGACACCCTTCCCGCGACAGTCAAACGCGTTCTGGTCCGGCCGGACCAGAACGGCGCAGGCGAGGGTTTGGTGCATCTCCGCGCCGTGGGCGGGGAAGCCGACCTGAACGCCCTCAAAAGCGCCTGGTACGACGAAAAGACCGACATCGCCGGACTGGTGCACGTGCGTGACGACGCGACGCTGACACTCGCCTGCGAATCCGCGCGCTCACTGCCCTACACGGTGGTGGAATTCCGCGACCCGACGAAGATCCCGCTCGAAATCGTCATCGCGGCCGCGGACGGCTCGCCAGGGCAGCTGATCTGCCAGGCCGCCGATCTCGAAGAGGCGCAGATCATCGTGGACGTCCTCGAAAAGGGCTCCGAAGGTGTGTTGCTGGCGCCTCGCGACGCCAACGACGTCTTCGGCCTGATGGAGATCTTGCGGGACAAGACACCACAGCTGAGCCTGACCAAGCTGACCGTCGAGTCGATCGAGCACTGCGGGCTCGGCGACCGGGTCTGCATCGACACCTGCACCCATTTCGGCGAGGACGAGGGCATGCTGGTCGGCTCGTACTCTCAGGGTTTCATCCTGTGCTGCAGCGAAACCCATCCGTTGCCCTACATGCCGACGCGGCCGTTCCGGATCAACGCCGGGGCGTTGCACTCCTACGTGTTCGGGCTGGACAACCGGACGAACTACCTGAGCGAGCTCAAGGCCGGAAGCACGGTACTCGGTGTCGGCGCCGACGGCCGGACCCGCCGCATCGTGGTCGGGCGGATCAAACTCGAGTCCCGGCCGTTGCTGAGCATCAAGGCCGTTTCCGAAGAGGGCGTCGTCGTCAACCTGATCGTCCAGGACGACTGGCACGTGCGGGTCCTCGGTCCCGGTGGCACGGTGCTCAACGTCACCGAGCTCACGCCGGGCACGCAGGTACTGGGCCACCTGGCCACCGACCAGCGCCACGTCGGCTGGCCCGTCGGCGAATTCTGTCTGGAAAAGTGACCTCCGCCGGTCCCGCCCGGACGGCGAACCGGGCGGGACCGGCCTTCGGACGGTGGTGGGCATGAAAACGCGATCCTGGTGGGGAGAGGACCTTCTCGGCCGCGGTGCCGACGACGAACTCTGGGCGTACGGGGAACATGCCGTCACCCGCGGCCGCCTCCGCGCGGAGGTGGCCTGGCTCGCGGGCGTGTACCGCCATCACGGCATCGGGGCAGGTACCACGGTCGCCCTGCACGGGACCCCCAGTTTCACCCAGTTGTGGTCCGTGTTCGCGTTGTGGGAGCTGGGTGCGCAAGTCGCCCTGATCGAGCAGAAGACCTGCCTCGCCGAGATGACCTGCCTGCTCGGCCGGTGGCGTCCGCGGTATTTCGTCACCTTCGGCGGCAGCGGGCGCGGGAGCCGCCCGTTCACCGATGAATGCGAAGTGCTGGTGAGGCGGCTGCCCGACGGCGAACCCGCCTCGACCGGCCACTGTCTGCTCCAGCTCTCCTCGGGTACCACCGGAACGGGGAAGCTCATCGGCCGGACGCCGGAGTCGATCCTCGCCGAGCTCGGGCGGATCGCGGCGGTGGACGGCGTTCCCGGACCGGGGGAACGGGTGCTGCTGCTGAACTCCCTCGCGCATTCCTTCGGCATGGTCGGTGGTGTCCTGCACGGGCTCGACACCGGGGCTTCCCTGCTGTTCCCCGCCCGCTCGTCGGCGGTGCGGACAGCGGACGTCGTCCTCGGTGAACCGCGGGACTTCGCGCGGCTCAGCGAAGAAACCGTCGCCCCTTTCACCTCGCTGCGCGCGGCGGTCTCCAGCGGAGACGTCCTGCATCACGATGTCTTCGACCGCTTCCTGGACCGGCACGGTGTGCGCATCGGCCAGGCCTACGGCACCACCGAGACCGGCGTGATCGCGATGGACGTCGCGGGCCGGTTCGCGGTCTCCGGTGTCGGGAAACCGGTCCCCGGGATCCGGGCCCGCGTCGCGGACGGCGTGCTGGACGTGCATCTGGCCCGTTCGCCGTACGTCATCGAGGCCGATCCCTGGTTCGGTGGCTGGCTCTCCACCGGTGACCGACCTGCTGATCGAGATCCGCGGCTCGCGCCCCGAGTAGGCAGTCTCNCCTGGGTCCGAACCTGGGTGACCACGTTCGGCCCGGCCTGGACGACGGTCACCGGCTCGCTGCAGCTCCTCGGCCGGACCGAACGCGCCGGCGGGGACCACCGGGATCTGGACCTGCTCGAGATCGAACGGGTACTGGCGGCGCACCGCGAGGTCACCGACGTGATCGTTCTCGGTTCCGACGTCATAGAGGCCCACGTGGCCGGAACGACGGCGCTGGACCCGGATCACCTCGGGTCGTGGTGTCGCCGGCTTCTGGGAGCGGAGAAGACACCATCGCGTTACCACGTCCTCCCCGCGCTCCCCCGCACCACCAACGGAAAGTATCTGCGGGATCGGAACGCGCTCCGGACCGCCGGACGGTCTCGGTGACTATCCGGCGGAGATGAGGTCCGCGGCGAGACCGGCCGATGTCGCCGCGGGCCCTTCCAGCACCGGATCGGCGAGCAGGATGGCCGTCTGGAGTTCGCTCAGCGCACGGGAGCCTCTCTCGGCGGTGGCCAGGAATCGTTGATACACCGCCAAGGCGTCGGCCTGCCTGCCGCTGCGGTAGAGCGCCGTCATCAGATACGCGGTGAGCTGTTCCTCCGCCGGATGCCGGTGTACCAGTGCGGCGAGCTTGCCGAGCACCTGGCGATGACGGCCCAGCCGGAGCGCCAGGTCGGCGCAGATCACGACGGCCGCCATGCGCTTCGATCGCAACCCGACCAGCGTCCGCTGGGTCCCTGGACCGGTCTTGACGTCGACGAGTGCCTCGGTACGCCACAGATCCAGCGCCTCGGTGATCACCCTGGCCGCTTCGCCGAGTTTCCCGTCCGCGCGCCGGATCCGCGCGAGCGCCACGAGCTTGTCGAACCGGTCGAGATCGAGTTCCATCGGCTCGGTGGTGAACAGATAACCCGCGTCGGGACCGGCTCCGGTGGTACGCAGACGTCCCGCCGCGGGGCCGAGAGCCTTGCGCAGCTGCAGGATGTGCGTGTGCACGGTCGACACCGAACAGTTCTTCGACGCCCCGTCCCCGAGCTCTCTGGCGCACTGGGCGACGCTCACCTCGTGGTTGGCGTTCAGCAACAGCAGCGCCAGCAGTGTCCGCTGCTTCGGCGCCGAAGGCACGATCGGCCTTCCGTCGTGAACCACCTCGAGCGGGCCCAGCAAAGCGATCCTCACGGTGACTCGACTCCCTTCGATCTCTGTACTGGCGGTGATCCGGCGGTCCACGCCGCTCATCCGGTGACCGGGGTGCTCACCTCCGGCGCCCGATCGTCGGTGCGGCGGCCGAACAAGACGGCGGTGACGAACGCGCCCACGACCACGGTGCAACTGATGACCAGGTAGACCGCGTGATATGTGGACAGGCGTTCGGATTGCTCCCCCGACCCGGAGAGCGCCGAGGCGAACGCCACCAGTGCGGCGATGCCGACGCTCGAGCCGATCTGCTGCGCGGTGATGTTGAACGCGCCGGCGACGCCGTGCCGCGCACCGGGGACGCCGGTGAGCGACGCCGCGGTGAGCGCGGTGTAGGCCAGTCCCTGCCCGATGGCCATCACCGCGACTCCCGGCAGGATATGTGTCAGGTAGTCGCCGTCCAGCGGAGTGCGGAGCCAGAGCGCGACGCCCGCGGCGAGCAGGAGAAGCCCGACGACGAGGACCCGCCGCTGACCGAACCGCGACAGCAGGCGGCCCGCGACGTTCGACGACACGGCCACGAGCAGGCTCATCGGGAGCACCGCCAGCCCCGACTGCAGGGGGCTGTAGCCGAGCATGCCCTGCATGTAGAGCGGCGCGAAGAACAGCACCCCGTTGAGCGCGAAGAAGAACAGGCCACCGGCGAGGGTCGCCGCCCGGACCGGCCGGGAACGCAGGATGCCGACCGAGAACAGCGGCTCCGGCGCCCGGCGCTCCCAGAGCACGAAACCGACGATGAGAAGGATCGCCAGCAGTGCCGACACGACCGTGCCCATGTCCGCGACGCCGACTTCGCCCGCCCTGGTCACCGCGAAGATGCCCGCCAGCAAGCCGGCGGTGACCATCACCGCGCCAGGCAGGTCGACCGGACGCCGGTCTCCGGTCGAACTGGGCAGCAACGGCCGGATGCCGAGCAGGACCAGCGCGCTCATCACCGCGCTGAACGCGAACACCGCGTGCCAGCCGAACGCGCTGGTGAGCACTCCGCCGAGCACCAGGCCCACGCCGAAGCTCGCCGCGCCCACGGCGGTGTAGACGCCCAGTGCGCGGTTGCGCAGGCGGCCCGGCGGAAAGACCTGGAACAGCAAAGCCATCGCCGCGGGTACGGACAAGGCCGCGCCCATCCCCTGCGCCGCCCTGGCCGCGATCAGCACCTCCGCCGTGGGCACGACGACCGGAGCGAGCGCGCCCACCGCGAAGACACCGATACCCGCCGCCAGCACCAGCCGTCTGCTGAAGACGTCGGCCAGCCTGCCGCCGAACAGCAGACAGCCCGCGAACGTGATCCCGTAGCCGGTCATCGTCCACTGGAGCAGGGCGTCGTCCATCCGCAGATCCCGCCCGATGTCGGGCAGCGCCGGGTTGACCACCGCCACGCTGCCGACGTCGAGCGCCACCGCCGCCGCGAGCAGGATCAGGGTCCACCACAGGCGTGGCGTGAAACCGGCGCCCAGTTCCTCGACGCGCGGCATTTGCTTGGTCACTAGAACGCTCCTCGGATGGTGACTGACGCGACAGGCCGGACCGATGCCGATCGATCCGGGGATTCGGCCAGCCTCGCAGGCCACGCGCCCCGCAGATAGTGCTCTGTCTTTCCTAGTAATCGGCGGGCTAGTCAACGAAATACCAGGAATCGCCGACGGGGCTATAGCGGACCTTGCTCGATTTTTCATCGGGCGTCGTGAGCATGGGTCACGTACCAGTCCGGCCAAGGAGGGAGATACCGGTGTCCGGCCAAGAACCTCACCCGCCTTTTCCCCGGCGAACCGGAAGTGGGCGGTGAACCGGGCGATCCACGGGCTCAGGGACTGTTTGGGCCAGTTCGCCACCGGCGTCACCGTGGTGACCGTTCGCCACGAAGGCGCCGTCCACGGTGCGACGGTCAACGCTTTCGCCTCGATTTCCCTCGAACCACCGCTCGTGATGGTCTCACTGGACCGCCGCAGCAGATTGTGCGGGCGACTGGCGGGAGCCGCATTCGAAATCAACATTCTTTCGTCGTGGCAACAAGGAATCGCCCGGCATTTCGCGGGTGACGGCACGGATCCGGCAGCCGAGATCCGCTGGGACACGCTTCCGCATTCCCTCCGCCTCGCCGGCTGCGCGGCGTATCTGACCTGCGCGCCGTGGGCCTCCTACGACGGTGGCGATCACGTGCTCTACCTCGGCGAAGTACGGAACTTCGAGATCCGCGGCGGACCTCCGCTCATCTTCCACCGCGGTGACTTCCACGAACTGCGCCAGACCGCCACGCTCGCCCCCACCACCGACGGGACAGGAATTCTTCGATGACACTGCAGCAGGAAGCCGCCGGTACGGCGAACGGCAGCCGCCCGGCCCCCCGGCCGATGAACGGGAAGGAATACCTGGAAAGCCTGCGCGACGACCGGGAAATCTACCTCTACGGCGATCGCGTCGCCGACGTCACGAAGCATCCGGCGTTCCGCAATTCCGCCCTGATGACCGCGCGGCTCTACGACGCGTTGCACGATCCGGCCAAACAGGACGTGCTGACCACGGCGACCGACACGGGAAGCGGCGGGTACACGCACAGCTTCTTCCGCACCCCGCGGAGCCGGCAGGATCTCCTCGACGATCGTGAAGCCATCGCCGAATGGGCGAGGCTCACCTACGGCTGGATGGGGCGGAGTCCCGACTACAAGGCGAGTTTCCTCGGCACCCTCGGCGCCAACGCCGACTTCTATTCTCCGTTCCAGGACAACGCCCGCCGCTGGTACCGGGAGTCCCAGGAGAAGGTGCTGTTCTGGGACCACGCGATCGTGCATCCGCCGGTGGACCGGCATCTGCCGTCCGAAGCGGTGAAGGACGTCTTCGTCCACGTGGAGAAGGAGACCGACAGCGGCCTGATCGTCAGCGGCGCGAAGGTCGTCGCGACGGGATCCGCGATCACCAACCTGAACTTCATCTCGCATTACGGCATGCCCATCAAGGAACGCGAATTCGCGCTGATCGCGACCCTGCCGATGACGGCGCCGGGGCTCAAACTCATCTGCCGCCCGTCCTACGCGGCCACCGCCGCGGTGATGGGCAGCCCCTACGACCATCCCTTGTCCAGCCGGTTCGACGAAAACGACACGATCTTCGTGATGGACAAGGTGCTCATCCCGTGGGAGAACGTGTTCATCTACGGCGACGCCGGCAAGGTGAACGAATTCGTCGCCGAATCCGGTTCTCTGGAGCGGCTGACCTTCCAGAGTTGCATCCGGTTGGCGGTGAAGATCGATTTCATCGCCGGTCTCCTGCTCAAGGCGATCGAGATGACCGGGACCAAGGACTTCCGCGGCGTGCAGGCCCGGGCGGGCGAGGTCCTCGCCTGGCGGAACCTGTTCTGGGCCCTCAGCGAGGCGATGGCCCGGAATCCTCGGGAGTGGCGGGACGGGTCGCTGCTGCCACGGAAGGACTACGGGCTCGCGTACCGCTGGTTCATGACCCTCGGCTACCCGCGGATCAAGGAGATCATCGAGCAGGACGTCGCCAGCGGCCTCATCTACGTGAACTCGAGCGCGGACGACTTCAAGAACCCCGCGATCCGCCCCTATCTCGACAAGTACGTCCGCGGTTCGAACGGGCACGACGCGGTCAGCCGGGTGAAGCTGATGAAACTGCTGTGGGACGCGATCGGCACGGAGTTCGGCAGCAGGCACGAACTGTACGAGCGCAACTCCTCGGGGAACCACGAGTCGATCCGGACCGAGATCCTCGCGGCGCAGACCGAAAGCGGACAGGTCGACGGCTACAAGGGCTTCGCCGAGCAGTGCCTGCGTGAATACGACCTCGACGGCTGGACGGTGCCGGACCTCGACTCCTTCGACGAGCTGAAACACGTCATGCGCGGCCTGGGCCGTAGGTCTTGAGCCGGGAGGGACATCGTGTATCTGCTGGGAACGCACCGGTCCGTCACCGACCGGCTGAAACTTTCGACCCGTCGTGATCTGGGTGCGGGGAACTTCTTCTGGCACGTCTGCGAAATCGCCCGCGACCTCGACCGGCCGCTGCTCTTCCGGCACGAGGGCGGCGGGAAGACATCGGGCCATTCCCTCGGCGGACTGCGTGACCGGGTGCTGCGGTGCGCGCGGTGGTACGCCGAAGAAGGGGTGAAACCCGGAACACGGGTCGGCGTCCACCTGACTGACGGGCTCGCCGGCTTCGTGCACCACATCGCGATCACCGCGCTCGGCGGGGTCACCACGCTCACCAACCCGCGGATGCCGCCGGAGACCGCGGCCCACTATTTCGCCCGCACGGACACCTCGCTCGTGGTCACCGACCTCGAACGAACGGCCACGGACGGCACGCGGTTCGTCGGCGAGGAAGCGGTCGGCGTTCCCGGGGACGGCCCGGCTCCGCCGCTGCCGGATCGGCACCGGCACCGGGACGACGACCTGGTGCTGATCTCCCATTCCTCCGGCACCACCGGTGTACCCAAGCCGACGGCCTTCGCGCACCGCACGTTCTCCGTCGGCAAACGGGAACGGCTCTGGAAGTTCCCTTCCCTGCGAACGGATCGGATGCTCACCGCGCTGCCGCACAGCCACTCGTCCGGGATCAGCTATCTGAGCCTCGCCCTGATGCTCGGACTGCCGACCATGCTGGCCGACGGGATGTCGGGCGCGGCGGTCGCGGCGGCGATGAACGCGTTCGAGCCCACACTCGTGCTCGGCTTCCCCGGTACCCTCGCGGAGTTGCCGATCGGCGCGCTGACAACGGAAGCCGCCGACGCCGTCCACACCTGGATGGGCATGGGGGACGCGTCGCACGAACGCCACATCCGCCCGTTGGTGGCACTCGGTCACACCCGGACGAACGGCGCCGTGACCGCCGGTTCGACCTATGTGGACGGTCTCGGTTCGTCCGAAATGGGCATGGTGCTGTTCAAACACGCCTACACCGCCGACTCCACCACTTACGCGCGGGCGATCGGCAAGCCGGTGCGGGTGGTCCGCGAGGCCGCGGCCCTCGACGACGCGGGCCGGGTCCTGCCGCCGGGCCGGGCCGGCCTGCTGGGGGTGCGCACGCCGAGCGTCACCCCGGGATATGTGAACGACGAGACGCTGAACCACCTGGCCCGCCGCGGCGGCTTCTTCCTCACCGGCGACGTCGTGCGCCACGACGAGGACGGGACCTGGTACCACCTCGACCGGACGCCGGATGTCATCGAGACCGTCGATGGCCCGGTGTACAGCCTGCCGGTGGAAGAGGTCGTGCTCAACGAGACGAAGGCCTTGGACGCCGCCGTGATCGCGGTGGCCGATCCCGCCGTCCCGGACCGGTCGCTGCCCGCCGCCGTGGTGCTCTTCGGACACGGCGATCCGCCGGGCGCCGAGGAGATCCGCGCCTCGTGCAACCGCGCGCTCGCGCGAGCGGGGCTCGCGGAACTCGCCGCCGTGGTCGTGGCCGGCTCACGGAGCGATTTGCCGGTGGGGGTCACCGGAAAGGTGCTCAAACGCGAGCTTCGGGAAAGGCATCGGGAGCTCCTCACCCGCACGTCGAGCAGTGCCGAGCAGAAGGGACGGAACGGATGACCGTGGTCGACGCCGACGTGGCCGCCGGGAACGGGACGGACGAGACGGCCGCGCGCGCCGTGGTCGACATCGTCACCGGGACCTGGCGTTCACAGGCACTCTACGCGGCGGTCGCGCTCGGTCTGCCCGATCATCTCGCCGAGGGGCACGTCACGAGCGCTTCCCTGGCCGCACGCGCTCAAGCCGACCCCGACGGCGTGCTCAGGCTGATGCGGTTGCTCGTCGCGATCGGCGTGTTCGACGGCGACGACCGCACCGGCTACCGGCTTACCCCGATTTCCCGGCTGCTGCGCACCGGCACCTCGACGTCGATGCGCGAGATGTGCCGTCTCTACGGTGAGGAGTTCCATCAGGCCTGGGGTTCGGTCGTCACCGCGGTGCGAACGGGGCGTTCCGGCTTCGAGCACGCCTTCGACCGCACGCTCCACGAGTATCTCGCCGAGGTACCGGGGGCGGGGCAACGCTTCCTCGACGCCATGAACGCCGGGAGCGCCTTCTTCGCGGACGTCCCCAAGGCGTTCGACTTCTCGCGCGGGAAGACGGTCGCGGATCTCGGTGGCGGCAGCGGCAACCTGCTGTCCACCGTGCTGGAGGCCCATCCCCGTCTCCGCGGGCTGCTGGTGGACAAGGAGCACATGCTGCCGGTGGCCAGGAACCAGCTCGTCGCGCGCGGCTGCGCGGACCGCTGCGAAGTGGTGGCGGGAGACATCTTCCGCGCCGTTCCCAAGGGCGTCGATTTCTATCTGCTGTCCCGGATCCTGCAGGACTGGGACGACGGCGAGTGCATCACGCTGCTCACGCACTGCCGCCGCGCCATGGCGGACGAGTCCGCGCGGGTGCTGATCCTGGAGCGGGTCATCCCCGATTCCGGGACCGAGGTCCTGCCGCTGTTGTGGGATCTGCACCTGCTGATGATGGCGGGCGGGCGGGAGCGGACCCTGGCGAGCTACGAGTCCATTCTGGACGGTGCGGGTCTCCGGCTCGAGGCCGTCCATCCGCTGGCACTGGAGACCCGGTTGCTGGTCGCGGCGCCGGTGGCGCCGGGCCGGTCCCGGTGACGACGTCATGCGGATCTGCATCATCGGCCTCGGTCCCCGTGGACTCTCCGTGCTGGAACGGTTGTGCGCCAACGCGTCCGTCCTGGCGCCCGCCGACCGAGAACTCGTGGTGACCGTCCTCGACTCGCATGTGCACGACGGCGGGCAGGTGTGGCACCGGCGCCAGGATCCGAAACTGCTGATGAACACCGTGGCAGCCCAGATCACCATGTTCCTCGACGACACGGTCGAAGCGGCGGGCCCGGTACTTCACGGCCCGAGCCTTCACGACTGGGCGAGGTCGATCGCGGCCGCGCCGTCGTCCGGCGACATCCCGGACGGCGTCCACCGGGAGGCCGCGCTGCTCGGGCCGGACAGCTATCCGTCGAGGGCCTTCTACGGCTCGTATCTGTACTGGACCCTGCGGCGGATCGTCAGGACCGCTCCGGCCACCGTGCGGATCGTGCTGTGCGCGGAGAAGGCCGTCGACCTGCGGGACGCCGAAGACGGTTCGCAGCGCGTCTGGCTGTCCGGCGGAACCGTGCTCGACGGTCAGGACGCCGTGGTGCTCACCCAGGGCCATCTCGACACGCTTCCGGACCGTGAAGAGTCGGCGATGGCGCGGTTCGCCAAGCGGCACGGTCTGCGCTACCTCCCGCCGGGCAACCCGGCGGGCGCCGCGCTCGAGGACATCGGGCCGGGTGAAACCACCGTCCTCAGAGGAATGGGACTGGCCTTCTTCGACTATCTCGCTCTGTTCACCGAAGGAAGGGGCGGACGTTTCCTCCGCACCGCCGACGGGCTGGTCTACCGCCCGTCCGGCCGGGAGCCGCGGCTGGTGACGGGATCCCGGCGCGGCGTTCCGTATCACGCACGCGGCGAGAACCAGAAGGGCGCGTACGGCAGGCACGAGCCGTTGTTCCTTACCCCGGCGGTGCTCGAACGGTTTCGCGGGCGCGCGGAGCCCGCCGACTTCCGCGTGGACATCTGGCCGCTCATCGACCGCGAGGTCCGCACCGTCTTCTACGGCGCGCTGGTGCGCGACCGCGGATCACCGGAGAGGGCGCGGGAGTTCACTCGCGCTTTCGTCACGGCGGCAGGCGATCGGCCAGCGCCTCCCGTGCTCACGGATCCGCTGGCGCCGGCACCATCGGCTCGGGAAGAACGAGTGCTCGCCGAATTCGGGCTCGAGGAACGGTGGGACTGGCGCCGCGTGGCGCATCCGATCCCGGAGGCCGGGCTCACCGGCACCTGCCGGTTCCGGCGATGGCTACGGTCCTATCTGGACGAAGACATCGCGGAAGCGAAGCGCGGCAATGTGTCCAGCCCGCTCAAGGCCGCACTCGACGTGCTCCGGGATCTGCGCAACGAGATCCGGCTCGTGGTCGATCACGGCGGCCTCTCCGGCGACTCCTACCGTGACGACCTCCAGCGCTGGTACACGCCGCTGAACGCGTTCCTCTCGATCGGTCCGCCGGTGCGACGCGTCGAGGAGATGGCGGCGTTGATCGACAGCGGCGTGCTGAGCGTCCTCGGTCCGCAACTGCGCGTGCGGGCCTCGCCGGACGCCCGCCGGTTCATCGCGAATTCGGCGCGGGTACCCGATGTCACCGAGATCGCCACCACCTTGATCGAGGCCCGCCTGCCCGAGGCCGACCTGCGGCGGACCCAGGACCTGCTGCTGCGGAACCTGCTGGCACGAGGCGAATGCCGCCTTCACCGGATCCCGATCACCCACGGCGGTTCCTATCCGACCGGCGGCCTCGCCGTCACCCGCCGCCCGTATCGCCTGGTGGACCTCAGCGGGAGGCCGCACGCCCGCCGGTTCGCCTTCGGGGTACCCACCGAGACCGTCCACTGGGTGACGGCGGCGGGAATCCGGCCCGGCGTCAACTCGGTCATCCTGACCGACGCCGACGCAGTGGCCAGAGCCGCTCTGCGGATCGCGCTGCCGAACTCACCGTCATCCCGACCGAAGGAATCAGGAGAATCATGGATCTACAGCTGACCGGCCGTGTCGCGGTGGTCACCGGTGCTTCCAAGGGGATCGGACTCGCGATCGCCCGGACACTGCGAGAGGAAGGCGCCCGTGTCGTCGCGGTGTCACGGAAGAGCAGCCCCGAACTCGACCTGCTCGCCGGGGCCGGGCTGACCCACGTCGCGGCCGACCTGATGGATCCCGACGCGCCCGCGGATGTCGTGGCGCGGACGGCGGACCTCTACGGCGGCCTCGACATCCTGGTGAACAACGCGGGCGGGCCACCACCGGGGGTGCTCCTGCCGCGCTCCTCGTTCCTGGACGCGACGGACGAGGAATGGCGGAAGATGTTCGAGTTCAACCTGTTCTCCGCCGTCCGCGCCATCCGGGCCGCGCTGCCGCTGATGATCGAGCGTGGTGGCGGATCGATCGTCAACATCTCCTCGTGCAACGCGCGGCAGCCCTCCCCCATCAACGTCGACTACGGCGCCGCCAAGGCGGGCATGAACAACGTGAGCAAGGTGCTCTCCGAGGAGTTCGGTCCGCAGGGCATCCGGGTGAACGTGGTCTCCCCCGGTCCGGTCCGCACGGCGTGGTGGACCGAGGAGGGCGGCGTCGCGGACCTCTTCGCGGCCAAGACCGGGACGGACCCCGAAACCGTGATGACCGAGGTCGTCCCGGAGATGATGCGGCTGGCGACCGGCCGGATCGCCGACCCGGGCGAGGTCGCCGCCCTGGTCGCGCTGCTGGCCTCGCCCCTTTCCGCCAACACCACCGGGGCGGAGTTCGCGGTGGATTCCGGATTCGTCAAGACCATCTAAGGCGGAACGGCCATGAACTCTCCGGCGAGGACCCCGGTCGCCATCGTGGGCGGCGGACCGGTGGGCCTGTTGCTCGCCTTGTTCCTCGACCGGCACGGCGTCCGGTCGGTGGTGTTCGAACTCGCCGAGTCCACTTCGGACCAGCCCCGCGGCAGCACGCACAGCGCCCGCAGCATGGAGCACTACCGGAGGCTCGGCCTGGCGGGTGACGTCCGCGAACTCGGCCTGCCTTGGGACCACTCGACGGACATCGCGTTCTACACCCGCTACAACGGGTTCCGGCTCGCCCGCAATCGCCGCCCGGCCGTGCGGGACCTGCTGCGCCAGGTCGCCTCGGGGCCCCGCACGGCGCAGGTGCCCGAGCCCATGCACCGCGCCAACCAGATGTACGTCGAACGGCTGCTCTACCGCCGGGCTCGCGCCGCGGCGAACATCGAGCTGCGGTTCGGCTGGCGGGTGACCGGGATCGCCGCCGACCCCGGCGGCGCCGACATCCTCGCCGAGGACGCCGGCGGCCGGGTCCGGGCCTGGCGGGCGGGCTATGTCGCGGGGTGTGACGGTGCCCGCGGCGTCGTACGGGGCCACCTCGGCGCTCGGTACGCCGGAGCGGACCGCGTCGAGCAGGAGGTCCTCGGCGGCCGCACGGTCGCTGCGCATCTGCGGATCCCCACGCTGTACCGGGACTTCCTCGTCGACGGCGGGGCGTGGAGTCACTGGGCGGTGAACACCGATCTGGTGCTGAACCTCATCGCGCTGAACGGCAAGGACGAGTTCTTTCTGCTCACCAGCTCGGTCGACCCGGACTCGGCACCCGACGACGCGCTGGTCTCGGCGGTACGGCGGGCGGCGGGCGCGCCGATCCCGGTCACCGTGCTCGCCAGACGGCCGTGGACGTCGGGGATGGCGCTCGTCGCCGACAACTTCGGCACCGACCGGGTGTTCCTCGCCGGAGACGCGGCACACCTGTTCACGCCGAACGGCGGGTTCGGGATGAACACCGGACTGGACGACGCGGCGAACCTGGCCTGGAAGCTGGCCGCCGCGGTACAGGGCTGGGGCGGGCCAGGGTTGCTCGCGTCCTACCACCACGAGCGACGGCCGGTCGCGATCCGCAACACCGGCGCCGCGCGTGAACTCAATCTGGGTCTGGCGAACGTCGCACGGCCCCACTGCGTGGAACAGGACACCGCCGAAGGCAGGGCGGAACGCCGTCGGCTCGGCCGGATGCTGGCGGACTACGGCGACCGGACGCTCGACACCCTCGGTGTCCAGCTCGGCGCGCGGTATGACGGTTCCCCGATCGTCGACGGCCAGGACACCCCACCCGCGGACCTTCTCGACACCTACACCCCGAGCAGCGTGCCGGGCGGGCGGGCACCGCATCTGTGGCTGGACGACACACGCGTCAACGGCAGCTCGCTCTTCGACCACTTCGGCGTCGGCTTCAGCCTGCTCCGGCTGGGGCCGAAGGCGCCGCCCGCCGACGGTCTGCGCGCCGAGGCGGCACGGCGGAACATCCCCCTCAAGGTGCTCGACCTGCCCGATCCGCTGGCCCGTGACCTCTACGAAAGGGATCTGGTGCTGATCCGTCCCGACCAGCATGTGGCGTGGCGAGGCAACGGTCTCGACCGCCCCGACCGGCTCCTCACCACCGTGACGGGCGGACGATGAACGCCCTCGACTCCGGGCTGCTCGCCCCGGCGCGGGCCGGGACACCGGTGGAAGCGGCGACGTCCGACGAAGCCTGGCTCCAGGCGCTCTTGGACGCGGAGGTCTGTCTGGCCCGTGTCCAGGCCGGACTCGGCGTCGTCCCCGAAGAAGCCGCCGAACGGATCGGCGAGATCGCCCGGGCGGAGGCCGTCGACATGGTGAGTCTGGCGAGGCGGAGCCGTGAATCCGCGAACCCCGTGGTGGCGCTGGTCGCCGACCTGACCGCGCTGGTCGCCGAGAGCGATCCGGAGGCCGCCGAGTACGTCCACCGGGGGTCGACCAGCCAGGACATCGCCGACAGTGCCGCGATGCTGTTCGCACACCGGGCCACCGGCCTGCTGCTGACCGAACTGGAGCGAGTGACCGAGGGACTGGCCAGGCTCGCGGAGGAACACCGGAACCTCGTCATGCCGGGGCGCACACTGGCGTTGCAGGCGGTACCGGTGACCTTCGGCTTGAAAGCGGCAGGCTGGCTTCAGTCGGTAGCGGCCGCCGCGGACGGACTTCGCCGGGTGAGGGACACGCTTCCCGCTCAGCTCGGCGGCGCCGCGGGCACACTCGCCGGCTACGTCGAGTTCGCCCGTCTGCGGTTCGGCGAGGACACCGGCGCCGCGCGCGTCGAACGCTATCCCGAAGATCTCCTCGCCGGGTTCGCCGACGCGCTGGGCCTCGCCACACCGGTGCTGCCATGGCATACCGCCCGCGCCCCGCTGGCGGAACTGGGTTCGTCGCTGGCGGTGGTCTCCGGGGCGCTCGGCAAACTGGCCATCGACGTCCAGACGCTGTCCCGCACGGAAATCGGCGAGGTATCGGAACCCGCGGGCGCCGCGCGGGGCGTGTCTTCGGCGATGCCGCACAAACGAAATCCGGTACTGTCCACCCTGATCCGCGCGGCCGCGCTCCAGGTGCCGCCGCTCGCCCTGATCCTGGCCCAGTCCATGCTCGCCGAAGACGAGCGGCCAGGCGGCGCGTGGCACGCCGAGTGGCTGCCGTTGCGAGACTGCCTCCGGCTGGCCGGAGGTGCGGCCACCACCGCCGCCGAACTCGTGGAAGGTCTGGTGGTGCATCCGGACCGGATGCGGGAGAACCTGGACCGCACCGGCGGCCTGCTGGTGACCGAGCGGCTGGCCGCGGTACTGACACCGTCGTTGGGACGGGTCGCGGCGAAAGCCTTGATGACCGAAGTGGCGGCCGAAGCCACGCGCACGGGCCGCTCGCTCCGCGAGACACTGCTGGCCGGCCCGCTCCTCGCCGCCCGCTTCGACGGCGGATCTGGCCGGGCTCTTGGCTCCGGAGCGGTACACCGGCGCGGCCGCCCGGCTGGTGGACCGGGCGCTGGCCGACTACCGGCAGCGCCGATCGAGTCTTCGCGAGTGACGTTATCGAGGGATGCGGCAAAGGTGCCGGGGCCGGCACCTCAGCGACTCGCGACAGAACCCGGCCTCGGTCGTGTCGTCCATCCAGTCACGCGTGTCGTCCGCCGGATCACGCGTGCCGTCCGGTCAGTCACGCGAAACCGCCGGCGCCTACCGCAGGCGGTAAGCGTTGATGATCGTCCGCGTCACCGAGCTCCCGAACACGGGCTGACGGTGCCGGCTCTCGCCGCCGCCGAACGACGCTTCGCCGGTCAAGGCATGGCCTTTTCGGCGCATGTGGCACCTTCGTTTGCGCTCATATCGGCGCGCCGAGGCTTTCGGAAGTGCAGGTCGAAGCGCTAGACGTCGGGATGCTCAGGTTGTCCGGAGTATCCGTTCGGACACCGGCGGCATCCACAGTGATGACGATCACAACGCGACTCCATGCCCGGCATCCCTACAAACCGACCGCTCAGTACGGCAGACTCGACGTCACTTCAACTCGACGACGAGGAGTCCCCCGTGACCGAACACCCCTCCCGTGTAGCGATCGTCACCGGCGCCGGCCGCGGCATCGGCGCGGCCGTGGCCGAACGCCTCGCTTCCGACGGGTTCGCCGTCGGACTGCTGGATCTCGACGAGGCAGGCGTCAAGCAGGGGGCCGAAGCGATCGTCGCCGAGGGCGGCAAGGCCGTCGGTGTCGCGCTGGACGTCAATGACGCCGCACAGGTGGAAGCCGCGGTGACGCGGGTGGCCGAGGAGCTCGGCGCGCCGACCGTGCTGATCAACAACGCCGGCATCACCCGCGACAACCTGCTGTTCAAGATGACCGAACAGGACTGGGACTCGGTGCTGGGCGTGCACCTGAAGGGGTCGTTCCTGATGACCCGCGAGGTGCAGAAGTACCAGACGCAGGAGAAGTGGGGCCGCATCGTCAACCTCTCCAGCACCTCGGCGCTGGGCAACCGCGGCCAGGCCAACTACTCCGCGGCCAAGGCGGGTATGCAGGGCTTCACCAAGACCCTCGCGATCGAACTGGGCAAGTTCAACGTCACCGCGAACGCCATCGCCCCCGGGTTCATCGCCACCGACATGACCGCGGCGACCGCCGAGCGGATCGGCATGTCGTTCGAGGACTTCAAGGCGGCGGCCGCGTCGCAGATCCCGGTGCAGCGCGTCGGCACGCCCGAGGACATCGCCAACCTCGCGTCGTTCCTGGTGAGCGACGGCGCCGGCTTCATCTCCGGCCAGGTCATCTACGTCGCCGGCGGACCGAAGGACTGAGCCATGCGCGAATTCGCCTCTCTGCAGGAGTTCGAGAACGCCGTCGGCGAGCACTTCGGCCACAGCGACTGGCTGACGCTCACCCAGGACCGGGTGAACCTGTTCGCCGACGCCACCGACGACCACCAGTGGATCCACGTCGACGTCGAGAAGGCGGCCGAAGGGCCGTTCGGCGCCCCGATCGCCCACGGTTTCCTGACGCTGTCGCTCATTTCGGGCTTCGTCGGGAAGCTCTACCGCGTCAACGGGCTCAAAATGGGCATCAACTACGGGCTGAACAAGGTCCGGTTCCCCCAGCCGGTCAAGGTCGGCGCGAAGATCCGGGCGGGCGCCGAGCTGGTCGAGGTCACCGACGTGGCAGGCGGCAAGCAGGCCGTCGTCCGGTGGACGATCGAGATCGACGGCGAGCCCAAACCGGCGTGCGTCGCGGAGATGGTCGTCCGGCTGATCGCCTGAGAGGGTGACGTCCGGCACCTCGACGGACCACCCCTATCCGACATACCGACTGGTCGGTACTGTAACCGGAAAGCGAGCCGCTGGAGGCACCATGAACCAGTCCGACCTGCCGGGCCTCGACCTGGCCAGGCTCAAGGCCCATCTGGACGAGCACCGGCCGGGTCTCGTCCAGGGCGACCTGAGCGGCCAGGTCGTGGAAGGGGGCCGGTCCAACCTCACCTACATCGTGGGCGACGGCCGGTCCCGCTGGGTGGTCCGCCGCCCGCCGCTGGGCCACGTCCTGCCGACCGCGCACGACATGGGCCGCGAATTCCGGGTGATCTCCGGACTGCACGGCACGGCGGTCCCGGTGCCGGAAACCGTGCTGCTGTGTGAAGACACCGACGTCATCGGCTCGCGGTTCTACGTGATGGAGTTCGTGGAGGGCACCCCCTTCCGCTCGGACACCGAACTCGCCGCGCTCGGCCCGGCCCGGACCAGGGCGATCGCGGAGGAACTGGTCGACACCCTGGTCGAATTGCACGCCGTCGATCCGGAATCGGTGGGGCTGGGCGACTTCGGCCGCCCGGAGGGCTTCCTCGAACGCCAGCTGCGGCGCTGGAAGAAGCAACTCGACGGCAACCGCAGCCGCGACCTCCCCGGCGTCGACGAACTCCACGACCGGCTCGCCTCGTCGGTCCCCGAATCGGGCAGGCCGTCGATCGTGCACGGCGACTACCGCCTGGACAACGTGCTGGTGAACGCGGACGACCGGATCACCGCGGTGCTGGACTGGGAGATGTCCACCCTCGGCGACCCGCTGACCGACCTCGCGCTGCTGGTGGCCTACGCCGAACGCGACAAGGTCTCGCTGCAGTTCGTGTCCAACGCCAGCTCGGCGCCGGGCTATCCGCGCAACGACGAGGTCATCGCGCGGTACGCCGAACGTTCCGGCCGCGACGTCTCCCGGCTCAACTGGTATGTGAGCTTCGCGTTCTTCAAACTAGCGGTGATCCTGGAAGGCATCCACCTCCGCTACAGCAAGGGACAGACCGTCGGCGCCGGCTTCGACGGCATCGGCTCGGGCGTCGTCCCGTTGATCGCGCACGGCAACGAGACTCTCAAGGCCGAATGACGGGACGTGCGATGACTTACTCGAAAGGTGGCCAAGCGGCGCGCCGCTCTCATCGCGAACGAGAGAAGTCATCGGAAGCCGCAGCCCGGCTACGCATTCGTCGACGCGCCTCTGAAAACAAGGAAGAGGGATAGAGATGGACTTCGCCTTCGACGCGAAAACCGAGGAACTGCGGGGAAAGCTCCTCGAGTTCATGGACTCGCACATCTACCCGGCCGAGGCCGTCTTCGAGCGGCAGCTGGCCGAGCGCGACAGCGAATGGTCGCAGCCGCCGATCGTCGAAGAGCTGAAGGCCGAGGCCCGCGAGCGCGGGCTGTGGAACTTCTTCCTCCCCGGTGACCACGGCGCGGGGCTGACGAACCTGCAGTACGCGCCGCTGGCCGAGATCACCGGCCGCAGCCTCCGGCTCGCGCCGACCGCGCTGAACTGCGCGGCGCCGGACACCGGGAACATGGAAGTCCTCACCATGTTCGGCACCGACCAGCAGAAGAAGCAGTGGCTCCAGCCGCTGCTGGACGGCGAGATAAGGTCCGCGTTCGCGATGACCGAGCCCGACGTCGCCTCCTCCGACGCGCGCAACATCGCCACCAGCATCCGCCGCGACGGCGACGAGTACGTCATCAACGGCCGGAAGTGGTACATCTCCGGCGCGATGAACCCGAACTGCAGGATCTTCATCGTAATGGGCAAGACCGATCCGGACGGCCCGCCGCACAAGCAGCAGAGCATGATCCTGGTCCCCCGCGACACTCCAGGCATGACCGTGAAACGCGGTATGCACGTCTTCGGCTACACCGACGGCGATCACGGCGGCCACGCCGAAGTGGTCTTCGAGGACGTCCGCGTGCCCGCGGAGAACCTCATCGCCGGCGAGGGCGACGGGTTCGCCATCGCGCAGGCCCGCCTCGGTCCCGGCCGGATCCACCACTGCATGCGTGCCATCGGCATGGCCGAACGCGCGCTGGAACTGATGTGCCGCCGGGCGCTTTCGCGCGAGACCTTCGGCAAGCCGATCGCCGAACAGGGCGTGGTGCAGGACTGGATCGCCGAGGCCAGGGTCAAGATCGAGCAGCAGCGCTTGCTGGTGCTCAAGACCGCGTGGCTGATGGACACCGTCGGCAACCAGGGTGCGCACACCGAGATCCAGGCGATCAAGATCTCCACGCCGATCACCGTCGAGTGGATCCTCGACAAGGCCGTGCAGCTGTTCGGCGCGGGCGGCGTCAGCCAGGACTTCCCGATCGCCGAGATGTGGGCGCAGGTGCGGACGCTGCGCCTGGCCGACGGTCCGGACGAGGTGCACAAGCGCTCGCTGGCGCACCGTGAGCTGAAGAAGTACCGCGGGGAGGCGTCGAAGTGACCACTGTGGACGATCTCAAGCGGCGCGTGGCGGATCTGCTGGCCGCGTATCCGCCGGAAAGCACGCCGCGTCAGGACTTCCTCGACGCGCGGTTCGACGCCGGACTGGCGTGGATCCACTTCCCCGAAGGTCTCGGCGGCCTGAGCGCACCGCGTTCGCTCCAGTCCGTCGTGGACAAGGAGCTCGCCGCGGCGGGCGCACCGGACAACGACAAGCGGCGGATCGGAATCGGTCTCGGCATGGCCGCGCCGACCATTCTCGCCTTCGGCACACCCGAACAGCACCAGCGCTTCCTGCGTCCACTGTGGACCGAGCGCGAGGTGTGGTGCCAGCTGTTCAGCGAGCCCGGCGCCGGATCCGACCTGGCCGCGCTGGGCACCCGCGCGGTACGCGACGGCGACGACTGGGTGGTCACCGGGCAGAAGGTCTGGACGTCGGGCGCGCACAAGTCCCAGTGGGCCATCCTGGTCACCCGCACCGATCCCGACGTGCCGAAACACCGTGGCATGACGTACTTCCTGTGCGACATGACCGCTCCGGGCGTCGAGGTCCGGCCGCTGCGCCAGATCACCGGTGAGGCCGAGTTCAACGAGGTCTTCCTCAGCGAGGTCCGCATCCCCGACGCGCACCGCCTCGGCGCGGTCGGGGAGGGCTGGAAGGTCGCGCAGACCACGCTGATGAACGAACGGGTCGCGATCGGCGGCACCGAGTTCCCGCGCGACGGCGGCATGGTCGGCGTCGTCGCGGAAACCTGGCGGGAGCGCCCGGAGCTGCGCACGTCCGAACTGCACGACAGGCTGCTGAAACTGTGGGTGGAGGGGGAAAGCCTGCGCCTGGTGAGTTCGCGGCTGCGGCAACAGCTCGCCGCGGGCGCGCCGGGACCGGAAGGTTCGGCGGTCAAGGTCGCGTTCTCCGAACTGAACCAGGCCGCGTCCGGGCTGGAGATCGAGCTGCTCGGCGACGAGGGCCTGCGTTACGACGACTGGACGATGCGGCGTCCCGACGGCGTGAACTTCCTCGGCCGCGAGGCCGGTTACCGCTATCTGCGCGCGAAGGGCAACTCCATCGAGGGCGGCACCTCGGAGATCCTGCGCAACATCATCGCCGAGCGCGTGCTGGGACTGCCGTCCGAGCCGCGGATCGACAAGGACGTCGCCTGGAAGGACCTGCCCCGATGACCGACCTGCTGTATTCCGAGGTCGAAGAGGACCTTCGCGCCAGCGTCCGGGCTCTGTTCTCCGATCGCGCGGAGCCGGCGGCCCTGATCGCCAGGACCGAGACGGCGGAACCGTACGACCTGAAGTTGTGGCGCACGCTCGCCGCCGACCTCGGCGCGGCGGGCCTCGCCGTCCCGGAGGCGCTGGGCGGGCACGGCGCTTCGGCGCGGGAAGTCGCCGTCGTGATGGAGGAACTCGGGCGCAGCGTCGCCCCGGTCCCGTACCTCGGCAGCGCCGTCCTGGCGACGTCGGCCCTGCTGGCGGCCGACACGTCACAGGCCGAAGTGGCCGAAACGCTCGGGAAACTGGCCGCGGGCACGCTCATCGGCGCGCTGGCCGTCCCGCTGTCGGCCGCGCCCGGCGCCGAGTTCCCCTCGACGGTCGCCGCGGCCGCCGACGGCACGGTCAGCGGCCGGGTCCGCAGCGTCGCCGATGCTTCGGTGGCCGAACTGATCGTCGTTCCGGCGGTGGGACCCGACGGCCCCGGCCTGTACACGGTCGACGCTTCGGCGGCGGGAGTGACGGTCGCCGAGGCGATTTCCCTCGACCTCACCCGGCGCATCGCCGACGTCACCTTGGAGAAGGTTGCCGCGAAGCGTGTCGCCGGCCCCTCGGTGGCGGCGTCCGCGCTGGACACGGCACTCGTGACCGCGGCGGGGCTGCTCGCCTCGGAACAACTCGGGATCGCCGAATGGGCGCTGACCGAAACGGTGCGCTATCTCAAGGAGCGCTACCAGTTCGGCCGTCAGGTCGGTTCGTTCCAGTCGCTGAAGCACCGGCTGGCGAACCTGTACACGGATCTGATCAACGCCAGGGCGACCGCGCGCTACGCCGCCGACTGCCTGGCCTCCGGCGACGACATCGCGATCGCCGTCGCGGTCGCGCAGGCCCGCAACTCCCCCATCGCCGTCCACGCCGCCGAAGAGGCGATCCAGCTGCACGGCGGGATCGGCATGACCTGGGAGCACCCCGCGCACCTGTACCTGAAGCGCGCGAAGAGCGACGAGATCGCGTTCGGCACTCCTGGGCGGCATCGCGCCGCCCTCGCGCCGCTGATCGACCTGCCGGCCTGATCTCCTCCGGCGGGGTCCGTCCCGGAAAGTGTCGGACCCTGCCGGTAGACCTGTTCGAACATCAGATCGAACAGGGAGTCATCATGAAACTGCTCGTGGCCACCTCGAAGACCCAGGGCACCCGGAAAAACGACTTCGACCACTGCGTCGAGGGCGAGCTGCTCTGGATCGCACCGTGCTGTGACGACGGCGAGAGCTCGCCCGATTCCGATTGCGGCTGCGGAAGGGCGTTCGGCGGCCTGAGTTCGCACCGCGGGACGACGACGGCGCTCATCGCGGAACTGCCCGGCTTCACCTATTCCGACTACGCCGAAGCGTTGCGGTCGAGTCTGGCCGCCCAAGGCTGGCCACCCGAAGCCGCCGAAGAGCTGGCGGCGGGCTTGCTCGCCTTCGCCTCCGGATGGGAGGTGGGAACGGTGATCGAACGCCGCGACGACTGTTTCGCCGAGCGACTCGTGCCCGCGGGCTGAGCACTACTCGGGTCGCAGCGCGGCCAGCAGGAGATCGGCGAAGTGGTCGCCGATCTGGCGGGCCGAGAGCGCGCCGCCGCGCCGGTACCACGATCCGAGGTGGTGCACCGACCCGAAGAAGAAGTCGACGATCACGTCGGCCGGTTTGTCCGCGCGGAACTCGCCGGACTCCTGGCCTTCCTCGATCAGCGTGCGGAACCGCTCGTGGTACTTGCGGCGTTCCGCGCGGACGGCCTTCTGCTTCTCCACGCTGAGCTGGTGCATGGACTGCATGAAGATCGTGTTGTCGTCGAGGTTGTCGATCGTGCTGACGACGACGTCGGAGGCGGCGGAACGCAGCCGTTCCCGCAGCGGAGCCTCGCTCGAGACCACTTTTTCCAGCTGCTCGGTCTGCGCGCGCAGCACCCGGGCGTAGATCTCGTAAAGGAGGTCGTCCTTGGAACCGAAGTAGTGGTACATCGCGCCCTTGGTGACCCCGGCCGCCTCGACGATCTCCTGCACGGAGGTGCGGTCGAAACCCTTCTTGGCGAAGAGCTTCGTGGCGTGCGACAGCAGACGGCGCGGGACGGCGGCCTGGTCCTCACCGCCGGCCTCGGCCTTCCTGGTGGTCGCTCGTGTCATGGCCGGCCCCTTCTCGTGCGGACACTCAGCATACCGGCCGGTTTGTCGACGGCCGGAGAAGCGCCGGTTCCCGGGAAGGATTACCGGCCACTGGGCGCCTGGGAGGGCCTCGACCGCCCGGTTCATACGGTTGGGTGACGGCCAGCCGGGCCCCGTCCTGGTGAACTGGGCATATGAGCACCAGGCATCCGGGCACCGGGACGGGATCGCGGGCGGACGTCCGCGTCGAGGAGGTCGGAGCCCTGAGAGACGGAGCCGCTCTGGGCACGACCCCGCTGACGGTGCTAGCCGGGGAGCCGGGTTGCGGCCGCGGCACGGTACTGGACAGGCTCGCCGAGGAGCTCACCCCGTCGGCCAAAGTGCTGGTGCTGCGGCTGGCCAAGCTCGACCGGACACTCCCGTACGGGGCGATGTTCCGGCTTCTCGTCCTTCTCGGCGGGGACCGGGCCGAGGAGGAACCCGCGCGGCGCTCCGTGCTGGCCATGCTCGCCAGGGCGGGCGAGACCACGCCGACCCCGGAGACCGTCGCGAAGATCGCGACCGCCGTGTTCGCGCTTCTCCGCGTCCAGACCCCGTTGGTGGTCCTGGTCGACGACGCGCAGTGGCTCGACGAGCACACCGCCCGGCTGGTGAGCGCGCTGCTGCACCGTTGCACGGCGGAGACACCGATCAGCGTGGTCGCGACAGTGCGGACAGGCGCGGGAGACGACCTGTCCGAGAGCCCCGCGCTGAGAGGCGCCTTCGCGCGGCTCCGGGCGAGCGGGCGCGCGAAGTCGCGGTTCCTCCGGCCGCTTTCGCGTGCGCAATCGCGGTCACTGCTGACGGGACTGGTCTCGGCCCTGCCCAACGATGGCCTGGTGAGCGAGCTGCACACCGCCGCCCGGGGCAATCCCGCCGCCCTGACCGCGCTCGTGCACGGCTACCGGAAGGCCGGAGCGCTGCGGATCATCGACCGCACCGCGTACCGCGTCGAGCGGGTCGACCGGCCGGTGGCCACCGAGGACCATCCGCTCCTGCTGGCGGTGACCGAGGCCGGTGGCGGCGTCAGGGAGGTGGCCGAGACGATGGCGATGCTCTGCCCGCTCGGCACCGCCGCACCCGGCCTGGCCGCGACCGCGCTCGGATGGCGTGAAGACGATCTGCGGGCGGTGCTCGACAGGCTTGTCGCCGAACGTGTCCTGGTGCGGCAGCACGACGGCGGGCATCGGTTCCGGGTCCCCGCCGTGCGTGATGCCTTGCTGACCAAGATCGGGCCGTACGCCTCGCGCAGCCTGGCCGCTCAAGCGGTCCAGGCGGTGTGGTCCGGCTCCGCGTCCGTCTCGGATCCGGATCTGGTGCTCGACTGGATCACCCAGGCCGGGTCGCTCGTCGACACGCGCCGCGCGGCGGACGAACTCCTCGAAAACGGCAAGCGGGTCCTGTTCACCGACGGCGCGAAGGCGGAACGCTGGCTCCACGCGACGCTGTCCTGGGTGACCGAACCGCCGGCGCGGACGGTCGTGCTGATGCTGTTGAGCGCGGCGAAGGCGTTGCACTACCGGGCGGCCGAGGCCGGGGACTGCGCGCGGCAGGTGCTCTGCAAACATCTCGGCCACCTCGAACCCGCGGAGGCACAGGAACTTTCGGTCCTGTTCATCTCCGGGCTCGCCGCCCGCGGTGACCTCGGTGAACTCGCCGAAATCGCGGCGGGCGCGTCGCCGGTGCTGCCGGACGACCCGGCACTGATGGTGATCAACCGCGCGTATGCCCTGGTACTGAGCCATCGCTGGATCGAGGCGCGCGACCTGCTGGAGCGGGCGCGCGCGGTGTGGACCGGCAGCAACCACATCACCGCCGACTTCGGCACGATGTTCCTCGCGGCCTGCGGCGTCGTGCTCGGCGACACGTCCCAGCTGCACACGCTCATCGCGCATCCGGAACTGTGGCGTTCCGGGCATCTTCCGCAGTACAACATCGAACAGCGCCGGTTCGAAGTGGAGATGCTGCTGCAGTTGGGAGAACTCCGGCAGGCGCGGCGACTGATCACCGACGCCGGGATGCCCTTGGACCAGTTGCCGGGAGCCAACCTGTTCGCGCTGAACTACCTCGGCGGTGACTGGGCCGAGGCGATGGAACTGGCCCGGCGGACGATGCTGGGCGGCACCGATCCGGCTCGGCCGCTGCACTGCCTGCTGACGCACTGCGCGATCCGGATCCTCGGCGCGCAGGGCCGGCTCGCCAGGGCCAGGGCGCTGGCCGCCGACAGCCGCCCGGCCGGGATACAGCACACGATCGACCACGCCGAATCCACCGTGCTCGGCGGACTCGGTGACACCGAGGGCGCCGACGCGTTGCTGTACTCCGCCGCGCGCAGCGCCGACGCGGGCGGCTACCTCCTGGGCACCGAAGACCTCTGGGCCGACCTGGCGCGCTCCGCGCTGGCGCGGAACAAGCAACGCGAAGGTGAACATTGGGTACGGCGCTCCGCGCGCACGGCGACCCAGCTCGACACCGCCCGCGCGCACCAGAACCACTACCTCGCCCGCGCGGCGGTCCATCGCGAACCCGCCTCGGCCCGGCGCGCCGCGGCCATCGCGCGCGAACGCCGGGAGGTTCCCTACGAGTCGGCGATGACCCTCCTGCGGGCAGGGCTCGCCGGGCACCGGCCGGAGCGGTCATGGACCGAGGCGTACGAACTGTTCGGCGAGGTCGATGCCTGGTACTGGCGCGGCCGCGTTCGGAAGTTGTTGCGCGACAACGGCTTCGCCGGACCCGGCCGGACGGAGACGACCGCCGAGAACGAACGCCTGCTGGCGATCCTCGTCGCCGAGGGCCTCACCAACCGGCAACTGGCGGTCGTCCTCGAAACCAGTGAGAAAAGCGTGGAAGGCAAGCTCAGCAGGCTTTTCTCACGGACCGGGTACACGTCCCGGGTGGAACTCGCGGCGGCGATCCTGACCGGCGACTACCTGACCTGACCCGACGCATTCAGAGGACTAAGTGCGAGAGTGGCGCGCGCGTCTAGCAGGTGCGAACGTCCACAGTCAACACATCGTGCGGTAACTGGCATCGTTCTCGGGTGCCACTGGCACCGAGCCAGTATCCGCGCCGCGGCGTTGTCCGGGGGTGGGGTGCGGGGCCACGGTGGAGATCGTCTTCGCAAGTCCCGAACAAGGTGGTGACCCTGTGCGTTTCGACCTCCTCGGCCCCTTCAACGTCGTGCACGACGGACGTCCGGTCGTGTTGCGCGGGGCGACCCAGCGAGCCGTGCTCGCCTATCTGCTGTTGCGGCACAACGAGGTCATCGCCACCAGCACGCTGCTGCAGGCGATCTGGGCGGACGAGATCCCCGCCACCGCGCGCAAGATGGTGCAGAACGCCGTTTCGGGGCTGCGCTCGACGCTGGCCCAGCGCACCGGCGCCACCGAGCAGGCGATGCTGCTCACGCACGCGCCCGGTTACCTGCTGCGCGTCGACAGCGAGCAGGTCGACGCCGCCCGGTTCCGGCGGCTCGCCGCCGAAGGGCGGACGGCGCAGGCGGCCGGGAATGTCGAGCAGGCCGTGTCGGCTTATCGTGAAGCGCTCTCGCTGTGGCGTGGCCCGGTGCTCGCCGACCTCACCGAGACCGGTGTGGTGTGGCCCGAGCTGGTCGCGCTGGAGGACCAGCGGATCGCCGTCCACGAGGACCTTTTCGGCTTGGAGCTGGACCGCGGGCACCACCACGAGGTACTCACCGATCTGCGCGGGCTGGCGGAGGCCAACCCGAACCGCGAGCGGCTCAACGCCCAGCTGATGACCGCGCTCTACCGCTGCGGCCGTCACGTGGACGCGCTCGAGGTCTACCGCGCGACGCGCGCCAGCCTCGCCGAAGGGCTCGGCCTGGAGCCGGGCAAGGAGCTGCGCGAGCTGGAACGCGCGATCCTCCAGCACGACGAAACCCTGCTCACCCGGCGGCCGGATCCGGCGCCGCGTCCCGACCCCGAGCCCGCACCGGTGGCCGAGCCACTGCCGTTCACGCCCGCACCGGTGATCGCCTTGCCCCGCACGGAGCCCGTCGAGAGCGAGCGGAAGCCGGTCGTCGCGGTCGGGGTCGCGCTCGCCACGCCGGACGACGATCCCGAAGAGGCCATGGAGGCGCAGGCTCGGTTGCGGACCGTCGTCGAGGAGGAGGCCATCGCCGCGGGCGCGCATCTGCCCGGCGAGTCGGGGCCGGTGGTGCTGGCCCTGTTCGGTCTCCCCCGGACCGGTGACGACGACGCCGTCCACGCGACCCGGACGGCGTTGCGGATCCTCGATCGCCTGGCCACCGCCGGGATCGCGACCCAGATCGGTGTCGACAGCGGGGACGTTCTCGTCGAGTTCACCGCCGCCGGGCCCGGACAGGTGGCAGGCCCCGTCCTGGACCGCTGTGTCCGCTCGGCGCTACGCGCGCCCGAAGGCCGGATCCGCGTCTCGGACGCGGTCCGCGAAGCCTCCGAGCCCGCCGTGGTGCACGAAGCATCCGAAGACTCGCCTGGCTGGTGGCACGCCGTCTCGGCCCGTCAACATCCGATCGCCGAGCCCGCCGATCCCCGCGGCTTCGTCGGCCGTGACCACGACCGCGATCTGCTGAACCACCTTCTCGGTTTCGTCGAGCGCGGCGGGCGCCCGCATCGGGTGACCGTGTTCGGCGAGCCCGGGATCGGCAAGACACGGCTCCTCGCCGAGTTCGCCGAAACCCTCGCCGAGCAGCCCCGCATCCGCGTGCTGGACGCCGGGGCCGACGTCGCCGAGGCGTTCGCCGTCGTTCCCGGGCTGCTCCCCCAGACCGCGTCCCGGCTGCGCACCGAGGGCGGCGACGCCGCGCTTCGGGCCGCTGCCACCGAACTGACCGCCTACGGGCCGCTGGTGGTGCTGGCCGATGACCTGCACCGCGCCGACGCCGAGACCCGCGACTCCGTCGACCGGCTCGGTGAAGCGTGTGCGGGGCTGCCGGTCCTGATCGTCGCCTCCGCACGGCCCGGGCTGCTGGAAGCCGAACACGGCGAGCGATGCGGCACGACGGTGACGCTGGCCCCGCTGGCCGACGACGCCGTCGGCAAGCTGCTCGACAAGCTTCTGCCCGGTACCGCCCGGCTCATCCGCGGCAGGCAGGAGCTGATCGCCAGGATCGGCGGCAACCCCAGGTTCGCGCACGCGTACGCCGAGGAGGTACACGGCCGCACCACCCCGTTTCCGGGACTCGGCCAGGCGATGACGCCGCCGTTGGTCCGCCGGACGCTCGCCGCGCAGCTCGACAGCCTGCCCGCCGCCGAGAAGTCGCTGCTGAAGGCGGCCAGCCTCGCCGGGGACGCCTTCACCGCCGAAGACGTCGCCGCGGTCTGCGGCCGCGACACCGCCGAGATCGAGGGGACGCTGTCCCGGCTCGCGAGCCGCGCGGTGTTGCGCCGGGAGGACGACGCCGGCTACACGTTCCGCCGTGCGACCTTGCGGGAGCTGGTCTACCAGCGGATCCCGCGCGCGACCCGCACCGCGCTGCTCCGGCGCCCGGTCCCGCGCCGCGTCGAAGCGCTGGCCTGACGGCTTTGTACATGAACGCCCCCTTCACCGCGCTAGGCGCCAGGGCCCCGGCAAAGTCGCACAAACGCTGGCCGGTGCCGTTCTTGGTGATTCGAGGTGGACCTCCCGAACGGGGCCGATGACAGAGGCCCTGAACGGACGATGTCCACAAAAGACGCCAGAGGACAGATGAATGTCCGTTTGATATCTATCTGTACGGTTCTGACCGGGGTCGTGAGCGATAAGGACGGCTCTAACCCTCCTCATCACTCACGACCCCTTCACAAAACGCCCGAATCGGGCACGGTCACCCCGAAAGCGCCCCCGGTGGACAGTCGAGAAGTGTCAGGCCACCGTGACGGGCCCTCCGCCAACCACTTGGGCAGCGTGAACACGACTTCGCCGGAACCCTGACCCTCAAGGTAGTGAAGGAGGCCTTCATGTACTTCCGGCTGTGGCGGCGACGGGGTGGTGAAGGCCTCCTTCCCTACCCTGAAGGTAGGCAAGGAGGCCTTCACGGACCGGGGAATCAGCCGGTGGGGCGCTGCATGACGTCCGAGGTGTACTTGACCGACGAAGGCTCGTGCCGCGAAGTGAACGGGCACTTCCAGTCCTCTTCGGTCATCCGTCCGGAGAAGTGCCGGGACGGCATCTGGTACTCGTAGGTGGTGAAGCTCGGGTTGACCGAGCCGTTGTTGGTCGTCTCGCGTTTGCGGATCGCGTCCTGCATCGAGAAGAACTTGTCGCCCAGCAACATGAACTGCATCAGCGAGTTGAACGCGATCGCAGGCCGGGAGAACCTCCGGCTCGCCCGTGACGAACCCGGATGCATGCCGACGACGAAGAACGAGTGCCCGGCGACGTGGAACCCGAAGTTCGGTTCGTCGGGGTCCGAGGTGGCGCCTTCGTCGAGGCCGTAGGTGCGGCTGTCGATGTCGTGGATCAGCTGGAGGTGGCGCCACAGCAGGCGTTCGTACTCCTCCTCGTCGAGGATCCCGCCGGGTTCTTCGAAGGTGGACACGAACGTGCGAAAACTCTTGTCCGACAACGTGGGCCGGATGTCGCGGGCATAGCCGAGCATGTCGCGGTAGTGGGCCCGCGCCGACTCCGGATCGCCCAGCGCCGGGTAGTGGCCGTGGACGATCGAGCCCTTCTTCAACGCCGCACGAGCACCGAGACAGCTGAACTCCGTGGTCTGGATGAACGCTTCGAGCTCCGCTTTCGGGTCGCTCATTTCACTCCGCCTTTCCGATACTCCCCGGCCGTTCGCCGCCTGCCGGGAAGCCAGTCGAAGGCACGCACGGTGACCGGGCGCACCGGGACGGCCAGCGCGGCCGCGTTGCCGGCGCCGGCGTCCAGTTCCGTGATCGTCCATTCAGGACGGTCTTCGAAGGCGACGTCGCCGCCGGTGAGGGTGAAGGAGGGCCCCGGCAGTCCGGCCAGTCCGGTGCCGTCGACCTTGAGGTAGGCCTCCTTGCAGGTCCAGTACCGGAAGAAGGTCAGCGGCTCGCGGACGGCGGCGGCCTCTTCCGGACGCAGTGTCCGCGCGGCCAGTCCGCCGTGGTCGACCTCCCGGACCTCCTCGACGTCCACGCCGACCCGGACCCCGGCCGCGACCGCGACCAGCGCCAGCGCGCCGGACCGGGACAGGCTGAATTCGATCCCCGTCGCGCCTGCCAGTGCCGGGCGGTCGCCGTCGCGGGTGAACCGCAGCTCGGACGGCGGGGTGCCCGTGTACGACGCGAGGATGTCGCGCAGCGCGACATGCGCGGCCAGGAACCGGGCCCGTTCCTCGTCCACCGCGATCGCGGCGGCCCGGCGCAGCTCGTCTTCGGAGAGCGCGCCGAGCAGACCGTAGGCCTCGGACGAGCCCGGGGCGAGCACCCGCGCGAGGGCGATCCGCCACACGTGCACGTCCCGGCCGGGGCTGAGCCGTTCGCCCAGCGCGCCCGAGGGCTGTTTCCACGCCGGGAACCACTGCGTGGTCATCGGCCCAGTTTCCGGTGGATCACGTCCAGCAGCGCCGCCCTGTGCTGCTCGAGATAGAAGTGCCCGCCCGGGTAGGTCACCATCGTCGAGTCGGTGGCGAGTTCGAGCCACGCCGCCAGTTCGTCCAGATCGGCCCGCGGATCGCGGTCGCCGCCGAACACGGTCAGCGGCACCGGCAACGGTTCCCCCGGGACATGCCGGTAGGTCTCGTTGACCGCCAGATCGGCCCGCATCAGCGGCAGGAACATCGCCAGCAGTTCGCGCTCGCGGCGCAGGACGTCCGGCAGACCGCCGAGGGCGTGCAGTTCGGCGGCGAGCCGCTCGTCGGGCAAAGCCCGCAGCTGGAGCCGGGTGTCGGGCAGCTGCGGGGCCGCCCGCCCTGACACGAACAGATGCTTCGGCAGCGTGGCCCCGCGCTCCGCGAGCCTGCGGGTGAGCAGGTACGCGGTCAGGGCGCCGACACTGTGCCCGAAGAACGCGAAGTCACCGGTGAGCGCGTCCCCGAGCCCCTCGATCGCCGCCTCGACAAGGCTTTCGACGTCTTCGTGCGGTGTCTCGCGACCGCGTTCGGCACGGCCGGGCAACTGGACCGGCAGGACGACCAGCCTTTCGCCCGCCGCGAGGACCCATTCCCGGTAGACCGCCGCGCTCGCTCCGGCGTGCGGGAAACAGAACAGCTTGGCCGCCTCGGCAGGCGGGATCCCGCCGGGCAGCCAGGGACATGCCGTGCTCGGAGCGGTCATCGCAGCTCCATCGTCAGATAGGGCGGCGGCGGCTGGATCGTGCTCAGATCGGACTCCAGGACGAGCCGGTCGCCGTCCCGCGAGATCTCGGTGAAGCCCGCGAACGCGTAGGTCACGTACATGACCCGGTTGCGGCCGGTCTCGACGAAGTCCGCGCGCAGTTTCGCGCCGTCTTCCTTCGCCAGTCCCATGATGTGGTTGAGCAGCACCGTGCCGACCCCGCGCGACATCACGCGGCACGACATCAGCATCATCCGCAGATGCCAGGCCGGCGCGCCGCGTTCGGCCAGCGCCAGGCCGATCTTGCCGTAGCCGCCGTACTTGTCGGAAAGGGAGGCTACGAGCAGGACGTGGTCGGGCGAGGTGCGCAGCTCGTCCAGCTCGTCGTAGGAGTAGGTCCGGCCGGTGGAGTTGAGCTGGTTGGTGCGGACGGTCAGTTCCTCGGCCCGCTGCAGGTCCTCCCGCTGGGCACGCGCGATCGTGAACTTCATGTCCAAAGTGGACAAAAACTCCTCGCTGGTGCCCTCGTGGTCCTGTTCGACCTGCTCCCGCACGGCGGCAGCGCGGTAGAGTTCGCGGCGCACCCGCGACTCGTCGGTGACGAACTTCGGCCGGAACTCCTCCGACGCCAGTGCTTCCCCCAGCTTCGCCACGTCGACGGTCTTGACCGAAGGCAGCGCGTGCGCGACCTCGGCCAATTCGAACGGCTGGTCGTCGACGAACGCGATCGCGTCGAGACCGATGTTCAGCGACTTCGCGATCCTTTCCACGGAACCGGATTTGGGGTTCCAGCTGATCTGCGGGTACAGGAAGTACTCGTCGAGCCCGGCCGCCTTCAGCCGCGTCATCGCCGCTTCGTGGTCGTTGCGGCTGGCCACCGAATGCAGGATGCCCAGTTCGTCGAGCCGCTTGATCTCCGCCACGACCTCCGGCCGTACGGTGACCTCGCCGTCTTCCAGCAGCGTGCCGTCCCACAGCGTGTTGTCGAGATCCCACACCACGCATTTGATCCGGCCCCGTTTGGGTTTCTCCAGCACCTCGGTCATCCCGGCACCTCCCGATACGCCTCGTCCGCGATGGTCAGCTCCTGGATCTGGGTGCTGCCCTCGATGATTTCCATGACCTTCGCGTCGCGGTACAAGCGCGCCACCGGGTAGTCGGGGCCGCAGCCGTTCGCGCCGTGGATCTGGACCGCGTCCGAAGCCGCCTTGGCCGCGGCCGTGGACGCGAAGTACTTGGCCACCCAGGTCGCCATGATGGTCGCCGGATCGCCCGCGTCCTTGAGCCGCCCGGCCTTCTCGCACAGCAGGCGCGCGGCGTCGCGCGCGGTGACCATCTCGCTGATCTTGGCGCGGATCTGCGGCAGATCCCGCAGCAGCCCGCCGCCCGCGGACCGCACCGACGTGTAGGCGGCCGACGCGGCGAGCGCCGCCCGCACGATCCCGACCGAACCGCACGCCACGCTGTAGCGCCCGAGGTCGAGCGCGCCGGTCATCACCGTGCCCGCGGCCCAGCCCGGCGGACCGACCAGCGCGGACGGGTCGAGCCGGACGTCGTCGAACTCGATGGTCGCCAGCATGCTCGCCGTGGTGCCGAGCATGTGCCGGACCGGGGTCACCCGGACCCCCGGATGATCCGAGGGCACCAGGAACGCGCTCATCCCGGTGGCCGTGCCGGCGAACACCAGCAGCAGCCCGGCGACCTGGCCGCCGGTGATCCAGGTCTTGCGCCCCCGCAAAGTCCAGACGCCGTTCTCGGCGACGGCCACGGTGCCCGCGGCCGTCGAGTCGCTACCGCTGAAATCCGGCTCGGTCAGGCAGAACGCGCCCAGCGTCGCGCCGTCGGACAGGACGGGCAGCCAGCGCTCGCGCTGCTCATCGTCGCCCCAGCGTTGTACCGTCGCGGTCACCATCGTGTGCACGGTGAGCAGGCTCCGCAGCGAAGAACAGCCGCGGCCCGCCTCCTCGTGCAGCCGCCCGAGGGTGACCATGTCCAGCCCGGCGCCGCCGGCTTCGACGGGGAGGAACGGGGCCCACAGTCCCAGCGCCCCCACCCGCCTCAGCACCTCCGGGGGGATGTGCTCGGCCCGGTCCCACGCGTCCGCGTGCGGGCCGACCTCCTCGTCGACGAAACGCCCGATCACCTCGACCGCGGGCGTTTCGGGCCGTGTCCTCGCCCTCACGTCGTTCTCCCGTTCAGTGCGCGGCCGCGGCGGTGCGCCGCTCGACCAGTTCGGTCATCCGCGTGACGGTGCGGAAGTTGTCCAGCTTCAGTTCCTCGTTGGGGATCCGGGTGGCGAACGCCTTCTCGATGAACATGACCAGCTCCATCGCGAACAGGGAGTTCACGAAACCCAGCGCGAAGATGTCCTGTTCGTCGGTGAACGACAGGCTGGGGAACTTCGCGCCGATGAAGCCGCGGATCTCGCCGCGGACGTCCTGCGACATGGTGGATGCCTCTCTCGTGAAGGAAGATGGGGGCTGAAGGGGCCCTTCACCGCATGCGATGCGACGAAAGCGCCCTTCACCGCGTGAGACGAGGGGAAAGTCCCCTTCAGCCGCCGTAGTTGTAGAAACCCTTGCCGCTCTTGCGCCCGTGCAGCCCGGCCGCGGTCATCTGCTTGAGCAGCGGGCAGGGGCGGTACTTGCTGTCGTTGAACTCGTCGTAGAGGACCTCGACGCTGTAGAGGATCGTGTCGACGCCGATCAGGTCGGCGGTCTCCAGCGGGCCCATCGGGTGCCCGAAGCAGCCGCGGAACACTTCGTCGACCGTCTCCGCGTCCGCGACCCCTTCGTGCACGAGGAAAGCGGCCTCGTTGACGGTGAGCATCAGCACGCGGTTCGAGACGAACCCGGAGGCGTCGTTGACCGGGATCGGCTTCTTTCCCATCGACAGCAGCAGCTCGCGCACGATGTCCTTTGTGGACTCACTGGTGTGGTAGCCGGGGATGAACTCGCACGAAGGCTTCATCGGCACCGGGTTCATGAAGTGCACCCCCATCACCTTGTCCTGGCGCCGGGTGAGCGCCGCGACCTTGGTGATCGGGATGGCGGAGGTGTTGACGACGAACACGGTGTCGGCCTTGCAGGCCTCGTCGAGTTTCGGGTACAGGCGGGACTTGAGGTCCCAGTTCTCGGTGATGTTCTCGATCACCACTTCGGCCTCGGCGAGCAGGGCGAGCTCGGTGCCGAAGGTGATCCGGCCGAGTACGGCGGCCGCGTCGATCTCGGGGCCGCCGAGCATGCGGCTCATCCGGCATTCGAGTTCGATCCGGTCGCGGGCGTCGGCCAGTTTTCCCGGGTCGACGTCGATGAGCACGGCCTCGTGCTCGCTGGTGGCGAGGTTCTGCGCGACCCCGGTGCCCATCACACCGGCGCCGACGACTCCGACGAGGGTCATCGTTCCTCCTTGGCTGCGTTGCTCGTGGTCAGGTCCAGCACGCCGTCGAGCCGGCCGTGGGCGGCCCGGACGGCGTCGGCGCCGCCGGGGTGCTGGTCGGCGAACACGACGGTCGCGCCCAGTTCGGCACCCAGCCGGGTGGCCAGGTCGCGGGCGGTGACGTCCAGTTCGCCTTCGATCAGGTAGACCGGGGTCTCGGCGGACCGGGCGCCGAGCGCGACGTCGGTGACGGCCCTGGTCGGCTCGATCCAGTAGCGGTCGCGCTGGAACGGATAACCCGGCAACGTGGTCTTCCGCGGGTCGCGGCCGTCGTGATAGGCCCGCCAGTCGATGTCCGCCCCGGAAAGCCAGGCGCGGCCGAGCGCTTCGGTGAGCACGGCCGTGTCCTGGCGGGGGTCGGCCTCGCCGGGCAGGGTCGGAACCAGCAGCGGCCACGAGGTCTGCGGGAAATCGGGGTGACCGCGGAACATCGAGCCGAGCGACTGCCCGGCTCCCAGTTCCAGCAACACGGTATCCGGGGAAACACTGGCAAGATGCTCGATCATCGCCGCGAACCGCACGGGACGGCACATGTGCTCGGCCCAGTAGCCGGGATCCTTCAGCTGCTTGAGCGTGATCGGCGCGCCGGTGACGTTCGACAGGTAGGGCACTTCCGGCTCGCGCGGCGTGAGGTTCTTCCGCGCCCACGCGGTCAGTTCCGCCGCGGCCGGGCGCAGGGCCCGCGAGTGGAAGGCGTGCGTGGTGCGCAGCGGCCTGGCCGGGACGCCGTGTCCGGCGAGTTCGGCGGCCAGCCTTTCGACGCCGTCGCCGGCGCCGGACACCACGATCATCCGCGGTCCGTTCACCGCGGCGACGTCGACGCCGAACGCCGTCACGTCGCCCACCAGCGCGGTGAGTTCGGCGGCCCCCAGCGGGACCGCGGCCATCGCGCCTTCCGGCAGCTTCTCGATCAGCTTCGCGCGGGTGGCGACGAGCGCGGTGGCCTCTTCCAGGGTCAGGGCCCCGGCGAGCGTGGCGGCGGCGAACTCGCCGACGCTGTACCCGGCGAGCACGGACGGCTGGACTCCCCAGGCGCGCAGCAGGCGGCCGAGCGCGTAGCCGAGGGTGAACACTGCGGGCTGGGTGACCGACGGAGCGGCGTCCTCGCTGTCGGTCGCGCGACCCAGCAGGCGGGCGAGGTCGCCGCCGTCGGAACCGCGAGAGCCGTGCAGGCTCGTCGTCGGGTCAGTGCCGAGATGCGACTTGAACAGTGCGGCGCATTCGTCGACGGCGGCCTTGAACTCCGGCTCGCTCTCGTAGAGTCCACCCGCCATGCCGCGGTACTGCTCGCCGACCCCGGCGAGCAGGAAGCCGGCCTTCCGCGGCTTCGAGTCCGCTTCGGCCACCACGGACGCGAACGCGTCGACGGCGTCATCCACAGAGGACACAACCGTCATCCGCCGGTGCTCGAACGCCTTCCGGCCGTTGTGCAACGTGTAGGCGACGTCGGCCAGATCCGTCCACTCAGGACTGGAGGCGGCGAGCCTGCCGGTCATCGCGTCCGCCGCTTCGGAGGTCCGCGCGGACCACACGAGCAGCTGGTGCGGACGCGCGGGCGGACGCTCCGGGCAGTCCTCCGGCGCTTCCTCGATGACGACGTGGGCGTCGGTGCCGCCGAAGCCGTACGCGCTGACGCCGGCCAGCCGGGGCCGCTCGCCGCGCGGCCAGTCGCCCAGTTCGGTCTGCACGACGAGTTTGTCACCGCTGTGGGCGAGCTGCGGGTTGGGCTTCTCGAAGTTGACCGCGGGCGGCAGCTTCTCGTGGTGCAACGCCAGCGCGGCCTTGATCAGGCGGGCGACGCCGCCCGCCTGGTTGATGTGCCCGAGATTCGCGTCGATCGAGCCGAGAGTGACCCGCTCGACGCCGTCGACGTCGAAAATCTTCTGTAGCGCGGAGATCTCCGCGACGTCACCGAACGGGGTGCCCAAAGTGGACACTTCGATATGGTCGATCTCGTCGGGCTCGACGTCGGCGGCGGCCATCGCCTCCGCTACGACGGCGGCCTGGCCGGGAACGCCCGGCAGGTTGAACCCTTGCCGCGCGCGGTTGCCCTCGTGGTGGATGGCCCAGCCCCGGATCACCGCGTAGACGCGGTCGCCGTCGGCCAGCGCGTCCTCCAGCCGCCGCAGCACGACGACGCCGAGACCGTTCCCTGGAACCTTGCCGTTGGCGCCCGCGTCGAGGATCCGGTTGATGCCGTCGGGCGCGAACCGGCTGCCCTCACGGTAGAGATAGCCCGGTTCCTGAGGCACCACAACGGAAACCGAGCCGGACACGACCAGGTCGGACTCGCCGGTGAGCAGGCTGGAGCAGCCCTGCGCGACGGCGGCGAGCGCCGTCGAGCTACAGCTCTGCACGCTGACCGACGGGCCGGTCAGATCGAGCGCGTACGACAGCCGGGACGCGAGCAGATCCTTCTCGTTCTGCAGGATCAGCTGATCCGGGCCGACGGTCAGCGCGGTGACGTCGTTGGACAGCAGGTTCGACAGCAGGTACGTACTCGGGGCGCCGCCGGCGAACACCCCGGCGAGGCCTTCGATCCGGTCCGGGTCGACACCCGCGTCCTCCAGCGCGTGCCACGCGCATTCGAGGAACAGCCGGTGCTGCGGGTCGAGGAGTTCGGCGTCGGCGCGGCTGTAGCCGAAGAAGTCGGCGTCGAAGCGGTCGATGCCGGGCAGCAACCCGGCCGCGGGGACGAACGCGGGATCGTCGGCCACTTCGGCGGGGACGCCCGCGGCCAGCAGTTCGGCGCGGGTCATCCGGGTGATGCCGTCGCGGCCGGCGCACAGATCGGCCCAGAACTTGCCGATGTCGGGCGCGCCGGGAAAGTTCCCGGCCATGCCGACGATCGCGATGTCGTCGCCGGTGTCCCGTTCTCGCGTGGTCATGGGGTGGTTCACCTTCCGGTCCGGCTCGGGCGCTTGCGGAGCTTGGCGGTGCGGGCGCGGCGGCGCTCGCCGCGCGCGGAGACGTCTTCGGCGGGCTCGGCGGCCACCTGCGGCGCGCCGGGTTCGCCGAGAAGCGTGACGAACTCGGCGATGGTCGGTTTCTCGAACAGGCTCGCCGGGGCCAGTTCGACGCCGAACTCCTTGGCGACGCGGCCGATCAGCACCAGGCCGATCAGCGAAGTACCGCCGAGGTCGAAGAAGGGGTCGTGCACGCCGACCTGTTCCAGGCCGAGGCAGTCGCACCAGGCGGCGGCGACGCGCTCTTCGGCCGGGGTGCGCGGGGCGACGTACGCGGTGCGCAGATCGGGTCGCGGGTACCGCTCTCCGGTGGGGATCGCGGCGTCGGCGCCGACCAGCGCGTCGACCGAGCCCATCCGGGCCAGCGCGGCCAGCACGTCGGCCAGCGGGAGCGGCAGCACGGTCACCAGCGGCTCTCCGGAAGCGACGATCCGCGAGAGCAGTTCGGTGCCTTCTTCGGCGCCGATGCCGAACTCCTCACGGAACTTGCGGGAGCCCTCCTGCGCTTCGGCGGAACCCGAAAGCCCGGACGCCGTCCAGGCATCGAGCTGCCAGGGACCCCACGCGACCGAGACGACCTGCTTCGCGGGACCGCGTCCGCCCGCCGAGGCCGAGGCGACCCCGTCGAGGAAGGCGTTGGCCGCGGAGTAGTCGATCTCGCCGACGCCGACGGTGAGCGTCACCGTCGAGGAGTACAGGATCAGCAGGTCGACCGGTTCGACGCGCAGCGCCTCGGTCAGGGCCAGGGTGCCGTCGACCTTCGGCGCCAGCACCGCGGCCGCCTGCTCACGGGTCTTGTTCTGCAGCAGGCCACCACCGGCGACCCCGGCCGCGTGCACCACGCCGTCGAGGTAGCCGAAGTAACCGCGGACCTCCGCCAGCAGCGCCGCGGCCTCGCCGGGGGCACTGACGTCGGCGCGCAAGGTGAGGACGTCGGCGCCGAGGGCGCGCAGATCCCGGACCGCCAGCAGGACTTCGCTCGTGCGGTCATCCACGCCATGATCCCGGATCCAGTCGTCCCAGGTCTCCTCCGGCGGCAGCTCGGACCGGCCGGCCAACGCGAGGTTCATCCCCAGCGGCGCGAGCCGCCGGGCCAGCGCGAGACCGAGGACACCGAGCCCGCCGGTGATCAGGTAGGTACCACCGGGCTTCCAGGCCAGCGAGTCGTCGACCTCGGGCAGCTCGACGACGTCGAAGCCGCGCAGCCAGCGCCGTCCGCCGCGCCAGGCGGCGACCGCGACGCCGTCGACGGTGTCCACTGTGGACGCCGCCAGGAGGTCGAGCTCGTGCAGGGCCTGGGCGACCTTGTCCCCGGCGCGGTCGAAGTCCGCGTACTGCGCGTGGACCAGCGGGTACTCGGCGGCGATCGCGTCGGCCGTGGCGGCGATGGTCGGGGCGAAGGCGTCGGTGGCGTCCCCGCCGAGGACGTCGAAACCGTTGCGTCCCAACGCGAGCAGATCGACACGACGCCCGGCGCATTCGGCGCCGATTGCCTTGCCGAGCTCCAAGAGGCTGTAGAAGCCGGATTCGAGGCCGCCTGCGGTGAGCCCGAGGGCGTGCACGATCCGCAGCGGGCCGTCCCCGGCGAGCACCTGGCGGTCCATCTCGGAGGCGACCGTGACGCGGTGCCCGGCGGCCTCCGCGGCGACCGCGAAGTCGTCGGCGAAGGCACCCGGCTCGGCGAACAGGACCAGGTCCCCCGGCGTCGCGGGGACTCGGCGAGTGGTGTCCCGATGCCACGTCGGAGTGTGCGCGGCCAGACCGGCGCGAACCGGTGTCTCCGGCTCGGCGGCGGACATCTGGTCGAGCGACCAACCCGAGCCGCGCGAGGCGACCTCCGGCCAGTAGCGGGTGCGCTGGAAGCGGTAGCCGGGCAGCGAAACGAACCGGCGGTCCGGTCCCGCGCCGTCCGCCCAGCCGATCTCGACGCCGTGCTCCCACAGCGTGCCGAGCGCGGTCAGCCAGGCACGCCGTCCGGTACCGGCCACCGGCTCCGGCAGCAGGGAGACCACCGGCGTCTGCGGCAGGTAGCGTCCGGCCGCCTCGGCGCCGTCGTCGCCGAGCCCGGCTTCCACCAGGACTCCGGCGTACTTCGCCAAGGCCAGCAGGCCGTCTTCGAAGCGGTCGTCCGCGATCCGCCAGTGGGCCGGGTCCGCGGCCTCGGCGGCGGTGAGCACCGTGCCGGTGCGGGGCGAGATCACCGGCGCCGTGGGCGTTCCCACCCGTGGGACCGGCCCGCCGAGCGCGAGTTCGAGGCCTTCGGCGAGCCCGAACAACCCGCCCGCGACGGCGGCGACACATTCGCCGGTCCCGCGTCCGAGCACCACGGCCGGTTCGAGGCCCCATGCGGTCAGCAGCCGGCAGAAGGCGTACTCGACGGCGAAGACCACGGCTCGTTCGTCGGCCTCGGCCGTGCCGTAGAGCGCGCCGAGGAGGTCGGCCCGGCCGTCCAGCAGGGCGGCGCATTCGTCGATCGCGGCGCGGAACGCGAGTTCCGTGCGGTACAGCTCGTCGGTCGTGCCCTGCCAGGCGCGGCGGGTGCCGGGCAGCAGGAGACCGAAGCGCCGCTTGTCGGTGACGGCCGAGCCGCCGGTGACCGCGCGCAGTGCCGTGACGGCGTCGGCGTGGTCGCGCACCAGCACCGCCTTGCGGACCGGCAGTGCGCTACGCCCGGCCTGAGTCGTGAAGGCGACGTCGGCGAGTTCGAGGTCTTCGGTCAGGTGATCGGCCAAGGCCTCGGCGTTCGCGCGCAGCCCGGCTTCGCTCTGCCCGGACACCGTGAGCAGTTGCCATTCCGGGCCCGGCGCGGGCATCGGAGCGGGCGCCGCCTGATCGAGGACGAAGTGGACATTGGAGCCGGACCAGCCGAACGAGCTGACGCCCGCGCGCAGCACCCCGTCGGCGTTGGCCGGGAAGGGACGCGCCTCGGGGACCGGGCGGACCGTGCCGTCCACGGTGACCACCGAGTTCGGCGTGCTCAGGTGCAGGTTGCCCGGCAGGGTGCCGTGTTCCAGCGACAGCACGGTCTTGATCAGCCCGGCCATCCCCGCCGCGGCGAGCGTGTGGCCGACGTTCGTCTTGACGGCGCCGACGTAGAGCGGTTCGGGCGCGTTCCGCTCGCCGAAGATCTCACCGAGGGCGGTGAACTCGATCGCGTCGCCGAGTTGTGTGCCGGAGCCGTGTGCCTCGACGTAGCCGACCTCGTCGGGGGTGACCCCGGCGTCGGCGAGCGCCGCGCGGATGACCGCGTTCTGCGCCGCGCGGTTGGGTGCGGTGAGCCCGTTGCTGCGGCCGTCCTGGTTGGTCGCGGTGCCGCGGATGACCGCGCGGGTCCGCCTGCCCGGGCCGACCTCGCCCGCCCGGCGGAGCACCACGACGCCGCCGCCCTCGCCGATGACGTAGCCGTCGGCGCTCTCGTCGAAGGTCTTGGTGCGGCCGTCGGCGGCCAGCATGCTCATCTTGCAGGACTGGATGAACACGTCCGGGTTGATCATCGCCGAGGCCGCGCCGACGATCGCGATGTCGCATTCGCCGCGGCGGAGGCTCTGCACGGCCAGGTGCGCCGCGCTCAGCGCCGACGAGCAGGCGGTGTCGACGGTCAGACAGGGCCCGCGAAGGTCGAGCAGATGCGCGATGCGGCCGGCGGCGGCGGAAAGCGAGCTGCCGAGCCCGAAGTAGGGGTCGTCGGCCGCGTCCATGCCGTCGGCTTCGAGCTGCCGCATGCTGTACTGCATGGTGTCGATGAGTCCGGCGAACACGCCGGTGCGGCTGCCGCGCAGTTCGTCGGCGGTGAGCCCGGCGTCTTCGATGCCTTCCCACACCAGTTCCATGAGCAGGCGGAAGGTCGGGTCGAGCCTCCGCGCTTCCTGCGGAGAGAGGCCGAAGAACGCCGCGTCCCAGCCCGCGATGTCGTCGACGAACGCGCCCTGCTGCGTGTACGCCTTGCCCGGCGCGGTGCGGTCGGGGTCGTAGTAGTCGGCGGCGGTCCAGCGGTCCGGCGGCACCTCGCGGACCAGATCCTTGCCCTGGACGAGGTTCTCCCAGAACTTCTCCGGGGTGTCGCTGCCACCGGCGAAGCGGCAGGACAGACCGACGACGGCGACGTCCTGGCCCGCGGCGGCCGGTCCGGTGACGACGGTCCGCGGCTCCTGGGCCACAGGAGTGAGCGCGGCCAGCAGATGCGTGGCGAGCGCGGCCGGGGTCGCGTGGTCGAACACCATGGTCGGCGGCAGCGCAAGTCCGGTCTCGGTGTTGATCCGGCCGCGCAATTCGATGGCGGTGAGCGAATCGATACCCAGTTTCGTGAACTGCTGCCCGGCCGGGACACCGTCGGTGTGTCCGAGGACGGCGGCCGTGTGGGTCAGGACGAGTTCGGTGAGCACGCGTTCGCGTTCGGCCTCGGGCAGTCCGGCGAGCCGGGCTCGCCACGCGTCGGCGGCTTCGGCGCCTTCCTCGGCGCGGGCGGCTTCGGCCTCGGCGATGGCGACGACCTCGGGCAGGTCGGCCAGCAGCGGGCTCGGCCGCAGCGCGGCGAACGGTGGGGCGAACTTCTCCCAGGTCAGTTCGGCGACGGTCAGCACGGTCTCGTCCCGGTCCAGTGCCTGCCCGAGCGCGACCAGGCCGGTCTCCGGGGCCATGGCCGGGACGCCGAGACCACTGAGCAGTTCGTCGAGGTCCGCGCCGACACCCATGCCGACCTCGCCCCAGCGACCCCACGCGATCGACGTCGCGGGGAGCCCGTTCGCCCGGCGGCGCTGCGCGACCGCTTCGAGATGCGCGTTCGCGGCGCCGTAGGCACTTTGGACCGCGTTGCCGATGGAGGCGGCGATCGAGGAGAACAGGACGAAGGCGTCTAGGTCGAGCCCGTCGGTGAGCTCTTCGAGGTTGCGTGTTCCGGCGACCTTCGGGCGGAGGACGTCGGCGTAGCGCGTGCGGTCCATCGACTCGATGAGACCGAGTTCGAGCACGCCGGCGAGGTGGAAGACCGCGCGAAGATCGCCGCGGATCGGCTCGATGACGGCGGCGAGGGCGTCGCGGTCGGCGACGTCGCAGGCGGCGATGGTGACGCGATCCCCGGCCAGTTCGGCCGCGCCGGGAGCGTCTTCTCCGTGGCGGGAAACGAGAACGACGTGGTCGGCGCCGTGGTCGGCCAGCCACCGGGCGACGATCCCGCCGAGTCCGCCGGTGCCGCCGGTGACGAGCACGGTGCCGCGCGGCTGCCAGGACCGCTGGGGCTCGGCGGGCTCGGCGTGAGCGAGCCGCCTGCCGAACGCGCCAGCGGCCCGGACGGCGACCTGGTCCTCGCCGCGAGGGCCGGTGAGGACGCCGCGCAGCAAGGCGACGGTCCGCTCCCCCGCCTCGGCCGGGACGTCGACGAGGCCGCCCCACGCTTGCGGGTTCTCCAGCGCCGCCGCCCGGCCGAAGCCCCACAGCTGGGCCTGGGCAGGCGAATCCGGCGCGTCGTGGGCGCCGGTCGAGACCGCGCCCCGGGTGAGCGTCCACAGTGGACCTTGCGGGTCGCGGGCGGTCAGCTCCCGCACCAGGGTCATCGTGGCCTCGGCGCCGAACGAGAGTCCGTCGGTCTCGGTCTCGTCGAGGGCCAGCAAGGACAGGATGCCGTCGAAGGTCTCGTCCGGCAGTTCCACACGATCGGGCTGCTCGACGACGAGCCGCCGCACCTCGGCACCGGCCAGTGCCTCGACGGCGGTCTCGATCCACGGGTGCTCGCGAGACGACGTGACGAGCAGCCAGCGCCCGGTGGCCGCGGTCGTCGCGGGGGTGAACGGCTGCCAGCGGACATGGTAGGCCAGCGAAGCCGCCTCGGCCGACAGCGACCGAGCGCGGCGGTAGCGAGACAGCGCGGGCAGGACGGTGCCGAGCGGCGCTTCGACGTCGGACAGCTTCAGTTCGGCGGCGAACTCGCCGACGTCGCCGGATTCGACGACCGACCAGAACCGGCCGTCCTCGGCGGCGACCACGCCCGCGCCCGGGTCTTCCAGCCAGAAACGCTTGCGCTGGAAGGGGTACGTCGGCAGCGGGACGACCCGCGCACCGCTGCCATCGAGGTAGGCGGCCCAGTCGACACGGGCGCCGTGGGCGTGGATCAGGCCCAGCGCGGCGACGAGCGTGGCGGCCTGGTCGCGGTCCTTGCGCTGGGCCGCGGCGAACACAACGCCTTCAGGGCGGACCGACCGGCCCATCGGGGTGAGCGCGGCGTCCGGACCGAGTTCGAGGAAGGTCGTGACGCCTTCGCCGTGCAGGGTTTCCACCGCGTCGGCGAATCGGACGGTCCCGCGGACGTGCTCGGCCCAGTACGCCGGATCCGTGAGGCGGTCGGCGAGCTCGCCGGTCAGGGTCGAGACGACCGGGATCGCGGGCTCGCGGAAGGTCAGGGTCCGCGCGACGGCGGCGAAGTCGGCGAGCATCGGCTCCATCAGCGCCGAGTGGAAGGCGTGGGACACCGAAAGCCGGGTCGTGCGGCGGCCGGGGAAGCGTTCCGCGACGGCGGTGGTCGCTGCCTCGGCGCCGGACAGGACGACCGCGCGGGGGCCGTTGACCGCCGCGAGGGCGACGTCGGCCGACAGGTACGGGCGGACCTCGTCTTCGGTCGCCTCCAGCGCGATCATCGCCCCGCCGTCGGGCAATGCCTGCATCAACCGGCCGCGAGCAGCGACCAGGCGAGCCGCGTCCTCCAGTGAAAGCACCCCGGCGATGTGGGCGGCCGCGATCTCGCCGACCGAATGCCCGGCGAGGAAGTCGGGGGTCACACCCCAGGACGCGACGAGCCGGAAGAGGGCGACCTCGAACGCGAACAGGGCGGGCTGGGCGAATTCGGTGCGGTCCAGGCGCGCCGCGTCGGTGCCGAAAACGACGTCCCGGACTCCGGGCAGGTGTGCGCAGGCCTCGTCGAAGGCCTCGGCGAACACCGGGAAACACTCGTGGAGACGGCGGCCCATGCCGAGCCGCTGTGAACCCTGGCCGGTGAACAGCACGGCCAGCCGTCCCGCGGTGTCGCTGCCGGTGACCGGACCCGCTTCGCCGCCCGCAAGGGCGCGGAGACCGGCAGTCAGCTCGGCGCGGTCGGCACCGGTGACGACCGCGCGGTGCTCCATGGTGGCGCGGGTGGTGGCCAGCGAGAACGCGACGTCGGCCGGTTCGGCGCCCGATTCGTCCACAGTGGACAACAGGGCGGCGGCCTGCGCGCGGACGGCGGCGGGCGAGGCGCCGGACAGCACGTACGGAACCACCGGCGGCGCCACGATCTCGCGGTCCTCGGCGGGCGTTTCGGCAGGCTGCTCCAGGATGACGTGCGCGTTGGTGCCGCTGATCCCGAACGACGACACGCCCGCGCGGCGCGGCCGGTCCGTCGCGGTCCACGGGCGGGCCTCGGCGAGCAGTTCCACCGCGCCGGCGGACCAGTCCACGTGCGGCGACGGCGCGTCGACATGCAGCGTCGCGGGCAGCGTGGCGTGGCGCATCGCCTCGACCAGTTTGACGATGCCGGCGAGACCGGCGGCGGCCTGGGTGTGGCCGATGTTGGACTTCACCGAACCCAGCCACAGCGGGGTTTCGCGGTCGCGACCGTAGGTGGCCAGCAGGGCCTGCGCCTCGATCGGGTCACCCAGCGCGGTCCCGGTGCCGTGCGCCTCGACGACGTCCACAGTGGACGCTTCGATACCGGCGTTCGCGAGCGCGGCGCGGATCACGCGTTGCTGCGACGGGCCGTTCGGCGCGGTCAGGCCGCTGGAGGCGCCGTCGGAGTTGACCGCGCTGCCGCGGACGAGAGCAAGGACCGGATGGCCGTTGCGGCGCGCGTCGGAAAGCCGCTCCAGCACCAGCATCCCGGCGCCCTCGGCCCAGTTGGTGCCGTCGGCGGCGGCCGCGAACGGTTTGCAGCGACCGTCCGGCGCGAGCCCCCGCTGCCGCGAGAACTCGACGAACGCACCGGGCGTCGCCATCACCGTGACACCGCCCGCGAGCGCCAGCGTGCATTCCCCCGACCGCAGCGCGCGGGCGGCGAGGTGGACCGCGACCAGCGACGACGAGCATGCCGTGTCGATCGACACCGACGGCCCTTCGAGACCGAGCGCGTAGGAGACGCGGCCCGACACGACGCTGCCCGAGGTACCGATGCCGAGGTAGCCCTCGTGCTCTTCGGGTAGCGCGGTCAGTCGTGACGCGTAATCGGTGAACCCGACCCCGGCGAACACCCCGGTGGCGCTGCCCTTGAGCGAATGCGGGTCGATCCCGGCCCGCTCGACGGCTTCCCACGCCGTCTCCAGCAGCAAGCGCTGCTGCGGGTCGGTCGCCTCGGCCTCCCTCGGCGAGATGCCGAACAGCTCGTTGTCGAATTCCGCGGCGTCGTGCAGGAACCCGCCCTCGCGGACGTAACTGGTGCCGGGCACGGAAGGGTCGAGATCGTGGATCGCGTCGGTGTCCCAGCCGCGGTCGGCCGGGAACGGCGAGATCGCGTCACCACCGCCGTCGACCAGCTCCCACAGCTGTTCCGGGGTGCGGACACCGCCGGGGAACCGGCAGCTCATCGCGACGATCGCGATGGGCTCGGTCTCCTTCTCCCGCGCGTCCGCCAGCTCGCGGCGGCTCTCCCGCAGGTCGGCCGCCATCCGCTTGAGGTAGTCGACGTACTGCTCTTCCGAAGGCATGTCACGGCTCCTCAATGTCTGTAGTGAACCCGCGACCGCGATCGACGTCGGCAGGGCGCTGCCTGGTCGTCCACGTCACGAGCGGGGGAAAGGCGCCCTGCCACCGCGGTAGCGGGGCTTGCGGCCGATGCGGGTTCACGCGTCTGGTCACCTTTCCGAGAGATGTGTCAGCTCCGCCGGCTGGCTCCTGAATGGGACGAGGGCGGTCTCAGCGCGGGCCGAATTCGTCGTCGATCAGCGCGAGGAGGTCGTCCGGTGAAGCGGCGTCGAGGTCCGCGTGGGCGGGTTTCTTCGCCGCCCATGCCGACACCAGCCGCTTCAGCCGTCCGTCGATCTCCGCGTCGCCGGGGTCGGCGCCGTCGAGCAGGGCTTCGAGCCGGGTGATCTGCTCGGTCACCGCGGCGGCCGCGCCGGTCTCGGGGGCGAGTTCGGTCTGGAGGTACTTCGCCAGCGCGTCCGGCGCCGGGTAGTCGAAGACGACCGTCGTGGGCAGGGTGAGGCCGATCGCGGCGGCCAGCGCGGTCCGGAACTCGACCGCGGTGAGCGAGTCGAACCCGAGGTCGAGGAAGCCGCGCCCGGGGGCGATCGCGGCCGCCCCGGCGTGCCCGAGCACGGCCGCGGCCTGCCCGCGCACCAGGTCGAGCAGCGCGCGTTCCTGCTCCGCTTCGGCGAGCCCGGCGAGCTTGGCCCGCAGCGCGCCGGCGTCGGCCGCCGCGGCGGTGCGCCGGACCGCGGGCACCAGGTCGCGCAGGACAGCCGGCAGCTGTCCGGCCGCGGCGGCGTCGGCGAGACCGGCCTTGTCGAGTTTCACCGGGACCGAGGCGGCCACGTCCGCGGCCAGTGCGGCGTCGAACAACGCCAGGCCCTCGTCCGTGCTCAGTGCGGGGAAACCGTTGCGGCTCAAGCGTTGCCCTGCCTGAGTGCCGAGGGCGCCGCCCATGCCGTCCGCCCAGCGGCCCCAAGCCAGCGAGCGGGCGGGCAGGCCGAGTGCCCGGCGGTGCACGGCGAGACCGTCGAGGAAGGCGTTGGCGGCGGCGTAGTTGCCCTGACCCGCGTTGCCGAAGACCCCGGCGGCCGAGGAGAACAGGACGAACGCCGCGAGTTCGTGCCCCTTGGTCAGCTCGTGGAGGTGCCAAGCCGCGGCGGCCTTGGGATCGAACACGGTGGCGAGCCGTTCCGGGGTGAGCGCGCCGACGAGACCGTCGTCGAGGACGCCCGCCGCGTGCACGACCCCGCTCAGCCGGGGGATCCCGGCCAAGAGGCCTTCGACGGCGGTGCGGTCGGCGACGTCGCACGCTTCGACGCGGACGTGCGCGCCGAGAGCCGTCAACTCGCCGGACAACTCGGTCGCGCCCGGGGCGTCGGGACCGCGGCGGCTGGTGAGCACCAGTTCCGTGACGCCGTGCGCCCGCACCAGGTGCCGCGCTAGCTGGGCGCCGAGCCCACCGGTGCCGCCGGTGACGAGCACCGCTCCCCCGGCCAGCACCGGAGTCTCGGTGGTGTGAGCACGCACCAGCGAGAGCTTCGGCGCGTACAACTTGCCTTCTCGCACCAGCAATTGGTCTTCGCCGGTGGCCAGCGCCTTGCCGAGGAGCGTGGTGTCACCGTCGCCGTCGACGAGGACGAACCGGCCCGGGTTCTCCGACTGCGCCGCGCGTACCAGGCCCCAGACCGCGGCGGCCGCCGGATCGGCACCGTCCTCTTCGGACAGTGCGACGGCGCCGGCGGTCAGGACGACCAGCCGGGTGCCCGCGTACGCCGGGTCCTGGAGCGCGGTGAGCACGGTCGCCGCGGCCGAACGCGCCGCGTCGGCCACGTCACCGGCCGGTTCGGCGAGTTCCAGGACCACGGCGCCGGGCAGCTCGGCGCCGACGTCTTCGAGACGGGACCAGGACAGCTCGGCGCCACCCGCCGGGACCGGCGACCAGACGATCCGGTGCAGCGACTCGCTCGGTGTCGTCACCGCGGCCGGGCGCTCCCCGAAGGTCACCTCGGCGGACAGCACCGGGGCGCCCGCGAGGTCGAACACCGCCAGCTCCCCCGGCGGGCTCAGGTGAGCCCGGACGGCGGTGGCGCCGGTGGCGTGCAGGGTCACGTTCCGCCAGGCGACCGGCCAGCCGCGTCCGGCGAGGACCGGGTCGAGCAGGCTCGGGTGCAGGCCGTACAGCTGCGCGGAGTCGTCCGGCAGGGTCAGCTCGGTCAGCGGCCCGTCCGGGGCCGACGGCGCCGGGACCGGGGTGGTGACCAGGAATCCGGTTCCGTGCCGTCGCCAGCCCAGGCCGGCGCGGGTGTGGATCGAGACCGGGCGGCGGCCGTCGCTCTCGGCACCGACGGCGACCTGGACCTCGCGGTCCCCGGTCAGCGGTGCCTCGACCGCGAATTCGGCCAGGGTGCCCGCGCCTGCCTCGTCACCGGCGCGGATCGCCAGTTCGACCAGCAGGGTGTCCGAGGCGTCGGCGGGGAGGACGCCGGTGCACAGGACCGAGCCGTCGTCCGCCGACGTCACGGCGTTGGCCAGCACCGGATGGCGCAGGCCGCCGGCGACGCGCGCCACGGCGGGTTCGCGCAGCCAGTACCGCTCGTGCTGGAAGGCGTAGGTCGGCAGGTCGACGACACGCGGTTTCGCGGGGGCGAAGAACGCGGCCCAGTCGACGTCGATCCCGCGGACGTGCAGGCGGGCCAGCGCGGTGACCGCCGTCGCCGGCTCGTCCTTGTCGTCACGCAGGGCGGGGATCGCCTCGCCGAATCCCGCGGCCAGTGCCGAAAGCACCGCCGCCGGGCCGATTTCGAGGTAGGTGGTCACGTTTTCGGCGGAGAGCGCGGTCAGCGCGTCGGCGAACCGGACCGGCTCCCGCACGTGCCGCACCCAGTACGCGGGGTCGGTCAGCTCGGTGGCGACGGCGCCGGTGACGGCCGAGACGACCGGGATCGACGGCTCGGCATAGGTCAGGCTCCGCGCGACTTCCGCGAAGTCGTCGAGCATCGGGTCCATGAGCGGCGAGTGGAACGCGTGGGAGACGTCGAGCCGCTTCACCTTGCGGCCGCGGTCCTCCAGCGCCGACGCGGCCGCCAGCACCGGCCCCTCCGCGCCCGAGAGCACGACGGCGTCCGGGCCGTTGACCGCCGCGACGGCCACGCCGAACTCGGCCACTTCGGCTTCGGTGGCCTGCACGGCGACCATCGCGCCGCCTTCGGGCAGCGCCTCCATCAGCCTGCCTCGCGCCTCGACCAGCTTTGCCGCGTCCTCCAGTGAGAACACGCCTGCGACGTGCGCGGCGGCGATCTCGCCGATCGAGTGCCCGGCGACGAAGGCCGGGCGCGCACCCCACGACTCGAAGAGCCGGTGGAGCGCGACCTCCAAAGCGAAGATCGCTGGTTGGGCGGTCCCGGTCCGGCTCAGGTCGCCGTCGAGCGGGAGCAGCGCCGCGATTTCGTCGTAAGCCTTGGCGAAGGCGGGGAAGGCTTCGTAGAGTCCCTGCCCCATGCCGAGTCGCTGCGAGCCTTGGCCGGTGAACAGGAAGGCGAGACGGCCAGGCACGGGTTCGCCCGAAGCCAGCGTCCGCAGGCCCGCGCCGGGATCGCCGACGACGACCGCGCGGTACTGGTGCTGGGTACGCGTGGTGGCGAGCGAGTAGCCGGTGTCCACAGTTACATCCACAGTGGACAGACGTGAAATCTGCGCCGCCAGCGCCTCCGGCGTGCGCCCGGAAATCAGCAACGGCAGGACCGGCAGGGTTCCCGAAGGCTCGGGCTCGGGTTCGGCCGGAGCCTGTTCGAGGACGACGTGGGCGTTGGTGCCGCTGATGCCGAACGACGACACCCCGGCGCGGCGCGGGCCACCGGTCTCGGGCCACGGCGTCTGCTCGGTGAGCAGCGAGATATCCCCGGCAGTCCAGTCGACGTGGGGCGTCGGCTCGTCCACGTGCAGGCTCGCCGGGACGATCCCGTGGTTCATCGCCTCGACCATCTTGATGATCCCGGCGACCCCGGCCGCGGCCTGCGTGTGGCCGATGTTGGACTTGACCGAACCGAGCAGCAGCGGCCGCTCGCGGTTCTGGCCGTAGGTCGCGAGCAGCGCCTGCGCTTCGATCGGGTCGCCCAGCGGAGTGCCCGTGCCGTGCGCTTCGACGACGTCCACAGTGGACGCCTCGACCCCGGCGTTCGCCAGCGCCGACCGGATCACGCGCTGCTGCGAAGGTCCGTTGGGAGCGGTGAGCCCGTTGGACGCGCCGTCCTGGTTGACCGCGGAACCCTTGACGACCGCGAGGACGCGGTGCCCGTTGCGGCGGGCGTCGGAAAGACGCTCCAGCACCAGGACCCCGACGCCTTCGGCCCAGTTCGTGCCGTCGGCGGTCCCGGCGAACGGCTTGCAGCGGCCGTCGGGCGCCAGCCCGCGCTGCCGCGAGAACTCGACGAACATGTCCGGCGAGGCCATCACGTTGACGCCGCCCGCCAGCGCCAGCGTGCACTCCCCCGACCGCAGCGACTGCGCCGCCAGGTGCACGGCGACCAGCGAAGACGAGCAAGCGGTGTCGACGGAGACGGCCGGGCCTTCCAGCCCCAGCGAGTAGGCGACGCGGCCGGAGACGACGCTGCTGAAGGACGCGGTGCCGAGGAAACCCTCGACCTGCTCGGGAATCGCGCTCAGCCGCGAGATGTAGTCGTTGGACAGGGCACCCGCGTAGACACCGGTGCTGGTGCCGCGCAGGGTGGCCGGGTCGATCCCCGCCCCCTCCAGCGCCTCCCACGCGGTCTCGAGCACCTGGCGCTGCTGCGGATCCATCGCCAGCGCTTCCCGCGGTGAGATCCCGAAGAACTCGGCGTCGAAATCGCCCGCGTTGTACAGAAAGGCGCCCTCGGACGCGTAGGTGGTGCCGCGGTGATCGGGGTCCGGATGGAACAGCGAGTCCAGCGGCCAGTCGCGGTCGGCCGGGAAGTCCCCGACGCCGTCGCGGCCCTCGGCGACCAGCTGCCAGAGCTCGGCGGGTGAGGTGACCTCGCCCGGGTACCGGCAGCCCATGCCGACGATGACGACCGGATCGTCGTGGATACCGGCCCCGGTCGTGGCGGGGGTGACCGCGACCGGGGCCGGCGTCTCGTCCCCGACGAGTTCGCCGCGCAGGAAGATCTTCAGCGCGTCGGGCGTCGGGTGGTCGAAGACGAGCGTCGCGGGCAGCCGGAGACCGGTGGCGGCGCCGAGACGGTTGCGCAGTTCGACCGCGGTGAGCGAGTCGAAGCCGATTTCGTTGAACGCGCGGGTCGCGGCGATCCCGGCCGCGTCGGCGTGCCCGAGGACCAGCGCGACCTCGCGGCGCACCAGGTCCAGCAGGAGTTCGTCCCCGTCCGGCGCCGACAGCCCGGCGAGCTTGCGCCGCAGTTCACCCGCCTGCTCGGCGGTGGCGGTCTTCGCCTTGGCGCGGCCGGAACCACCGACGAGCGCGCGGATCAGCGGGGAGATCGGGGCGTCGCTACCGCGTACGGTCGCACGGTCGAATTTGAGGCCGAGCAGGACGGCGTGATCGAGGCCGACCGCGCGGTCGAACATCGCCAGGCCCTCTTCGGGGTCGATCGGCGGGAAACCGCTGCGGCGCATACGTTCTTCGCCCGCGTCGCCGAGTTCGCCCTTCATCCCGCCCGACCACAGTCCCCACGCGATGGACTGCGCGGCCAGTCCTTCGGCGCGACGCCGGGTGGCGAGGCCGTCGAGGAAGGCGTTGGCGGCGGCGTAGTTGCCCTGGCCGGGGTTGCCGAGCACACCGGCGGCGGAGGAGAACTGGACGAACCAGCGCAGCGGCAGCTCCGCGGTCAGCTCGTGCAGATGCCAGGCGGCATCGGCCTTCGGGGCGAGGACACGGTCGAGACGTTCGGGATTCAGCGCGTCGATCGGGGCGTCGTCGAGAACACCGGCCGCGTGGACGACGGCGGTCAGCGGGTGCTGCGCAGGGATCGCGGCCAGCAGCGCGGCGACGGCTTCGCGGTCCGCGCTGTCGCACGCGGCGATGGTGACGGTCGCGCCCAGCGCGGTCAGCTCTTCGGACAGCTCAGCCGCGCCCGGAGCGTCCGGGCCGCGGCGGCTGGTCAGGAGCAGATGCCGGACGCCGTACTCGGCGATCAGATGTTCGGCGAGCAGGGCGCCGAGGCCACCGGTGCCGCCGGTGATCAGGACGGTGCCGCCGGGCTCCGGTCCGCGCGGGATGGTGAGCACGACCTTGCCGATGTGCTTGGCCTGGCTGAGCAACCGGAACGCCTCCGGTGCGCGGCGGACGTCCCAGACGTGACGCGGCAACGGCCTCAGGACACCACTCGCGAACAACTCCAGCACTTCGGCCCACATGCGGGAGAACTGCTCGGGGCCGGCTTCGATGAGGTCGTAGGGCCGGTAGTGCACACCGGGGTGCCGCGCGGCGACCTCGCCGGGGTCACGCAGTCCGGCCTTGCCCATCTCCAGGAACCGGCCGCCACGCGGCAGCAGCCGCAGGGAGGCGTCGACGAAGTCACCGGTGAGCGCGTCGAGGACGACGTCGACCCCGCGGCCTTCGCTGGTGGCGAGGAAGTGCTGTTCGAAGTCGAGGGTGCGGGAGTTCGCGATGTGGCCGTCGTCCAGCCCGGCTTCGCGCAGCACGTGCTGTTTCGCGGGGCTGGCGGTGCTGTAGACCTCGGCGCCGAGGTGACGGGCGATCTGGATCGCGGCCATACCGACACCGCCGGCACCCGCGTGGACCAGGACGGACTCCCCCGCCTTCAGTCCGGCGAGTTCCTTGAGGCCGAAGTAGGCGGTGAGGAACACCAGCGGCACGGACGCGGCTTCCTCGTCCGTCCAGTTCTCGGGGATACGAGCGCACATCGAGCGCTGCGCGGTGGTGATGGAGCCGATGCCGCCGATCGCGACACCCATCACGCGGTCGCCGGGAGCCAGATCGTCCACTTCGGACCCGGTTTCCAGAACAACGCCGGCGATCTCGTTGCCGAGCGGCCCGGGCTCGCCTTCGAACATGCCGAGGACGTTGAGCGCGTCGCGGAAGTTGAGACCCGCGGCGGCGACGGCGACCCGGATATGCCCGGGTTTGAGGGGTTCCAGGGCCTGCGGGCAGGGCTCGAGCCGCAGCTCCTCCAGCGTTCCGCGGGCCGCCATGCCGAGCCGCCACGCGGGTTCGGCGGGCGGGCTGAGCTCGTCGGTACCGGGCATCGGGCCGAGCCGAAGCGCGGCGAACACACCGTCGCGCAAGGTCAGCTGGGGTTCGCCGGTCGCCAGCGCGGCGGTGAGTTCGGATTCGGTCAGGTCGCCGGTCTCGGTGTCGACGAGGACGACCCGGCCGGGGAGTTCGCTCTGCGCGGAGCGGCCGAGCCCCCAGACCGCGGCGGCGGCCGGATCGACCCGGCCGGGGCCGATGGCGGCGCAGGTGACGAGGACGAGTTTCGCGTCGGCGAAGCGGTCTTCAGTGGAGAATTGCTGCAGGACGGCGAGGACCTCGCGGGTGGCGATACGGACACCCGCCGGGTCGGTGAACACCGGGAGCACGACCACCGGCGGAACGGCGCCGCCGCCGACCCGCCCGTGATAGGCCCACTCGACCGGCGCCGGTTCGGCCGGGGTGGGCAGTGGCGTCCAGTCGAGGCGGAACAGCGAGTCGAGACCGGGGGCCGCCGAGGTGACGGGGGCAAGTTCGCGCAGGGTCAGGGAGCCGATGGTGACGACCGGTGTTCCCGTTCCGTCGGCGGCGCGCAGGGTGACGGCGCCGGACGGTCCCGGCGTGAGCTTCAGCCGCAGCGCGGACGCGCCGGTGGCGTGCAGGGTGACGTCCTGCCAGTGGAACGGCAGCTTGGCGCCGCCCGGTTCCCCGGCCAGCAGGCCGATCGAGTGCAGACCGGCGTCCAGGAGCGCGGGGTGGAGACCGAAGCGCTCGACGTCGGCCTTCGCGGTGTCTTCCGGCAGCGCGGTCTCGGCGAAGATCTCCTCACCCAGCCGCCAAGCGGCCTTGAGTCCTTGGAAGACCGGGCCGTATTCCAGTCCGGCGGCGGCGAACACCGGGTAGACGTCGGCGACGTCGATCGAGACGGCGTCACGGGGCGGCCACTCGGCGAGGTCGAAACCGGCGGCCGGGGCCTGCGGTACCAAGGTCCCCGAACCGTGCAGCGTCCAGGCACCTTCCCCGGCGCGCGAGTACACGGCGACGGCCCGACGGCCGCTCTCGTCCGGCCCGGCCACGACGACCTGGACGTCCAGCGGACCCGAAAGCACCATCGGCTCGCGCAGGGTGAGTTCTTCCAGGTGCGCGCAGCCGGCTTCGTCACCGGCTCGCAGCGCGAGCTCGACCAGGGCCGTACCCGGCACGATGACGGTGCCCGCGACCGCGTGATCGGAAAGCCAGGGATGGGTGGACGGCGAGATCCGGCCGGTCAGCACGACCCCGGCGCCATCGGCGAGCGGGACGGCCGCGCCGAGCAGCGGGTGAGCGGCGTCGGCCAGGCCGAGCCCGCCCGGGTCGCCCGCGCCACGGCCACCGCGCAGCCAGTAGTTCTCGCGCTGGAACGGGTACGTGGGCAGATCGACCGTACGGGCCCCGGTGCCCTCGTAGAACGCGGTCCAGTCGACGCGGGCGCCGCGGACGTGCAGTTCGGCGAGCACGGTCATCGCCGTCTGGGCTTCGGCACGGTCCTTGCGCAGCACCGGGACGACGAGAGTGCCTTCAGGAGGGAGGGTCCGCGCGGCCATCCCGGCCAGCACCGCGTCCGGCCCGATCTCGACGAACCGGGAAACCCCCTCGCCGCGCAGGAATCCGACGCCGTCGGCGAACCGCACCGGCTGCCGGACGTGGCGCGGCCAGTAGCCGGGCACGGTGACCTCGCCGGGACCGGCGAGGCGGCCGGTCACGTTGGACACCACGGGGATCGACGGTGCCCCGTGCGGGATCCCCTCGGCGATGGCGCCGAATTCGGCGAGCATGCCGTCCATCCGCGCGGAATGCGACGCGTGGGAGATGTTGAGCCGCTTGATCTTCCGGCCGCGTTCGGCGAATTTCGCGGCGAGGGCCTCGGCCGCGGCCTCCTCCCCGGAGACGACGACCGAGTCGGGGGCGTTGAGCGCGCCGATTTCCAGACCGTCGGTCAGTTCGGCGGCGACCTCCTCTTCGGTGGCCTGGATGCCGATCATCGCGCCGCCCGGCGGCTGGGCCTCCATCAGGCGTCCGCGCGCGGTGATCATCCGCGCGGCACCGGCCAGGTCCCAGACCCCGGCGACCTGGGCCGCGGCCAGCTCACCGGCGGAATGGCCGACGACGTAGTCCGGGTGCACACCCCACGACTCCAGCAGCCGGAAGAGCGCGACCTGCACGGCGAACATCGCGGGCTGCGCGAAGGTCATCCGGTCGAGCAGCTTCTGGTCGTCGCCGAAGACGACGTCGGCCAGCGGGCGGTCGAGGTGCGGGTCGAGGGCGGCGCACGTCTCGTCGAAGGCGGCGCGGTAGGCGGGGAAGGTGTCGTACAGCTCGCGGCCCATGCCGCAGCGCTGGGCACCCATGCCGGAGAACAGGAACGCGGTGCGCCCGAGCAGCGGTTCGCCGGTGACGACGCCGGGTGCGGGCTCTCCCTCGGCGAGCGCGGCCAGCCCGGCCGCGAGGTCTTCCCGGGTGCCGCCGACGATCGCGGCACGCGACTCCAGCGCGGTGCGCGTGGTCGCCAGCGACCAGCCGAGATCGAGCGGATCGAAGGTGTCCACCGTAGACAGGAGCTGCGCGGCGGCGGCTTTCAGCGCGGCGGGGCCGCGAGCCGAAAGGGGCCACGTCTGGACGGCGGGCGGAGTCCGCTCCGGCTCGGCGTCCTCAGCCGAAGGGGCCTGCTCCAGGATGACGTGCGCGTTGGTGCCGCTCATGCCGAAGGACGACACCCCGGCGCGGCGCGGGCGGTCGCCGGTCTCCCACGGCCGGGGTTCGGTGAGCAGTTCGACGGCTCCGGCCGTCCAGTCGACGTGCGGGGAGGGCTCGTCGACGTGGAGGGTGCGGGGCAGCACGCCGTGCCGCATGGCCTCGACCATCTTGATGATCCCGGCGACCCCGGCCGCGGCCTGGGTGTGCCCGATGTTCGACTTGACCGAACCGAGCCACAGCGGGGTTTCCCGCTCACGACCGTAGGTGGCCAGCAGCGCCTGCGCCTCGATCGGGTCGCCCAGCGTCGTGCCGGTGCCGTGCGCCTCCACGGCGTCGACGTCGGCGGCGGTCAGCTTCGCGTTCTTCAGCGCGGCACGGATGACACGTTGCTGGGCCGGCCCGTTGGGCGCGGTCAGGCCGTTGGACGCGCCGTCCTGGTTCACCGCCGTTCCCCTGAGGACGGCGAGGATCCGATGCCCGTTGCGGCGCGCGTCGGACAGCCGCTCCAGCAGGAGCATGCCCGCGCCCTCGCCCCAGCCGGTGCCGTCCGCGCCGGCGGCGAACGCCTTGCAGCGCCCGTCCGGCGCCATCCCGCGCTGGCGTGAGAACTCGACGAACGTCTCCGGCGTGGCCATCACCGTGACGCCGCCGGCCAGTGCGAGCGAGCACTCCCCCGACCTCAGCGCGTGCGCCGCGAGGTGGACCGCCACCAGCGAAGACGAACACGCCGTGTCGATCGTGACCGCCGGGCCTTCCAGCCCGAGGGTGTAGGAGAGCCGCCCCGACAGCACGCTGTTGGACGAGCCGGTGCCGAGAAAACCTTCGACCTCTTCGGATTCGCCGTCGAATCCGGAGACGTACTCGGTGCGCATGGCCCCGGCGAACACCCCGGTGGCGCTGCCCTTCAGCGCCGCCGTGTCCAGCCCGGCCCGTTCGAAGGTCTCCCAGGTGACCTCCAGCAGCAACCGCTGCTGCGGGTCCATCGCGAGCGCTTCCCGCGGCGAGATCCCGAAGAAGCCCGCGTCGAATTCCCCGGCGTCGTGCAGGAATCCGCCCTGGTCGCTGTAGCTGGTGCCCCGGTGTTCCGGGTCCGGGTGGTAGAGCCCGTCGGTGTCCCAGCCCCGGTTCGCCGGGAATCCCGTCATCCCGTCCCCGCCGCCGTCGACGAGGTCCCACAGTCCTTCCGGCGAGGTGACCCCGCCCGGGAAGCGGCAGGCCATGCCGATCACGGCCAACGGTTCCGAGCCGCTTTCCTCGGCCTCTCGCAGACGGCGCCGCGTCTCGCGCAGTTCGGCGGTCAGTCGCTTGAGGTAGTCGAGCGTCCGCTCGTCGGTCGTCATGACGGTGGTCCTCCTCGCGGCGGCGGGCCGGGGTCAGAGTTCGTTGTCCAGCAGGGCGAACATGTCGTCGATGGTGTCCACTTCCAGATCCGCGTCGCCGCCGGACGACGGCCGCGTCCGGTCCTGCCACAGGGACACCAGGTTCCGCAGCTTCGCCTCGACCTCGGCACCGTCCGCACTCGCCAGGTCCACTGTGGACAATTCGGCGGCGAGCCGGTCGATCCCCGACGTCAGCCCGGTTTCCGCGGCCGGAGCCGGGATGACTTCGGACTGCAGGAACTTGGCGAGGTCGTCCGGGGTCGGGTAGTCGAAGATCAGCGTCGCGGGAAGGCGCAGCCCGGTCGCCGCGTCGAGCCCGTTGCGCAGCTCGACCGCGGTCAGCGAGTCGAAGCCCAGTTCGGTGAACGCCCGGCCCGGCTCGATCGAATCCGCGCCGTCGTGCCCGAGCGCGGACGCGGCCTGGCCGCGCACCACCCCGAGCAGCACCAGTTCGGCGTCGGCCTGCGAAAGCCCGGCGAGCCGTCGCTTGAGCCCGTCGGCCTGCGCCGCGGCGTCCACCGGCGCGGCACGCCGCACCGAACCGCGGACGAGACCGCGCAGCAGCGGCGGCACCGGTCCGGTCATCGTGCGGAGCCCGGCGACGTCCAGCTTCACCGGCACCGAGACCGGTTCGGCCAGGCCGGTGGCCAGGTCGAACAGCTCCAGTCCCTCGGCGGGATCGAAACTGCCGATCCCGTCGCGGCCCATGCGGTCCGCGTCGGCGGAGTCGCCCATGCCGTCGGCCCAGAGACCGAACGCTAGCGAGGTCGCGGGCAGGCCGAGACCGCGCCGGTGGTGCGCGAGCCCGTCGAGGAAGGTGTTCGCCGCGGCGTAGTTCGCCTGCCCCGGCGCGCCGAGCACCCCGGCGGCCGAGGAGAACAGGACGAACATCGTCAGGTCGTGACCGCGGGTCAGCTCGTGCAGGTTCCACGCCGCGTCCACCTTGGGCCGCAGCACCTTCTCCAGCCGCTCGGGGGTGAGCGCGGTGAGCAGGCCGTCGTCGAGGACACCGGCCGCGTGCACCACCCCGGTCAGCTCCGAGGTGCGGTCGAGGACCGCGGCGAGCGCGGCGCGGTCGGCGGCGTCGCACGCCTCGATCCGCACGGTCGCGCCCAGCCCGGTCAGTTCCGCGGCCAGTTCGGCCGCGCCAGGCGCGTCCGGGCCGCGGCGGCTGGTGAGCACCAGATCCTTGACGTCGTGCCGGGTGACCAGATGCCTGGCCAGCACCGCGCCGAGACCTCCGGTCCCGCCGGTGACGAGCACGGTGCCACCGATCGGGCGGCGCGGAACGGTCAGCACGACCTTGCCGACGTGCTTGGCCTGCGACAGGAAGCGCAGCGCCTCCGGGGCCCGGCGCAGATCCCAGGTTCGGATCGGCAGCGGGGTGAGCGCGCCCTGGTCGAACAAGGCGATCAGCTCCTCCCATATCCGCGCGATCCGCCGGTTGCCCGCGTCGATCACGTCGAACGCCTGGTAAGTCACACCGGGATGGTGCCCCGCGGCGCCGCCGTCCGGACGGACGTCGGTCTTCCCCATTTCCACGAACCGCCCACCACGCGGTAACAGGCGCATCGACGCGTCGATGAAGTCGCCCGTCAGCGCGTTGAGGACGACGTCCACGCCCTTGCCGCCGGTGGTCTCGCGGAACCGCTCCTCGAAGTCGAGCGTCCGCGAAGACGCGATGTGGTCGTCGGCGAGCCCGGCGGCGCGCAGGACGTCCCATTTGCCCTCGCTGGCGGTGCCGAACACCTCGGCGCCGAGATGCCGGGCGAGTTGCGTGGCTGCCATCCCGACACCACCGGCGGCGGCATGGATGAGGACCGACTCGCCCTTCTTCAGCCCGCCGAGATCGGTCAGCGCGTAGTAAGCGGTGAGGAACACCAGCGGAACCGACGCGGCCTCTTCGAACGTCCAGCCCTCGGGCATCTTGGCCAGCAGATCCCGGTCGGCGAAGGTGAGCGGGCCGAATCCGCCGTGCACCAGGCCCATCACGCGGTCGCCCGGGACGAGGTCGGTCACCTCGGAGCCGACGTCGGTGACGACACCGGCGGCCTCGTAACCGATCCGGCCGGCGTCGCCCGGGTACATGCCGAGCACGTTGAGCACGTCGCGGAAGTTCGTCCCGGCCGCCCGGGTGGCGATCCGGACCTCGCGCGGCAGCAACGGTTCGAGCACATCGGGGTACGGCTCGAAGGAGAGCCTGTCGAGGGTGCCCTTGACGACGCTGTCGAGGCGCCAGGCCGGTTCGTGCCACGGCGGCACGAGATCCGGCGACGACGCGGCGGTCAGCAACCGGGCGGCATGGACGACGCCCTCCCGCACGGCCAGCTGGGTTTCGTCGCCCAGCACGGCCAGCGCGGTGTCGACGTCGGCCTCGGCCGCGTCGAGCAGCACCAGCCTGCCGGGATTCTCGGACTGGGCGCTGCGGACCAGGCCCCACACCGCGGCCGAAGCCGGGTCGACGGTGTCCGAAGTGGACACGGCGACCGCGTTCTCGGTGCGCACTACGAGGAGGGCGTCCTTCTCCTCGGCCAGCCATTCCTGCAGCTTCGCCAGCGTGCTCCGCAGAAGCGCGTGGGTGGCCGCCGGGGTGGCGCCCGCTCCCGGCACCGCCGAGAGCAGCTCGGTCGCCGAAGCCGGGGACCCGGTCGTGACCTGCGACCAGGCGAGCCGGAACAGCGAGTCCGAAGTGGACGAAGCCGCCGGGCCGAGATCCGTGACCTCGCGCAGCAGCAACGATCCCACCGTCAGCACCGGTGCTCCGGCGCCGTCGACGAGCTCCAGTCGCACCGAGTCGGTCCCGGAGGCGGCGACCCGGACCCGGGCGGCGGTGGCGCCGGCCGCGTGCAGGACGACGTCACGCCAGAGGAACGGCAACCGGGTGGTCTCGGCGTTCCCCGGCAGCAGGCCGATGGCGTGCAGCGCGGCGTCGAGCAGGGCCGGGTGCAGGCCGAACTTCCCGGCGTCGGCATGCGCCACCGCGGGCAGTTCGAGGTCTGCGCAGACCTCGTCACCCACGAGCCAGGCGGCGGTGAGGCCTTGGAACACCGGCCCGTACTGCAGGCCCGCGTCGGCGAGCCCCGGGTAGAGCTCGGTGACGTCGAGGCTTTGCGCCCCGGCAGGCGGCCACACCGTGTCCTTGGCCGCCGGAGAGGCGTCGCCAGGGGCGAGCAGGCCGGTCGCGTGCTCCGTCCACGGAGCCTCGTCGAGCCGGGAGTGGATCGACACCGGACGCCGTCCGTCGTCGTCCGCGGCCCCGACCACGACCTGCACGGCGAGCCCGCCGGTCTCCGGCAGCACCATCGGCGCGGCGATGGTCAGTTCGGCCACGCGAGCGCAGCCGAGTTCGTCACCCGCCCGGACGGCGAGTTCGACCAGTGCCGCGCCGGGGACCAGCACGGTGCCGAGCACCGCGTGGTCGGCCAGCCACGGCTGTGCCGCGCGGGAAAGCCTGCCGTATCCGACCAGGCCGTCCCCGCCCGCCGTCGGCACGGTCGCCCCGAGCAGCGGATGCCCGGCCGCGGCAAGGCCCAGCCCGGCGGCGTCACCGGCGATGGCGGGCGGGTCGAGCCAGAACCGCTCGCGCTGGAACGCGTACGTGGGCAGCGGGACGGCGCGGGCGCCGGTGCCGTGGAAGAACGCCGTCCAGTCGACCTCGGCACCCGTCGCAATCAGCCGGCTGAATGCGAGGGCGGCGGTCTGCCGTTCGTCGCGGTCCTTGCGCAGCACCGGGACGAACATCGCGTCCGGGGCGCTGTCGAGGCCCATCGCGGAGAGCACGCCGTCCGGGCCCAGTTCGGCGAACCGGGCGACGCCCGCTTCGGCGAGCGCGCGGACGCCGTCGGCGAAGCGCACGGTCTCCCGCACGTGGCGCACCCAGTAGCCCGGGTCGGTCAGATCCGCCGCTTCGGTCACCGTGGAGACGATCGGGATCCGCGGCTCGGCGTAGCTCAAGCTTTCCGCCACTTCGGCGAACTCCACCAGCATCGGCTCCATCAGCGACGAGTGGAACGCGTGCGAGACGACCAGACCCTTGGTGCGGCGGCCTTCCTTCGCGAACACCTCGGCCACCGCGTGCACGGGACCGTCCACACCGGACAGCACGATCGCCTGCGGCCCGTTCACCGCGGCCAGACAGACCTCTTCGGACAGGTAATCACGCACCTCGTCTTCACTCGCCTGAACCGCGACCATCGCGCCGCCTTCCGGCAGCGCCTCCATCAACCGGCCCCGCGCTTCGACGAGCTTCGCCGCGTCCTCAAGGGAGAACACCCCGGCCACATGCGCCGCCGCGATCTCCCCGATCGAATGCCCGGCCAGGAAATCGGGCCGGATGCCCCACGACTCCACGAGCCGGAACAGCGCCACTTCGAGCGCGAAGATCGCGGGCTGCGCGGTACCGGTGCGGTCGATATCACCATCGAGCGGGAGCAGCGCGGCGACCTCGTCGTACGCCGCCGCGAACACCGGGAATGCCTCGTAGAGTCCTTGGCCCATGCCGAGCCGCTGGGAACCCTGACCGGTGAACAGCAGCGCGAGTTTGCCTTCGGTGGCACGGCCGGTGACGACCTCCGGCGTGGTCCGGCCGCCGGCGAGCGCGGCCAGCCCGGTGCGCAGCGCGTCGGCGTCGCCGGTGAGCACCGCGCGCCGCTCGAACACGGTCCGGGTGGTCGCCAGCGCGTAACCGATGTCGACCGGGTCGGCGAATCCGACGGTGCCGAGCAGCCGTCCGGCCTGCGCCCGCAGCGCGTCTTCGGTGCGCGCGCTGAGCACCCACGGCAGCAGCGACGGCGATGCCGGGGTCCGCGCGGGCACCGAAGGTTCGGGGACCTGCTCCAGGATCACGTGCGCGTTGGTGCCGCTGATCCCGAACGCCGAGACCGCCGCGCGCCGGGGACGGCCCGCCTCCGGCCACGGTCGTGCCTCGGTGAGCAGCCGGACGTCGCCCGCTTCCCAGTCGACGTGCGGGGACGGCTCGTCGACGTGCAGGGTGGCGGGCAGGAGGCCGTGCCGCATCGCCTCGACCATCTTGATGATCCCGGCGAGACCGGCGGCGGCCTGCGTGTGCCCGATGTTGGACTTCACCGAACCCAGCCACAGCGGTTCTTCGCGGTCCTGGCCGTAGGTGGCCAGCAGCGCCTGCGCCTCGATCGGATCGCCCAGCGCCGTCCCGGTGCCGTGCGCCTCGACGACGTCCACAGTGGACGACTCGACGCCCGCCGCGGCCAGCGCGCGGCGGATCACCCGCTGCTGCGAGGGTCCGTTGGGGGCGGTCATGCCGTTGGACGCGCCGTCCTGGTTGACGGCGCTGCCCTTCACGACCGCCAGCACGTGACGTCCGTTGCGGCGTGCGTCGGAAAGCCTTTCCAGGAGCAGGAATCCGGCGCCCTCGGCCCAGGCGGTGCCGTCGGCCGCGGCCGCGAAAGGCTTACAGCGGCCGTCTGCGGCCAGGCCGCGCTGACGCGAGAATTCGATGAACGGGTTGGGGCTGGCCATCACGGTCGCGCCGCCGACCAGCGCCAGGCCGCATTCACCCGAGCGCAGCGCCTGCGCCGCCCAGTGCAGGGCGACCAGCGAAGACGAGCACGCCGTGTCGACCGAGACCGCCGGGCCTTCGAGCCCGAAGGTGTAGGCGACCCGGCCGGTCAGCACGCTGCTCGCGCTGCCGGTCCCGAGCAGGCCTTCCATCCCGTCCGGGGTGGCGGCCAGCCGGGAGGCATAGTCGTCGTACATGACGCCCGCGAACACACCGGTGGCGCTTCCGCGCAGCGAGACGGGGTCGATCCCAGCACGCTCGAACGCTTCCTGCGCGGTCTCCAGCAGCAACCGCTGCTGCGGGTCGACGGTGACCGCCTCCCGTGGCGAGATGCCGAAGAACTCGGCGTCGAAGTCGGCGGCGTCGTGCAGGAAGCCGCCCTCGCGGGTGTAGCTGGTGCCGGGGTGGTCGGGGTCCGGGTGGTAGAGCCGGTCGAGATCCCAGCCGCGGTCGGACGGGAACGGCGTGATCGCGTCGGTCCCCTCGGCGACCAGGCGCCACAGGTCCTCCGGCGAGCTCACGCCGCCAGGGAACCGGCAGCTCATCGCGACGATCGCGATGGGCTCGCCGGGCTCGGCGACCCGGACCGGTTCGGCGTCCACAGTGGACTCTTCACCGGCCAGCTCGGTACGGATATGGGTGGCCAGCGCTGTCGGGTTCGGGTGGTCGAACACCAGCGTCGCGGGCAGCCGCAGACCGGTCGCCTCACCGAGCCGGTTGCGCAGTTCGACGGCGGTGAGCGAATCGAAGCCGAGTTCGGTGAACGCACGACCGGCCTCGACCGACGTCGCGGTGCCATGTCCGAGCACGTCGGCGACGTGGCCACGGACGAGGTCGACCAGATGCGAGAACTGGTCGGCGGGGGCGAGGCGGCTCAGGGTGGCGGTCAGCCCGGCGGCGGCCGCGGCGTTGGCCGCGCCCCTCCGCTTCGGCACCCGGATCAGACCGCGCAGCGCGGGGGCGGGCTCGCTCGTGCGGGCCAGCGTGCGCAACGTCGCCAGGTCGAGCTTGACCGGAACCGGGACCGGCGTCGAGGCGGCCAGCGCGGCATCGAACAGCGCCAGGCCTTCTTCGTCGGTCAGCGCGCCGAAGCCGGCGCGGGCCAGACGGTCCACATCGGACTGACCGCCCATCCCGCCTGCCCACAGGCCGTACGCCAGCGAACGAGCGGGCAGACCTTCCGCGTGACGGCGGCGCGCGAGGTCGTCGAGCAGGGCGTTGGCCGCGGCGTAGCTGGCCTGCCCCGGACCACCGAGGATCCCGGAAACCGAGGACACCAGGACGAACTGGGTCAACGGCCTGCCGAGGGTGAGTTCGTGGAGCGCGAGCGCCGCCTCGGCCTTGGGCCGCAGCACGGTGTCGAAGCGCTCCGGGGTCAGCTCGGTGACGACGCCGTCGTCGAGCACACCGGCGGCGTGCACGATGCCGGTGAGGTCGTCGACCCCGCTGAGCAGCGCGGCGAGCGCGTCGCGGTCAGTGACGTCGCAGGGGACGACGTCGGCGCCGAGTTCTTCCGCCAGTTCCGCGGCGCCGGGAGCGTCGAGGCCGCGGCGGCTGGTGAGCACCAGCCTGGTGACCTGTGGCGCCAGGTGCCGGGCGATGGCCGCTCCGACGCCACCGGTCCCGCCGGTGATGAGAACCGTGCCCTCGCCCCAGATCGCGGGTTCTCCCGCCGTGGTCCTCGCGAGCCGCGGGACTTCCACGACGCCGTCGCGGACGCGGACCTGCGGTTCGCCGGTGGCCAGCGCTTTCGCGACGTCATCCCCTTCGAGGACGACGAACCGGTCCGGGTGCTCCGACGCGGCGGTGCGGACGAGACCGCGGACGGCGGCTCCCGCCGGGGTGTCGCCGGTGCGCACCACCATGCGCGGCCCGCCGTCGGCGAGGAATTCCTGGACGGCGGCGAGCGTCGCGGCCAGCGCTTCCCTCGGCTCGCCATCCGGTGCGGTGAAGACCTGGACGTCTTCGCTGGTCTCGCCGTCAGCGGGGACCTCGACCCAGGTCAACTCGTACAGCGAATCCGTGCCGCGCTGCCTCGGTGCCTCCGCGGCCCGGACCGCGACCGTGCCGATCGTGGCGACGGGCGCACCGGTGGTGTCGGTGGCCAGCAAGGAGAATCCGGATCCGGCGGGCGTGACCCGGACACGCAGCGCGGTGGCGCCGGTGGCGTGCAGGGTGACGTCGCCGAACAGGAACGGCAGCCGGGTGCCCTCCCCCGGCGTGAGCCCCAGAGTGTGCAGCGCGGCGTCGAGCAGTGCCGGATGCAGGCCGAAGCCGTCGACTTCGGTTCCCTCGGGCAGTTCGACCTCGGCGAACACGGTGTCGCCGTCGCGCCAGGCGGCGGTCAGCCCGCGGAACGGCGGGCCGTAGTCGAGACCGGCCGCCGCCATGTCCGCGTAGAGGCCGTCGAGGGAGATCGGCTCGGCGGCGGGCGGCCACTCGGTCAGGCCGGAGGGTACGGCGGCCGTCTCGGGAGCGAGGGTGCCGGTGGCGTGTTCGGTCCACTCCCCTTGCGGGGCACGGGAATGCACCGAAACCGGGCGGCGTCCGCCCGTGCCCGCCGCGCCGACGAGCACCTGGACGTCCAGCGCGCCGTGCGGCGGCAGCACCAGCGGCGCGGCCAGGGTCAGTTCCTCCACGCCTCCGCAGCCGGCTTCGTCACCGGCGCGGACCGCGAGTTCGAGCAGTCCGGTGCCGGGGACCAGCACTTCGCCGAACGCGGCGTGCCCGGCCAGCCACGGATGGGTGGCTACCGAAAGCCGTCCGGTGAGGACCCAGCCGTCGCCGTCCGCGAACGGCACGGCGGCGCCCAGCAGCGGGTGTCCGGCGGCCTGGAGCCCGGCCGTGGTGACGTCGCCCGCCCCGGATCCGGCGGCGAGCCAGAAGCGACGACGGTCGAACGCCGACGTCGGCAGGTCGACGACCCGGGCGCCGGTCGGGTGGAACACCGCGGCCCAGTCGACGGTGACACCGCGGGTGTACGCGGCGGCCAGCGTGGTGAGCGCGGTCTCCGCTTCGTCGCGGTCGGTGCGCAGGAACGACGCCGCGAACGTGTCCGGGCCGTCGTCCGCGAGCGCGGTCAGCACGGCGGCCGGGCCCACTTCGAGGAACCGGGTCACCCCGACCTCACGCAGCCACGCGAGGCCGTCCGAGAACCGGACGGTGGCGCGGACGTGCTCGACCCAGTACTCCGGTTCGGCCACCCGCGCCGTTCGCTCACCAGCCACAGTGGACACGAAAGGGATCGCCGGTGCGGAGAAGTCGAGTTCCCGCACCACGGCGGCGAACTCGTCGAGCATCGGCTCCATCAGTGCCGAGTGGAAGGCGTGCGAGACGTCCAGCCGCTTCGTGCGGCGGCCGAGCTTCTCGAACTTCTTGGCCAGTTCGAGCGTCGGCGAGGCGGCACCGGACAGCACGACCGCGTCGGGACCATTGACCGCGGCCAGCGAAACCTTCGGGGTCAAGTGCTCGCGGACCTCGTCCTCACTCGCCTGGACCGCGACCATCGCGCCGCCCTCGGGCAGCGCCTCCATCAGCCGTCCGCGCGCTTCGACGAGCTTGGCCGCGTCCTCCAGCGAAAGCACGCCCGCCACATGCGCGGCCGCGATCTCACCGATCGAATGCCCGGCCACGAAGTCGGGCACGATGCCCCAGGACTCGGCGAGCCGGTACAGCGCGACCTCCAGCGCGAAGATCGCGGGTTGCGCGGTGCCGGTGCGGTTCAGGTCACCGCCGACCGGGAGCAATGCGGCGACCTCGTCGTACGCGGCGGCGAACGCCGGGAACGCGGCATAAAGCCCTTCGCCCATACCGAGACGCTGCGCTCCCTGACCGGTGAACAGGAACGCCGTCCGGCCGGGCAGTACGCGTCCGGCGACGACCGACGGCGTGGCCGTGCCTTCGGCCAGCGCTTCGAGACCGGTGCGGAGATCCGCGTCCGTGGCGCCGAGGACGACGGCGCGCCGCTCGTGCGCGGTCCGGGTCGTGGCGAGCGCCAAGCCGACATCGACCGGCTCACCGTCGCGGCCGAGCAGGCGCCCGGCCTGCTCGCGCAAGGTGCTCTCTGCGCGGCCGGAGAGCACCCACGGCACGAGCGCGGGGGCCACGACCTCGCGCGGGGCGGGTGTTTCCACCGGAGGCTGTTCGAGGATGACGTGCGCGTTGGTCCCGCTGATCCCGAAGGACGACACGGCGGACCGCCGCGGCCGCCCGGTCTGCGGCCACTCCCGGCCTTCGGCGAGCAGTTCGACGTCACCGGCTTCCCAGTCGACGTGTGGCGTCGCCTCGCCCAGGTGCAGCGTCGGCGGCAGGACACCGTGGCGCATCGCCTGCACCATCTTGATGATCCCGGCGACCCCCGCCGCGGCCTGCGTGTGGCCGAAGTTCGACTTCACCGAACCGAGGTACAGCGGTTCGCCGTCGCGCTCGCGGCCGTAGGTGGCCAGAAGCGCCTGCGCCTCGATCGGGTCGCCCAGCGTCGTCCCGGTGCCGTGTGCCTCGACGGCGTCCACAGTGGACGACGGGACACCGGCGGCGGCCAGCGCCTGGCGGATCACTCGCTGCTGCGAAGGACCGTTCGGGGCGGTGAGGCCGTTGGAAGCGCCGTCGGAGTTGACCGCCGAGCCCTTGACGACCGCGAGCACGCGATGGCCGTTGCGGCGCGCGTCGGAAAGGCGTTCCAGCACGAGCATCCCGGCGCCTTCGGCCCAGCCGGTGCCGTCGGCGTCGGCCGAGAAGGACTTGCAGCGGCCGTCGGCGGCGAGGCCGCGCTGACGCGAGAACCCGATGAAGGTCTCGGGCGTCGCCATCACCGTGACACCACCGGCCAGCGCCAGGGAGCACTCCCCCGACTTGAGCGCCTGGGTCGCCCAGTGCAGGGCGACCAGCGAGGACGAGCACGCGGTGTCGACCGAAACCGCCGGGCCTTCCAGGCCGAGGGTGTAGGCGACGCGGCCGGAGAGCACGGAACCCGAGGTGCCGGTGCCGAGGAAGCCCTCGACGTCGTCGGGAACATCGTTGCCGAGCCGGGTGCCGTAGTCGTGGTACATGACGCCGGCGAACACGCCGGTCGGGCTGCCCTTGAGCGACGTCGGATCGGTGCCGGAGCGTTCCAGCGCCTCCCACGCGACTTCGAGCAGCAGGCGCTGCTGCGGGTCCATCGCGAGCGCTTCCCGGGGCGAGATCCCGAAGAACTCCGGATCGAAGTCGCCCGCGTCGTGCAGGAATCCGCCCTCGCGGGTGTAGGTCTTGCCCGGCTGGTCGGGGTCGGGGTCGTAGATGCCGTCGACGTCCCAGCCGCGGTCCTCGGGAAACCGGGTCACGCCGTCACGGCCGCCGGCGACGAGGTCCCACAGTTCTTCGGGCGACGTCACGCCACCCGGGTAACGGCAGGCCATGCCGACGATGACGATCGGGTCGCCGTCGGCGCGGGCGGCGGTGAAGACCGGGGTCGCGCCGGTGGGTTCGTCGAGCAGTTCGGCGAGCAGGAATTCGGCCAGCGCCACCGGGGTCGGGTGATCGAAGGTCAGGGTCGCCGGGAGCCGCAGTCCGGTGACCGTGCCGAGCCGGTTGCGGAACTCGACCGCGGTGAGCGAGTCGAAACCGAGGTCACCGAAGGCGCGGTCGGCCTCGACTGCGTCGGGGCTGGTGTGGCTGAGGACGTGCGCGGCCTCGGTGCGGACCAGTTCGGTAAGCAGCCGCGTGCGCTCCCCGGCGGGCACGCCCGCCAGACGCTGGCGCAGCCCCGCGGCTTCCGCTTCCTCCGCCGCACGGCGGCGTCGTGGCCGCACCAGGCTCCGCAGGACATGCGGTACCTCGGTCTCCGCCCGCAGCGCGGCCAGATCGAGCTTGGTCGCGACCGGGCGCGGGTTGTCACCGAAGGCCAGCAGATCGAACAGCTCCAGCCCGGCTTCGACGGGCAGTGCCGTGCCACCGCGGCCCTCGCCCATGCCGGTTTCCCAGAGGCCGTAAGCGATCGACGTACCGGGAAGGCCCTGCTCGCGCCGGAGGGTGGCGAGCCCGTCGAGATAGCCGTTGGCGGCCGCGTAGTTCGCCTGACCGGGAGCGCCGAGGGCGCCGGCGATCGAGGAGAACGTGACGAACAGCTTCAGGTCCGTGGTCAATTCGTGCAGATGCCGCGCGGCGTCGGCCTTCGGTCCCGCCACGGCGGCGAGCCGCTCGGGTGTCATCGCGGTGAGGACACCGTCGTCGAGGACGCCCGCCGCGTGCACCACCCCGCTGAGCGGTGGCTCGGCGAGCGCGAGCACGGACTCCAACTGAGACCGGTCGGCGACGTCGCAGGCGGCGATCGTCACCTCGGCACCAAGCGCGGTCAGCTCCTCCCGCAGTTCTTCGGCGCCGGGAGCGTCGGCACCCCGGCGTCCGACCAGCAGCAGATGACGGGCGCCGTGCCGCTCGACGAGCCGACGGGCGACGTGCGCGCCGAGTCCGCCGGTTCCGCCGGTGACCAGCACGGTGCCGTCGAGGGTCCAGTCGGGATCGACGGTCGCGCGGGACCGCGTCAGCCGGGGAACGCGCGGGCCGTCGTCAGTGAACGCGACTTCAGGCTCGCCAGTGGCGGCCGCGATCCGGGCATCGCCGTCACCGTGGACCAGGACGAACCGGTCCGGGTACTCAGCCTGCGCGCTGCGCACCAGCCCGGCGACGGCGGCGTGCTCCGGGCTGTCACCGGTGAGGTGCACGACGAGCCGGTCTTCAGCGGTCTGCAACGCCTCGAGAGCGGCCTCGACCGATTCGGCTTCGAACACGGCGACGTCTTCTGCCTGCGAAGGCAGTGCGACGGGAATCCAGTCGATACCGAACAGCGCGTCGGAGGCGGCACTGGGCAGCGGCCCGTCGCCGACCGGGCGCAGACTCAGTGACGCGACCGAGAGCACCGGAGCACCCGTGCCATCGGTGACACGCAAGGAGACCGCGTCCTGACCGGCCGGGGCGAGCCGGGCCCGCAGGGTGCCGGCGCCGGTGGCGTGCAACGCCAGACCGGCCCAGGAGAACGGCAGCCGTGCCGGGCCGCCGGTCAGGCCGACGGCGTGCAGGACGGCGTCGAGCAAGGCCGGATGCAGCCCGAACCCGCGGACGTCGGTGGCCTCGGGCAGCGCGACCTCGGCGAAGACCTCGTCGCCCTGGCGCCAGGCGGCGCGCAGCCCGCGGAACGGGTCCCCGTAGGTGAGCCCGGCCTCGGCGAGCGTGGAATAGAAGCCTTCCAGGTCAACGGGTTCCGCGCCGGACGGTGGCCATTCCGTCGTCCCGGCGGGTTCGTCGGCGGCCGTGGTCAGCGAGCCGGTTGCGTGCAACGTCCAATCGCCGTCCTCGGTGCGGGAGTGCACCGCCAGTGTCCGGCGGTCGCCACCGTCCGAAAGGGACACTCGCAGCTGCACCGGGGCCGAGGTGAGCACGAGCGGGGCCTGCAGCGTCAGTTCTTCGACGGTGCCGCAGCCGACCTCGTCACCCGCCCGCACGGCCAGTTCGGCGAACGCGGTACCGGGCAGCAGGACGGCGTCGCGGACGCGGTGCCCGGCCAGCCACGGCTGTTCGTCGAGCGACAGACGTCCGGTGAGCACGAGCCCGCCGCGTTCGGGCAGCGCGACGGCGGCACCGAGCAGCGGATGGTCGAGCGCGCCGAGGCCGAGCGCGGTGGCGTCGCCGGAGCCCGGCGGGGCCAGCAGCCAGAAGCGGCGGCGCTGGAACGGATACGTGGGCAGGTTCACCGGCCGCGCGCCGCTGCCGTCGAAGAAGCGGTCCCAGTCGACGGGAGCACCCGCGGCGTGCAGGGCGCCCAGCGCGGTCATCGCGGTCCGGGCCTCGTCGGAGTCCTTGCGCAGGGCGGGCACCCCGCCGTCGACCAGCGCGCTGAGCACGGCGTCGGGACCGAGTTCGAGGAACGTCGTGGCGCCCTCGGCGGTCAACGCCGCGAGACCGTCGGCGAACCGCACGGTCTCGCGGACGTGGCGCACCCAGTAGCCAGGGTCGGTCAGATCCGCCGATGCGGTCACCGTGGACACGATCGGGATCCGCGGCTCGTGGTACTCCAGGGACTCGGCGACTTCGGCGAACTCCGCCAGCATCGGCTCCATCAGCGCCGAGTGGAACGCGTGCGAGACCACGAGCTGCTTGGTGCGGCGGCCTTCCCGCGCGAACCGGGCGGCGGCCTCGCGAACCGGACCGTCCACACCGGACAGAACGACGGCCTCCGGCCCGTTGACGGCGGCAAGACAGACCTCGTCGGACAGGTACTCGCGCACCTCGTCCTCGGACGCCTGAACCGCGACCATCGCGCCGCCCTCGGGCAGCGCCTCCATCAACCGGCCCCGCGCTTCGACGAGCTTCGCCGCGTCCTCCAGCGAGAACACCCCGGCGACGTGCGCCGCCGCGATCTCACCGATCGAATGCCCGGCCAGCAGATCGGGGGTGACGCCCCAGGATTCGAAGAGCCGGAACAACGCCACTTCCAGCGCGAAAATCGCCGGCTGCGCGGTACCGGTGCGGTCGATGTCGCCATCGAGCGGGAGCAACGCGGCGACCTCGTCGTAGGCCGCCGCGAACGCGGGGAAGGTCTCGTAAAGACCCTGACCCATGCCGGGCCGCTGCGCACCCTGACCGGTGAACAGGAAAGCGAGCCTGCCGGTCACCGCACGACCGGAGACGACGTTGGCGGCCCGGCCGGTGTCGGCGAACGCGGCCAACCCGGCGCGCAGCACCGACGGGTCGGCCCCGACGACGACCGCGCGGCGTTCGTGCGCGGTGCGGGCGGTGGCGAGCGTCCAGGCGACGTCGAGCGGGTCGCCGGTCAGATCAGCGAGCCGCGCGGCCTGCGCCCGCAGGGCTTCTTCGGAACGCCCGGAAAGGACCCAGGGCAGCATCGCGGGCCGGGCGGCCGGTTCCTCGATCTCCGGCGCGGGAACGTGTTCGAGCACGACGTGCGCGTTGGTCCCGCTGAACCCGAACGAGGACACCCCCGCCCGGCGCGGACGGCCGGTCTCAGGCCAGCCCGCGGACTCGGTCGCCACGCGGATCGCACCGGTGTCCCAGTCGACCTGGGCAGAGGGCGCGTCGACGTGCAACGTCGCGGGGACGACGCCGTGCCGCATCGCCTCGACCATCTTGATCACCCCGGCCACGCCTGCCGCGGCCTGCGTGTGCCCGAAGTTCGACTTCACCGAGCCGAGCAGCAACGGCTCTTCGCGATCCTGGCCGTAGGTGGCGAGCAGGGCCTGGGCTTCGATCGGGTCACCCAGCCTGGTCCCGGTGCCGTGCGCCTCGACGACGTCGACGTCCGAAGTGGACAGTCCGGCGTTGGCGAGCGCCTGGCGGATCACGCGTTGCTGCGAAGGCCCGTTCGGTGCGGTGAGACCGCTGGACGCGCCGTCCTGGTTGACCGCGGAGCCCTTGAGCAGCGCGAGAACCGGGTGGCCGTTGCGGCGCGCGTCGGACAGCTTCTCCAGCAGGACGAATCCGGCACCCTCACCCCAGCTGACGCCGTCGGCGCCGTTGGCGAAGGCCTTGCAGCGGCCGTCGACCGCCATCGCGTTCTGCTTGCTGAAGTCGACGAACGGATCGGGGTTGGCCATCACGGTGACACCGCCCGCCAGCGCGAGCGAGCACTCCCCCGACCGCAGCGCCTGGCTCGCGAGGTGCATCGCGACCAGCGACGACGAGCACGCCGTGTCCACCGACACGGCAGGTCCTTCGAAACCGAAGGTGTAGGAGACGCGGCCGGACATCATCGCGCCCGAGGTGCCGGTACCGAGGAAGCCTTCGACCTCCTCCGGGATCTTCGTCAGCCTGGAGGCGTACTCGTGGTAGATCGCGCCGGTGAAGACACCGGTGTCGCTGCCGCGCAGGGTGCCCGGCGGGATACCCGCGCGTTCGAAGGCCTCCCACGCGATCTCCAGCAGCAGCCGCTGCTGCGGGTCCATGGCGAGGGCTTCGCGGGGCGAGATGCCGAAGAACTCCGGGTCGAAGTCGCCGGCGTCGGGCAGGAAGCCGCCGGTCCGGGTGTGCGAGACGCCCTGTTTGCCCGGCGTAGGGTCGAACAGGGCCGCCAGGTCCCAGCCACGGTCGGTGGGGAACTCCGTGAGCCCTTCGCGGCCCTCGGCCACGAGACGCCAGAGGTCTTCCGGCGTGTTCACGCCTCCGGGGAACCGGCAACTGGTCGCGACGATCGCGATCGGTTCATCGTCGTCGGTGACCCGGGCGCGGGTGCGCGGTCCGGCGGCGAGGTCGCCGAGCAGTTCGGAACGCACGTAACCGGCGAGCGCGACCGGGGTCGGGTGGTCGAAGATCACCGTCGACGGCAGCCGCAGCCCGGTCACGGAGCCGAGCCGGTTGCGCAGCTCGACCGCGGTCAGCGAGTCGAAACCGAGGTCCATGAACCCGCGGCCGGGTTCGACGGTGGCCGCGTTGACGTGCCCGAGCACGAGGGCGACCTGGGTGCGGACGAGGTCCAGCAGTTCGCGGTCCTGGTCGGCCTCGGTCAGCCCGGCGAGCCGCCTGGCCAGCGAGGAGTCCTGTCCACCGCCCGATTTCGCGGTCCGGCGGCCGGGTTTGACCAGCGCGCCGAGCAGCGGCGGGAGCGGTCCGGACGCGGCGAGCACCGGCAGGTCCAGTTGGACCGGGATCGCCAGCGGCGCCCCGGCGGCGATGGCGGCGTCGAACAGCGCGAGACCGTCCTCGACGGCGAGCGCGGGGGTTCCCCCGGCACGCAGTCGCGCCAGGTGGGCCTCGCCGAGGGTCTCCGCCATGCCCGCGGCCCACGGTCCCCAGGCCAGTGACTGCCCGGCGAGACCGAGCGAACGGCGGTGGGCGGCGAGGCCGTCGAGGTAGCCGTTGGCCGCCGCGTAGTTGCCCTGTCCCGGCGCGCCGAGCACACCGGCCGCCGAAGAGAAGGTGACGAACAGCTCCGGATCGCCGGAGAGTTCGTGCAGATGCCGGGCCGCGTCGGCCTTCGGCCCGAGCACGAAGTCGAGCCGCTCCCGGGTGAGCGCGTCGATGGTGCCGTCGTCCAGGACACCGGCGGCGTGGACGACACCGGTCAGGTCGACGCCGTCCAGCAGCGCCGCCACGGCCTCGCGATCGGAGACGTCACAAGCGACGACCTTCACCTCGGCACCTGTTTCGCGGAGGTCGTCCACCAGTTCCCGCGCGCCCGGCGCGTCCAGGCCGCGCCGGCTGGTGAGCAGGAGCTTCCGGACGCCGTGCGCGGTCACGAGATGGCGGGCGATCAGGGCGCCGAGGCCGCCCGTGCCGCCGGTGATCAGCACCGTCCGGTCCGGGTCGAGCGCGCGCGGCATGGTGAGCGCCACCTTGCCGATGTGCTTGGCCTGGCTGAGGAACCGGAACGCTTCCCTGGCCTCGCGGACGTCCCACGTCCGGGTCGGCAGCGGGACGAGCGCGCCCGAGTCGAACAGGGCGGTCAGCGCGTCCCACATCCGCGCGGTCCGCTCCGGTCCCGCGTCGATCAGGTCGAAAGCCCGGTAGTGCACGCCTTCCGGCTCGCGGATGTCGGTCTTGCCCATCTCCAGGAACCGGCCGCCCGGCGCCATCGTGCGGATCGAGGCGTCGACGAAGTCCCCGGCGAGCGCGTTCAGCACGACGTCGATGCCGCTGAACCGCTGCTCGAAGTCGAGCGTGCGGCTGGAGGCGATATGCGCGTCGTCGAGGCCGGCGTCGCGCAGCACGTACTGCTTGCTCTCGCTGGCCGTGCCATAGACCTCGGCACCCAGATGGCGCGCGAGCTGCGTGGCGGCCATCCCGACGCCACCGGCGGCGGCGTGGATGAGGATCGACTCGCCCGCCTTGAGCCCGGCGAGGTCGACCAGCGCGTAGTAGGCGGTGAGGAACACCAGCGGTGTCGAAGCGGCCTGTTCGTAGGTCCAGTCCGCGGGTTTGCGGGTGATCATCGGCCGTTCGGCGACCGCGACCGGGCCGGCGCCGCCGGAGACGAGGCCCATCACCTCGTCGCCGGGGCCCAGGTCGGTGACGTCGGCGCCGACCTCGATGACGGTCCCGGCGAATTCGCTGCCGAGCAGTCCGGCCTCGCCGGGATACATGCCGAGCGCGTTGAGCACGTCACGGAAGTTGAGCCCGGCGGCGCGGACGGAGACCCGGACACCCTGCGGGCCGAGCGGCTCGTCGGGCAGCGGCTCCAGGGTGAGATGGTCGAAGGTGCCCTTGCCGGTCAGGCCGAGCCGCCAGTTCCCGGGCGGCGGGAGCAGGCGGCCGGTGGACTCGGGCGTGACGAGACGCGGCACGTGGAGTTCGCCGTCGCGGACGGCGATCTGCGGCTCTCCGGAGGCCAGTACGGCGTCGGTCGGTTCGTCGGCGTCGGCGAGCAGGAACCGGTCCGGATGCTCGGACTGCGCGCTGCGCACCAGCCCCCATACCGCGGCGGCCACCGGGTCCACATCGGACTGTCCAGTGTGGACGAGGAGCTTCGAAGTGGCGAAGCGGTCTTCGGCGAGGAAGGTCCGGAGGACGTCCAGCGTGGCACCGGTGACGGCGTGCACGTCGTCACCCTCGGCGCGATACACGACGACCTCAGGAGCCTCGCCACCGACGTCGGCGAAGTGCGCCCAGCTCGGCGCTTCGGTTTCCGGTGTGGCGATCGGGCGCCAGGCCAGCTCGTACAAGCCGTCACGGGTGGCGGTGGTACGCAGCTGTCCGGCCGAAACGGGGCGGACGACCAGCGAACCGACGGTGGCGACCGGCGCACCGGTCCCGTCGGCCACGCGCAGGCTGACCGCGTCGGCACCGGAAGGGGTGAGCCGGACACGCAGCTCGGCCGCGCCGGAGGCGTGCAGGACGACGTCACTCCAGGCGAACGGCAGGCGAGCGGGGCCGTCGCCCTCGGCGAGGGCGTGCAGCGCGGAGTCGAGCAACGCGGGGTGCAGACCGAACCGGCCCGCCTGGTCCCGGGCGGCCTCGGGAAGCGAGACCTCGGCGTAGGTGTGCTCGCCGTCGCGCCACAGGGAACGCAGCCCCTGGAAGATCTCGCCGTACTCCAGTCCGGCAGCGGCCAGCTCGGCGTAACGGCCTTCGAGGGACACGGCTTCGGCGCCGGGCGGCGGCCACTCGGTCAGCTCCCAGTCCGGCGTGGAAGCGGCCGGGGCGAGCGCGCCCGTCGCGTGGAGCGTCCACTCCCCCGCGCCGTGCGGGCGCGAATGCACGGTGAGCGGGCGATGTCCGGACTCCTCCGGCGCCCCGGCCCACAACTGCACCTGGACCGCGCCGCTTTCCGGGAGCACCAACGGGGTTTGCAGGGTCAGTTCTTCCAGTACCGCCAAGCCGGTTTCGTCGGCGGCGCGTACGGCGAGCTCGACCAGCGCGGTGCCCGGCACGACGACCTGGCCGTGCACCAGGTGGCCGGCCAGCCACGGATGCGTCCGCAGCGACAGGCTGCCGGTGAACAGGAACCCGCCCGCGTCGGCGACGGAAACGGCCGCGCCGAGAAGCGGGTGGTCGAGCGAGCCGAGGCCGAGACCCGCCGCGTCACCGGCGGCATGCGTCGCGGGAAGCCAGTAGAACTCGCGCTGGAACGGGTAGGTGGGGAGTTCGACCGGGCGCGCGCCGTCGAAAGCGGCGGCCCAGCGGACCTTTCCGCCATGGACGTGCACGGCGGCCAGCGCGGCGACGAAGGTCTCGGGTTCGGGCCGGTCGCGGCGCAGCGCGGGCACGAACAGGCCCTCGGCGCTTTCCTGCCCCGCGGCCGAAAGGATGCCGTCCGGGCCCAGTTCGAGGAAGCGGGTGACGCCCGCGCCGGCGAGCGCGCTGATCCCGTCCGCGAACCGCACGGCTTCGCGCACGTGCCGCACCCAGTAGGCCGGGTCGAGGATTTCGGCGGTTTCGGCGATGCGGCCGGTGACGCCCGCGATCACCGCGATCTTCGGCGTGTTGTAGGTGACACGGCGGGCGACGGCGGCGAAGTCGTCGAGCATGCCGTCCATCAGCGCCGAGTGGAACGCGTGGGACACGGCGAGGTACTTGGTCCGGCGGCCCTGCCCGGTGAACACCTCGGCGACGGTCCGCACGGCGTCCTCGGTGCCGGAGACGACGATCGCGCACGGTCCGTTGACGGCCGCGACATCCGCTCCCGCGACCAGCGCGGCGCGGACCTCGTCCTCGGTCGCCTCGATCGCGCACATCGCGCCGCCGCGCGGCAAGGCGCTCATCAAGCGGCCACGCGCGGCGATCAGGGCGGCCGCGTCTTCCAGCGACCAGACGCCCGCGACGTGCGCGGCGGCGAAGTCGCCGACGGAATGCCCGATCAGGAAGTCCGGGACCACTCCCCAGGATTCGACCAGCCGGTAGAGCGCGACCTCCAGCGCGAACAGCGCGGGCTGGGCGTTCGCGGTGTCGTTCAGGGCGTCGGCGTCGTCACCGAAGACGATCTCGCGCACGCCCGGCAGCAGCTCGCAGACCTGGTCGAACGCGGCGGCGAACATCGGGTACGCCTCGTACAGCTCGCGGCCCATGCCGAGCCGCTGCGAACCCTGCCCGGTGAAGCAGACCGCGAGACCGCCGTCGGTCGCTTCACCGGCGCCCGGCTCTCCTTCGGCGATCGCCGTCAGACCGGCGCGCAACGTCTCCTCGTCCCGGCCGGTGACGACGGCGCGGTGTTCGAAGGTCGACCGGGTCGCGGCCAGCGACCAGCCGAGGTCCGCCGGGTCGCCCTCGACGTCCAGCAGCGCGCGGGCCTGGGCGCGCAGCGCCGCCGGAGTCCGGCCGGACAGCACCCACGGCACCACCGGCGGGACAACCTTGTCCACTGTGGACTCTTCGGCTTCGGGGGCCTGTTCCAGCAGGACGTGGGAGTTGGTGCCGCTGATGCCGAACGACGAGACACCCGCCCGCCGGGTCTCCCCTGCCGGCCAGGATCGGGCGGAGGTCAGCAGTTCGATCGTTCCCGGAGACCAGTCGACCTGCGGGCTCGGGGAGTCGATGTGGAGGCTCGCGGGGAGGATACCGTTGCGCAGGGCCAGGACCATCTTGATGATCCCGGCGACCCCCGCCGCGGCCTGGGTGTGGCCGATGTTCGTCTTCACCGAACCGAGCAGCAGCGGACCACGTTCACCGCGGTCGCGGCCGTAGGTGGCTTGCAGGGCCTGGACCTCGATCGGGTCGCCCAGCGTCGTTCCGGTGCCGTGCGCCTCGACGACATCCACATCCTTTGTGGACAGTCGAGCGTCGGCCAGCGCCTGTCGGATGACGCGCTGCTGTGACGGCCCGTTCGGCGCGGTGAGACCGTTGGACGCCCCGTCCTGGTTGACCGCCGAACCGCGCACGACGGCCAGGACCGGGTGGCCGTTGCGCCGGGCGTCGGAAAGGCGCTCCAGCACGATCATGCCGGCACCCTCACCCCACGCGGTGCCGTCGGCCCCGGCGGCGAACGCCTTGACCAGGCCGTCGCGGGCGAGGCCGCGCTGACGCGAGAACTCGATGAACGCGTCCGGGCTCGCCATCACGGTCGCGCCGCCGGACAGCGCGAGGTCGCACTCCCCCGCGCGCAGCGCGCGGACGGCGAGGTGCAGCGTGACCAGCGACGCCGAGCACGCCGTGTCGACGGTGACCGACGGGCCTTCGAGCCCGAGCACGTAGGAGATCCGTCCGGAAAGGACACTGCCGGAGATACCGGTGCCGAGGTAGCCCTCGACGCCTTCGACGCCCTTGGGCAGATCACGGCCGTAGTCCTGGCCGTTGGTGCCGACGAAGACCCCCGCGCGGCTGCCGGACAACGAGGCCGGGTCGATCCCGCCGCGTTCCAGCGCCTCCCACGACGTCTCCAGCAGGAGCCGCTGCTGCGGATCCATCGAGACGGCCTCACGCGGCGAGATCCCGAAGAACTCCGGATCGAATTCCCCTGCGCCCTCGACAAATCCGCCGCGGTCGACGTAGCTGGTGCCCAGGTGGTCCGGGTCCGGGTCGACGAGCGCGCCGACGTCCCAGCCGCGGTCTTCGGGGAACCCGGTGATCCCGTGCTCCCCGGCGGTCAGCAGTTCCCAGAACCGCTCCGGCGTGCGGACGCCGCCGGGGAACCGGCAGCCCATGCCGACGATCGCGATCGGTTCGGCGGCGCGGTCCTCCAGTGCGGCCAGCCTGCCGCGCGTGCGCTGCAGTTCGCCGGTGACTCGCGTCAGGTAGTCGCGAAGCTTGTCGTTCTCACCCACGGTGTCCCCACTCATCGGTCGAGGTCGCGTGCACCCGGCTCAAGCGCCGAGTTGCCGGTCAATGAAGGCGAAGAGTTCGTCGTCCGAAGACGGCGTGAAGCCGGGGCCGTCGAGGCTCTCGGCGAGTTTCCGCAGGCGGGCGCCTGCTTTCGCGTGCTCGTCACTGCCCGCGTCGAGACGGCTCAGCGCCGCTTCCAGTCCGTCGAGCAGGCCCTCCACGTCGTCGTCCGTCCCGGCGAGTTCCTGCCAGAGGTAGTCGGCGAGGGCCTGCGGAGTCGGATGGTCGAAGACGAGCGTCGCGGGTACGGCGAGGCCGGTCGCGGCGTCGAGGCGGTTGCGCAGTTCGACCGCGGTGAGCGAGTCGAAACCGAGCTCGGTGAACGCGCGGTCCGGGCCGATCGCCGACGTGTCCGGATGGCCGAGCACCTTGGCCACGGTCTCGCGGGCGACCTTCAGCAACAGCCGTCGCTGTTCGGGTTCGATCAGGCCGCTCAGCCGCGACCGCAGATCCGCCACCGGTGCTTCGGCGGCCGCGGTTTCCGGTCGCGGCAGTTCGGCGAGCATCGGCGCGGCGCGGAAGTCCTCGAAGAAGGACGGCCAGTCGAAGTCGGCGACGGTGACACAGGTGTCGCCGGTGGCGATCGCCCGGACGAACTCCTCCGCCGCGGACTCGGGGGTCATCGGACGCAGACCTTTGCGGCGGACGGCGTCGTCGACCGCCTCGGCCATACCTCCCTCGGCCCACGGGCCCCAGGCGATCGACAGCGCTTTGACGCCTTCGGTCCGCCATTGGGCCGCGAGCGCGTCGAGTTCCGCGTTCGCGGCGGCGTAGGCGGCCTGACCGCCGTTGCCGAGCACCCCGGCGATGGACGAGAACAGGACCAGCGCGTCGAGGTCTTTCGTCAGCTCCCGCAGATGCCGCGCGGCGGTCACCTTCGGCCGGGCGACAGCCTCGAACCGCTCCGCGGTGGCGTCGTCGAGCAGGGCGTCGTCGAGGACGCCGGCCGTGTGCACGACCACGCGGAGATCGGTCAGGCTCGTGACCACTGTGGACAGTGCGTCCCGGTCGGCGGCGTCGCAGGCGTGGATGCCGACGCGGGCGCCGAGACCTTCGAGCCGGTCGCGCAGCTCCGCCACACCCGGCGCGTCTTCGCCACGACGGGAGAGCAGTACGACGTGTTCGGTTCCGGCGCGGATCAGCCGTTCGGCCACGAGCGCGCCCAGTGCCCCGGTACCGCCGGTGATCAGCGCGGTTCCGGAGGTGGTCCACGTCGCTCCGGGCGCGGGGGCGGCGGGGACGAACCGGCGGGCGAAGATCCCGTCGGCGCGGATCGCGACCTCGTCCTCGGGGCCACCGAGCACGTCGCGCAGCCGGGCGGCCTCGTCCGTCTGCTCGGGCAAGGTCACGCAACCACCCCAGCGGCGGGGCTGCTCGATCGCCGCGATCCGCGCGACCGCGGCGACGCCGGGATCGCTGGTGGCACACCACACCTTCGCCGGGGTTTCCCGCAGGAGAGCGGCGAGCGCGGCACCGTCCGCCGGGAACGCGAGGACCGGGCCGGTCTCGGGAACTTCCGTCACCAGTGGCGCGTCGAGCGCCTTCGCCGCGGCTTCCGCCCATGCGGTGTTTTCGGGGGCGTAGACGGTCCAGGACTCCTGCGACACCACCGGCTCCATCGGACGCCAGACGACTTCGTATCGCCGCGCGGGAGGGGCGGTCTGCTCGGCGGCGAGCCAGAAGCGGTCCCGCCGGAAGGGATACGTCGGCAAGTCGACACGGGTGGCGCCGGTACCGTCGAAGATCCGGGCCCAGTCGAGCCGCACCCCGGCGGTGAAGAGCTGCCCTCGCGCCAGGTCCGCGGCGGCGGCTTCGTCACGATCTTTCCGTTGCGTGGCGATGAAGACACCGTCGCTGACGCAGTCGGCGCCGAGCGCGGTCAGGGAGGCGTCCGGCCCGATCTCGACGAAGCGCCGGACACCGCGGGCGTGCAGGTTCGCGACGCCGTCGGCGAACCGGACGGGTTCGCGCACCTGCCGCACCCAGTACTCCGGGTCGCGGACGTCCCCGGAGACGATCGGAATCCGCGGCTCGGCGTACGTCACGCTCTCGGCGACCTCGCGGAAGTCGTCGAGCATCCCGTCCATCATCGCGGAGTGGAAGGCGTGGCTGACCGAAAGCCGCTTGGAGCGCCGGCCGGGGAAGGTTTCGACCACCGCGGTGACCGCCTTCTCCTCACCGGAAAGAACCAGGGAGGAAGGACCGTTGATCGCGGCGATGCTCACTCCGCCGGGCAGATCCAGTTCCGCCTCGGTGGCCTGCAACGCGACCATGACGCCGCCCTCGGGCTGCGCCTGCATCAGCCTGCCGCGGGCGGCGACCAGCCGGGCGGCGTCCTCCAGCGACCACACCCCGGCGAGGTACGCCGCGGCGAGCTCGCCGATCGAGTGCCCGATCAGGAAGTCCGGCTCCACCCCCCAGGACCGCACGAGTTCGGCCATCGCGACCTCGAAGGCGAACAACGCGGGCTGCGCGACGTCGGTCCGGTCGATCCTGGCCTGGTCTTCGCTTGCGAGGACTTCGGCCAGCTTGAAGCCGGTGTGCGCGTCGAGCCGGTCCGCGACGCGTTCGAAGGTCTCGGCGAACACGGGGAAGGCCGCGGCGAGCCCGGCGCCCATCGCGAGCCGCTGCGAGCCCTGCCCGGTGCAGAGGAAGGCCAGTTTGCCGCTGCCCGCGCGGCCGGCGACGACGCCGGGCGCGGACTCACCGCGGGCCAGGGCGCCGAGGCCTGCGCGAAGTTCGTCTTCGCCGGCACCGGTGACGACCGCGCGATACGGCAGCGGCGTCCGGCCGGTGGCCAGTGACCAGGCGATGTCCGCGGGATCTCCCCCGGTCTGGAGCAACCGGTCGGCCAGCTCGGGCAGCGCGGCCTCGGTGCGCGCGGACAGCACCCACGGGACCCGGGCTCGTCCCGCCGCGGTTTCGGCGGGGGCAGGCTCCGGCGCCTGGCGAAGGATGACGTGCGAGTTGGTGCCGCTGATCCCGAACGACGACACCGCCGCCGCGCGCGGGCGGCCGGTCTCGGGCCAGGGCCGGTGCTCGGTGAGCAGCTCGACCGCGCCGGAATCCCAGGCCACGTGCGGGGACGGCTCGTCGGCGTGCAGCGTGCGCGGCAGTTCACCGCGGCGCAGCGCCTCGACCATCTTGATGATCCCGGCGACCCCGGCGGCGGCCTGCGTGTGCCCGATGTTCGACTTGACCGAACCGAGCCACAGCGGGTTTTCCCGGTCGCGGCCGTACGTGGCGAGCAGGGTGTCCGCCTCGATCGGGTCACCGAGTTTCGTGCCCGTGCCGTGCGCCTCGACGACGTCGATGTCCGAAGTGGACAGTCGGGCGCTCGCCAGCGCGGCGCGGATCACACGTTGCTGGGACGGCCCGTTCGGCGCGGTGAGCCCGTTCGACGCGCCGTCGGAGTTGACCGCGGAGCCCTGCACGACGGCCAGCACCCGGTGCCCGTTGCGGACGGCGTCGGACAGCTTCTCCAGCAGCAGGACTCCGGCACCCTCCCCCCACCCGGTGCCGTCGGCGCCCGCACCGAACGACTTGCAGCGCCCGTCCGGGGCCAGCCCGCGCTGGCGGGAGAACTCGACGAACGTGTCCGGGACCGCCATCACCGTCGCGCCGCCCGCCAGCGCGAGCGAACACTCCCCCGCCCGCAGCGCCTGCGCGGCCAGGTGCACGGCCACGAGCGACGACGAGCAAGCCGTGTCGACCGACACGGCCGGCCCCTCGAAGCCGAACGTGTAGGCGACGCGGCCGGAAAGCACACTGCCGGCGGTGCCGGTGCCTAGGAAGCCTTCGACCCCTTCGGGCAGCTCGGAAACGCCGGCTCCGTAGTCGTGGTACATGATCCCGGCGAACACCCCGGTCGCGCTGCCCTTCAACGCCGACGCGTCGAGCCCGGCGCGTTCGATCGCCTCCCAGCTGATCTGCAGCAGGAGCCGCTGCTGCGGATCCATCGCGAGCGCTTCGCGCGGCGAGATGCCGAAGAACTCGGGGTCGAATTCGGCGGCCTCGTGGAGGAATCCGCCTTCACGCGCGTACGACGTGCCGGGGTGATCGGGGTCGGGGTGGAACAGCTCGGCGAGATTCCAGCCGCGGTCGGCGGGGAACCCCGAAACCGCGTCGCGGCCGGCGGCCACCAGATCCCATAACGCCTCGGGCGAATCGACCCCGCCCGGGTAGCGGCATCCCATGCCGATGATCGCGACCGGTTCCCTCGCCGCGTCGGCGAGTTCACGGTTGCGCGCGGCCAGCCTGCTGTTCTCCTTGACCGACTCCCGCAGCGCGGTCACCAGTTCTTCGGGTGTCGCCATCAGATTCTCCGGACCGGACGAGACGGACGCAGCTCGGGCATGGCCTCATCCTGGGCGGGGACACCGCTTGTCCCGGGCGCTGTTCGCCACCCCGGCCCCATTGCCCGGTAACCGGAGGCCCACTGCTCGTAGTACATGAAGGCCCCCTTCCTTGCGCCTGGCGCAAGGG